>JADYYO010000376.1 GCA_020853615.1 Thermomicrobiales bacterium
AGGAGGGGGACGATCGCCCAGGCTTCCGGCCCGGAGAGTCCCGGCATCGTCCGCCAACGTTCGGGGAGCGCACCGAAGAAGGTGGCCTGGATCGCCCGCAGGTAGAGTCCGGCCGTGATGACGATCCCGACGACGACGATCGCCGCCAGGAGCGGCCAGACCGCGAAGGCGCCGAGGAAGATCTGGAACTCTGCCGGGAAGTGCGCGAGCCCGGGCAGGCCGAGCGAGGCAAACGCGGCCAGGATGAAGAACCAGCCGATACGGGGAATGACGCGCAGCAGGCCGCCGAGGGCGCCCATATCCCGAGTGTGCGCCCGGTCCTGCAGCGTGCCGACGAGCAGGAAGAGGGCGCCGGTGACGATGCCGTGGCTCACCATCTGCAGCACAGCCCCGTCGAGCGCCAGCGCGCGGACGCGGACGTCGGTCGCGGTCGCGGCTGCGGCAACGCCGACGACGACGTAGCCCATGTGGTTGACACTGGTGTAGGCCACCAGCCGCTTGAGATCCGTCTGGGCGAGGGCGACGAAGGCCCCATAGAGTGCCGAAAAGCCCCCGACGACCGCCACGATCAAAGCCACGGCGCGAAAAGCGTCGGGCGTCATCTGGAGCGCGAAGCGCACCAGGCCGTAGGTGCCGAGCTTCAGCATGACGCCGGCGAGGACCACGCTCCCGGCCGTCGGCGCCTCGACGTGGGCAGCCGGCAGCCAGGTATGGAATGGAAAGACGGGGGTCTTGATCGCGAACGCAATGAGGAGCGCCAGGAGCGTTAGCCCGGCGGCAAGTCCTGAGAGGGGCGGCGCCGCGATGATCGCGCGCATGTCGAAGGTGCGCGGATCGTTGCCGAGGTAGAGGGCGAGGATCGCCAGCAGCAGAGGCAGGCTACCGAGGAGCGTGTAAAGGAAGAACGTCAAGGCAGCCCGTTGCCGATCCTCGTAGCCCCAGCCAGCGATGATGAAGTACATCGCGACCAGCGTTATCTCCCAGAAGACGTAAAAGAGGACCAGATCGAGTGCGACGAAGACGCCGAGGCAGGCGGTCTCCAGCAGCAAGAAGAGGGCGACGTACGACCGCGCACGCTCATCGATCGTGAGCGAGAAGACCAGCGAGACGAGAACGAGCACCGCGGTCAGGAGGACGAGGGGCAGACTGATGCCATCGACGCCGACCCGGTAGGCGGCCCCGAGGGACGGAATCCACGCGACCTCCTCGACCTGGCTGAACCCAGTACCGATCCCGCGGGTCCAGATCCCCAGCGCGGCGAGGAGGGTCAGCCCCGAGACAACGAGCCCGATCAGGTGGGCGGTGCGAGCGGAAACGTCACGCAGGGCGACGAGGAGGAGCACGCCGAGCAGGGGCAGAAGGAGGGTGAGCGACACAAGCGGCATCAGCGCGGCTCTCCTATCGCTGACATGGCGAATACCGGGCGGTGAGGATGGCGTTGGCGGCGCGCGGAGGGGCGGGGCGGCGACTCACCGGAACGGCAGCCACGGTCATGACAACAGCACCAGGATCAGGACGAGGGCGGCAGCGCTGGCCGCGACAAGGAGCTCCCGGTGGACCAACCCGGTCTGGAGACGGCGGGCGCGAGCGCCCAGCCGCCGCGTCCCGGCGACGAGGTCGGCGATGAGGACCTCGATCGCCGCCTCGTCGCTGAGCCGGGCGACACGGGCAACGGCCAGCGCCGCGGCACCGACGTCGTTGACCAGGGCGTGGATGCGATTGTCGAGCCGCCATGCCGCGGCCGCGACGCCGAGGGCCCGGCGGCCGACGCCGAGCACGGCGGCGTGGAGGGAGCGGTCGCGCCGGTAGCTGGCCCGCGCCAGCGCCAGCAGCGGGCGCACGACGAGGCCGTCAAGCCCATCGTCCAGGCGAAACCCGCGGAGGGCGACATCGTAGGCGGGTCCCAGCAGCCGCGCAGCCGGCAGGAGCCAGCCGGCGGCGAGACCAATGGCCGCGGCGACGAGGCCGAGCGCGAGCGCGAGCGTATCCTCGGGAACTTCGACCCCGAGCAGCTCCCCGATCGGCTTGACGGCAAGGCCGAGGACGATCGCCAGGGTCGCGAGCGGCGCGAGGCCGGCGCCCATCCACGCGTTGCCGGGATCAACAGGGCGTTCCTCCTCGCCTCGGCCCGCGGCGGGTTGCCAGAGAAGCTGGAGCATCCTTCCCACGTAGATCCCGGTCAGGACGCTCGCGGCCACGGCGAGCGGACCCAGCAGGCCGCGCGTGGTCGCGGCGAGCGCGGCGGCAATGACGGCATCCTTCGACCAGAAGCCGGCCAGGGGCGGGACGCCGGCCAGGGCGAGGCCGGCAATCACCATGGCGATGAAGGCGGGGCGACGGACGCGACCAACGCCGGTGAGGTCCGCGAAGGCCGTCGACTGGCGCGCATGCTGGAAGAGCCCGGCAGCGAGGAAGAGGGCGCTCTTCATCGCCGCGTTGGCGACGAGGTGGACCGCGGCCGCGCCCAGCGATCCGGCGCCGAGGGCGAGGAGCATGAGACCGAGCTGGCTGGAGGTCGAGGCGGCGAGGAGGCGCTTCAGGTCACGCTGCGCCACGGCTGTCAAGCCAGCCAGCAGCGCCGTTGCCCCGCCGACGAGCCCCACGATGAGGCGCAGGTCCGCGGACATGAGCGGAGAGACGCGGGCCAGGAGGACGACCCCGGCCACGACGAGCGTCGCCGAGTGCAACAGGGCCGAGACCGGCGTTGGCCCGGCCATGGCGTCGAGCAGCCAGCCCTGAAGGGGCGCCTGGGCCGACTTGCCGATGGCCGCGACGAGGAAGCCGAGGGCAGCGATCGTGGCTGTCGTTCCGGCGACCGCCAGCGTCGCGGCGATCTCGGTCGTGCCAGTCGCTCTAGCCAGGGTAAAGACGCCGATGTAGAGCCCGAGGTCGGCCGCGCGGGTGGTCACGAAGGCGCGGGTCGCGGCGTCTCCGGCATCGGGGCGCGCGAACCAGAACCCGATCAGGAGGTAGGAGGCAAGCGCGATCAGCTCCCAGGCGGCAAGGAAGAGCAGCCAGTCACCCGCCAGGACGAGCGCCTGCATGGCGGCGACGAAGAAGGCCATCGTGGCAAAAAAGCGGACCTGATCGCGCTCCTCCCACATGTAGCCGACCGCGTAGACGAGCACCAGGACGCCGATGGTGGCGACGGTTATCGCGAGCAGCGCGCCCAACGGGTCGACGACCAGGCGGAGCGGGAACCCCGGCAGCCCTGGCAGGAGCGTGGCCGGGGCGTCGCCGCCAGCCACACGCAGGAGGGTGGCCGCGGCAGCCAGCCAGCCGACGAGCGCTCCCGCGGCCGCCAAGCGGCCGGGCCACCGCCGAATAAGGAGGATGAGCGCCGCCGCCGCGAGGGGGCCAAGGATGATGGCCGCGGAGACGCTCACCCCTTGAGCTCCGCCGCCTCTTCCATCTCGACCGACCCCTTGGCGCGGAAGCGCGCGGTACCGAGACCGAAGCCGACCGCCGCCTCGACCGCCATCACCGTCATCACGACCAGGACGAACACCTGCCCCTCCATCGCGTCGGGGTGCAGGAACCGCCAGAAGGCCACGAGGTTGACCATCGCCGCGCCCAGCATCAACTCGATGCCCATCATGATCATGACGAGGTTGGTCTGGCTGAGCGCCCCGTACAGACCGACCCCGAAAAGGGCGGCGCCGACGACAAGGGCGACAAGCAGTGTGGTCATCGCCGCCTCGCGATGGCGACCGTGATCGCCGCGATCATCGCGACGAGGATCGTGACCGCGGCCATCTCGAAGACGAGCAGCGAGCGCGTCATCGTCTCGATTCCCAGCGCACGCGTCTGCTCACCTGGCGGGGCGGCCACCGGCGCGATCGGGCCCCAGTCGACGAGGAGCGCGATGCCGAGGGCTGCCAGCCCGGCCAGGCTCCCCGCCGCCAGGGAGGAGCGCTTCTGGTGTGACATCTCCATCTGCCCCAGCCCGCCCGGGTCCATCATGTACATCACCATGAAGACGGACATGATCGCCATCTCCGTCGCCATCATCATCAGCTGCAGCACGCCGAGGAATTCCGCCTCCATCGCCAGGAACACCCCGCCGATGGCGGCCATCGAGGCGAGCAGCGAGAGCGCCGAGCGGACCATCGACGAGGTGCGGAAGACGGCGACGCCAAACCAGACAGCGATGCCGCCAGTGACGGCGACGGCGACGGTTTGCCCGGTCACCGGTCGACCCACCAGAGCGTGACCCCGGCCCAGGCGATGTTGAGCAGCGCCAACGGGATGCCGAGCTTCCAGCTCCACTGCAAGAGGTGCTCGACGCGGATGCGGGGCACGAATCGGCCCCCGCCAAACATCGCGGCGGCGACCATGAGCGTCTTGATCCCGGTCCATGCCCAGGCGGGGAACCACGGCCCGAGCCACCCGCCGAGGTAGAAGACGGTGACCGCGGCCGCCAGAGTGACGACCAGGAGGAGCCGCGCCAGCCGAAAGATCGCCAGCCGAGCGCCCGTATATTCGGCGGCCACCCCGCCGGCCAACGTCCCGGGCGCGGTGGGGAGGTCGAACGGGGGGAGAAACGCGACAGCCATCGCGGCGAGCCAGAAGAGCACGAAGCCGATGGGCTGGGCCGCCACGTTCCAGAAGTCCGCCTGGGACTGCACGATGGCGGTGGTCGCTAACGATTCGGCCCGCATGGCGACTGCCGAGATCGGCATGACGATCATCATCGCGTAGGCCACGAGCTGGCCGAGGAACCGCCAGCCGGCGACCATGGCGTAGGCGCCGTCCGGCCCCCAGCCAGCCATGATCAGCGCGACCATCACGTAGGCCCAGGCCGCGTTGACGAAGAGCGCCCCCGTGGCGAGATCGACGGCCACGAGATTCGGGGCCAGGGGCAGGACGGCGGCGGCGAGCAGGGCGGCGATCAGCAGCAGGACCGGCGCGGTCTCGAAGAGCAGGCGGTCGGGGCGCCGCGGCACGAGCGACTCGCGGCCGAACAGGGCCAGGCCGGCGATGAGCGGCGCAGCCGGCCGGAAGCGGCCAGTCGTCGCCCATCCCTCCAGCACCGCCACGGCGTACGCTCCCGCCAGAAGGGCCAGCACCAGCGCAACTGCCATCACGGGGCCACCTCCCACGGCGACAGGTCGAGCGAGGCGACCGCCACCAGCGCGTCGGCGACCTCCGCGCCCGTGGTGAGCGCCGGAACGAGGGCCGCGTGCCCAACCGACGGCGGGTCGATATGCGCCATGGTCACCATGCCCCGCTCGACCGCGATGTGGAGCCCGGCCATGCCCCGCGGCGTCTCGACCGCCGCCCCGGCCGAGCCGGAGAGATCGGCCGGCAGCCGCGCTGGGCGGAGCTCGGCGCTCGGGCCGCTCGTGGCGGCAAGAACGAGATCGAGGCTGGCCGATATCTCCCCCAGACGGACCTGGAGCCGGGCGAGCGCGTCGCCGCCGGTGCGGACGACGGGCGAGAAACCGAGGGTGGTGTAGGCATCGTCGCCGAGCCGGACGTCGGTCGCATTCCCCGCCGCGCGGGCGACGGGGCCACGCATCAGCTCGGGGTCCACGCCCGCGCTCTCACCGATGCCTTCCAGCCGGCGGTCGAGGAGCGGCACGCGCGGGACGCGCGCGACGAACCGCCGCATCGCGCCGATGAGCGCGCCTGGGCCCGCCGCCCCCGTGCGCGCCGCGGCAAC
>JADYYO010000377.1 GCA_020853615.1 Thermomicrobiales bacterium
ACCGGGCTCGAGGAATCGCTCGGGGCCGGCTGGACGCGCCTGACGATGCCCTTCAACGCGACGGGGCAGCCGGTGCTCGCCCTCCCCGCGGGCCTCGATCAGTCGGGGCTGCCGATCGGCGCGCAACTGGCGGGACGGCCAGGAGACGAGGCAACCCTCTTCCGTATCGGCCAGGCGTTCGAGGAGGCCATCGGGTTTCGCGGCCTCTCCCCCGCTGCCGTTGCCGCGATCGGCTGACCGGACGAGTGACACGCGCAAAGGAGACGCACCAATGGACCCGACGGAGAGCGGCATCGCCGCGCGCGCCGCGCAGGCGCAACAGAATCTCGTCGCCGCGCTGCGCGAGTGCTGCGAGCTCGCCGACGCCGTGGAATCGCTGCGCGGCCCCGACCTGCTCGAAGTCCTCGTCTACCTTGACAGCCTCCGCTTCGTCATGGCCGAGTCGGGCCAACTCCTCCAGGGCGTCGTGCGCGGGTTCGAGGGGGAGGAGATGTAGCACTCGTTATGTCGTGAATACTGATCCCAACGTCGGCTGATCGCGAAAGATATGTCAGGGATGGCGCAAGCGCATCCGCGGCGTCGACCCTCACCCCCGGCCCCTCGCCCTGCGCACAGGGCCGGGTACCCCTTGGGTGGCGGTTGGGGGTGAGGGTCGTTTGGCGTCGGGATGAGGGCTTTCATCGGCATCACCCCTCTGGATATCCAAGCAAATCGAGCCAGTAGAGCCGGGCGGCCCAACCCCGCGCCCCGCGCCAGCGGCGCGCGTGGTGGTCGAGGTCGCGCATCGTCCCGATCTCCGGGTGACGGTTCCTGACCGCGCGCAGCAGCGCGACATCGCCGCTCGGGTAGGCATCCGGGTCGCCGATCCCCCAGAGCAGCGCCGACTCGACCGTCCACGGGCCGATGCCGGGCATCGCGAGGCAGTCGCGCGCCAATGACCGCGCCGCCTCGAGATCGCGGCCATGTTGTCCGGCTCCGGAAGCCGTGAACACCTTGCCGATCTCGATCAACGCCGCCGCCCGGACCATCGTTACCCCGCATTGGCGAACGGTCTCGACTGATGCGCTTCCCAATTGCTCCGGGCGCGGCGGCGGGAAGAAGGCACGATTGCCAAGCTCGATCGGCGCGTTGAATTGCTCGCACAGTCTCCGCTCGACGGTCGCCGCCGCCGCGACGCTGATGCTCTGCCCGACGATCGCCGAGACGAAGCCTTCATATAGCGAGCCGGCCGACCAGGAGCGCAACCCGGCATGGTCCCGAGCCAGCGCGGCGACAGTCTCGTCCTCGAACGAGGGGAGGGACTGCCCGATTCCGAGCACCGCCTCCGCCCAGTCGATGTCTCCTGACTCGTCGCGGCAGCCGCCAATCGCGAGGTGAACCGGCCCGTCTTGCCGCGCGCATCGCCAGGCGACGCGATCCCCTTCCCATCCGACCCAGGTGAAGACACCCTCGCGCCAGTCGACCTGCGCCGAGCGATGCCCCGACCACCAGACAGGCGCGGCGGTCTTCGCCAGATCGAAGGGTTGCCGCAGCTCGATCGACCGCCAGCCTGTTGCCATGCGTTTGTCCCCTCTTCCGGTTCGGCCCGTTCGATCGTTCCCTCAAGGGTATAGCGAGGAGATGCCGTGGGGTGTATCCTATTTCTTGATGAAGAACTCGGAATACGCCATGCACGATCGCGCCAAAGCTACCCGAACCACGCCAGAGCAGGCGATTTGCGGCCCGGACGCCGCGTTGCTCGCCAGCATCGCCGAGTCGGCAGTCGCGCGGTCGATCGGCAACACCCCGTTGCACCGCCTGCGGCGCTACGAGCGCTATCTCGGCCTGCCCGAGACGATCGAGCTTCACCTCAAGGCCGAGTGGGTCAACCCCGGCGGCTCGATCAAGGATCGCACCGCCCTCTCGATCGTCCGCGCGGCGATCAAGAGCGGTCAGCTCGGGCCGGGGAGAACGCTCCTCGACGCCACCTCCGGCAACACCGGCATCGCCTACGCCATGCTCGGCGCGGCGCTCTCGTTTCCCGTCACCCTTGTCGTGCCGGGCAGCGCGTCGGAGGAGCGGAAGCGGACCCTCGCCGCGTACGGAGCGCGAGTCATCTACAGCGATCCCTATGAAGGCTCCGACGGCGCCATCCGGCTGGTCCGCGAGATGACCTCCGTGGCCGGCGACGACTTCTTCTACGCCGATCAGTACAACAACCCCGCCAATCCCGCCGCGCACGTCGCAACGACCGGCCCCGAGATCTGGCGCCAGAGCGACGGCCGGGTCACGCACCTCGTCGCCGCGCTGGGGACGACGGGGACGTTGATGGGGACGGGCGCCTACCTGCGGCAGCAGGGGGCGGTGCAGTTGATCGGGGTGCAGCCGGCCGAGGCGTTCCATGGCATCGAGGGGCTCAAGCACCTGCCGACGGCGATCGTCCCCGGCATCTACGATCCGTCACTCCCCGACCGCATTATGGGCATCGAAACCGAGGCCGCGTTCGAGGCCGCCCGGGCGCTGGCGCGTGTCGAGGGCTTCTTTGCCGGCAGCTCGACCGGGGCCAATCTGGCGGCGGCGGGCGAGCTGGCGCGGGAGCTGGCCAGCGCGGGGCAAGCGGCGAGGCTGGTCGTGATCGGCTGCGACGGCGGCGCGCGCTATCTTTCTACCGGGCTTTGGGAGCTCGGCTAATCGCAACCGCTCACAAAGGAGAACTCATGGCGAGTGAATCGACGGTCCAGGTGCTGATTCCGACGCCGCTGCGGCGCTTCACCGATGGCGAGTCGCGGGTCGAGGTCAGCGGCGCGACGGTCGGCGACGCTCTCGATGCACTCGAGGCGCGCTTTCCGGGGATCGACGAGCGGGTTCGCGACGACTCCGGGCAGATCCGGCGCTTTGTCAACCTCTTCGTCAATGGTCAGAACGTGCGCGACCGCGACGGCATCGCCACGCCCCTCTCGCCCGGCGACGAGCTCGGCATCATCCCGGCCATGGCCGGCGGGAGCGCCGCGTGAGCGAGTCGGCCGCGCCGGGAATCGACACCGCCTTCCCCCTCTCGCCGGAGATGCGGGCGGCGATCATCGCGCACGCCCGGCGAGAGGCCCCGCGCGAGTGCTGTGGCATCATCGCCGGGCGGGATGGCGCGCCGGTCCGTGTCTACCCGACGACGAACATCGCCGAGGGGAACCGCTTCTACGAGATCGATCCGAAGGAGCTGGCCGACCTCGAATTCCGCGAGCTCCCGAACGAGAACGCCGAGATCGTCGCTATCTATCACTCGCATCCCGCCTCGCCGGCCTACCCCTCCCGCACCGACGTCGAGCTCGCCTTCTGGCCCGAGGCGGTCTACCTGATCTGCTCGCTCGAAGATCCTGACAAACCTTATATTCGCGGCTTCACGATCCGCGACGGGCAGATCGCCGAGGTCACGCTTCCCGCGTAACGCTCGCGGCGCCCTCCGTTTCGGCGTGGAAACGTCCTACACTTGCGCCATGAACCGCGTCACCCCTCCCGACTTTTCCTCCCGCCTGCGCGCCCTGGCCCCCGCACCGGGCGTCTATCTCATGCGCGACAGCGAGGGGAAGGTGATCTACGTCGGCAAGGCGATGCGCCTGCGCGATCGCGTCCGCTCCTACTTCCAGTCGACGCGCCACGCCGACGCCAAGACTCGGGAGCTCGTCCGGCACATCGCCGACTTCGACGTGATCCGCACCGACACGCCGACCGAGGCGCTGATCCTCGAGAACGAGCTGATCAAGCGCTATCAGCCCCGCTACAACGTCATGCTGAAGGACAGCAAGACGTATCCCTACCTCAAGATCACGAACGAGGAGTGGCCGCGTATCATCTCGACGCGCCGCATCGTCGATGACGGCGGCCGCTACTTCGGTCCCTACACCTCAGCGGGCTCGGCCTACCGGACGCTCAACCTCCTCAACCGCCTCTTTCCGTACCGCAAGTGCGACAAGCGGATCACCGGCAAGGAGGAGGTCTGCCTCTACTACCACCTCCGCCAGTGCACCGCCCCCTGCATCGCCGCGGTCGACCGCGAGACCTACATGCGCGCCATCGACGGCGCGGCGATGTTTCTGAACGGGCAGGCCGAGGAGATCCTCTCGGCGCTGGAAGAGGAGATGGCGCAAGCGTCTGACGCCTGGAACTTCGAGCGCGCGGCGGAGCTGCGCGACCGGATCAGCGCCATCAACCACGTCCTCGAGCGGCAGAAGATCGTCAGCCCGAGCCAGGACAACGCCGACATCGTCGCCGTCGCCCGTGGCGAGGGGGGCGACGCCGGAGTGCAGGTCGGCTTTCTGCGCGGCGGCCGCCTCCTCGGATCGGAGTTCTTCCCGATGCAGGCACGGATCGAGGACGAGCCGGGCGAGATCCTGGCCAGCTTCGTCAGCCAGTTCTACGCCGAGGCCGCCGTCGTCCCGCCGTCGATCCTCCTCGGCCACGAGCTTCCGGAGGGGGAGCAGGAGATTCTCGCGGGCTGGCTCGCCGGCAGGCGCGGCGGAGCGGTCACGCTCGCGGTGCCCAAACGCGGCCGCAAGCGCGAGCTGGTCGTCATGGTCGAGAAGAGCGCGGCCGAGAACCTGGAACAGAGCCGGCTCAAGTACCTCTCGGACGAGCAGCGCATGACCGCCGCGATGTCGGAGCTGGCGGAAGCGCTCGACCTGCCGCGCATGCCCCGCCGCATCGAGTGCTTCGACATCTCGAACCTGCACGGCACCAACCCGGTCGCCAGCATGACTGTCTTCGAGGATGGGCGGCCAGCGAAGCGCGAGTACCGCCGCTTCACCATCAAAACCGTCGAGGGGAGCAACGACTTCGCCATGATGCGCGAGGTGATCGCGCGGCGCTTCCGGCGCGCTTCGGCCGAGGAGACGGATGAGAAGTGGGCGGCAATCCCCGATCTCGTCGTCGTCGACGGCGGGAAGGGGCAGTTGAGCGCGGCCCTGGCCGGTCTGGAGGAGGCGAACTGGCCCGAGCAGCCGATCGCGGCGCTGGCGAAGGAGAACGAGGAGTTCTTCCTGCCGGGGAACCCCGCGCCGGTCATCCTGCCGCGCGATTCGCAGGCCCTCTTCCTCGTGCAGCGGATCCGGGACGAGGCGCATCGTTTCGCCGTCTCGTTCCATCGCCAACGGCGGAGCAAGGCGACGTTCAAGTCCCGGCTCGACGACATCCCCGGGATCGGCCCGAAGCGCAAGCAGGCGCTCCTGCGCCACTTCGGCTCGCTGAAGGCGATCCGGGAGGCGGAGACGGACGACCTCCTGGCCGTCCCCGGCATCAACCGCTCGGTCGCCGAACAGATCAAGTCGGCGCTGTGAACGGCGGCCCGGCGGATTCCAGCGCGGCCGCGCGGGTCGTGTCGGCGGCGGACGGCGAGACTGTCGCCCTGGCCGCGGCCGCGCTGCAGCGTGGCGCGGTCGTCGCCCTCCCCACGGACACGGTCTACGGTATCGCGGCCCATCTGCGCCGGCCCGACGCCATCGAGCGCCTCTACTCGATCAAGGGCCGCCCCGCGAACAAGGCGATCCCGATCCTCCTCGCCGACGCGTCCGGCATCAACCTGGTGGCCGAGGAGTTGCCGCCGCCCGCGCGCATCCTGGCAGGGTGCTTCTGGCCAGGCGGCCTTACACTCGTCGTGCCGGGTCGGCCAGGCTTGCCGCAGCCCGTGACCTCCAGCGACGAGCGCGGCCGAACAACAGTGGCCATCAGGGTGCCCGATTGCGCCGTGACGCGGGAGGTGATCGCCGGCGTCGGTGGCGCGTTGGCGGTCACGTCGGCGAATGCGTCGGGAGAGCCGCCGGCACTCGCTGCCGCGCCCCTCACCGACCTCGGTCTCCTGCCATCGGACCTGATCGTCGACGGCGGCCCGACACCCGGCAACAAACCCTCCACGATCGTCGCCGTCGCCGGCAAAGACATCACGATCCTGCGGGAGGGGGCGATAGCCATCGGTGAGATCGAGCGGGCATTGGCGGGGGTGGCTCCCGCACGCGTTCAGCGCGGCGCGGTATGATCACCGCATGAAGCGAACGCTGTCGCGCGACACGATTCCGGGCGCTGGCCGATGAAACCCCGGTTCGGGCTTGGCCGAAAGTCAGGATTGGCGGGAGACGCCCTTCCTGGAGAGGACGACGCGCTCGTCACCCCGGCGGAGGCGTTAGGGTTCGACGAGGGCACGCCCATCGCCGATACGGCCCCGATCCGGCCCGATCTCGGCCCGCCCGCCCCGGGCCCGCAATCAGGGAACCAGCCCGGTTCCGGCCTCGGCCTCGTCATCAGCGTGGCGGTTTCGGCCGTCGTCTTTGTCCTCGCCATCTACGCCACGGGGGCGCCGACCGCCAATCCCCTTCCGCTCGCGCAGACGACAAACGCGCTCTTCTGGCTCGTCGCCGCGATCGCGACCGCCGGCGCCGGCCTCGGCGCGGTCTACGCCGATCGCACCGCTTCCGGCCCGGGCGCGCTCGAGCTGTTCGAACACGCGGCGGGGAGCATGGCCTGGATCGTCCCGGTCGTCGCGACGGCCGCCGCGATCACCCTCGTCGCCACCTTCCACAATACGACCATGATCATCGCCGGCCCGTTGATCGCCTTCCTCGGCAATGCCGGCTCCCTCCTCTCGCGCGACCTCCTCGACGACGCCGACGACTCCGCGCAGCGGACCGCGACGACGATCCATGCGCTGGTCATCCACATCGTCGCCTTCCTCGCGCTCAGCGCCATCTACCTCAACAAGCTCCCCACGCCGGTCACCGCGCTGCTCGTCGCCATCGTGACGACCCTGCTCGCGATCGAGGCGCTGGAGCGCAAACCGATCGTGCCGAGCCGGCGCATCGTCCTGGCGCTCCTCGCTGGCGGCGCGGTCGCGGCGGTCAGCGTGCCTCTGATGTGGTGGGTCACGCACGGCTGGACCGGCGGGGCGGTCCTCTTCGTCGCCTTCTACTGCGCCGTCGGCATCGTGCAGACCATGATCGAGCGCGGCGAACTGCGCCCGCGCGATGCCATCGAGTACGGGGTCGTCCCGCTCGCCGCGTTCATCGTGCTGGCGATCACGGCATGAGCGACGATGCCCGAAACGCGGCCCCCGACGAGCTCGATGCGGCCAGCGAGCA
>JADYYO010000378.1 GCA_020853615.1 Thermomicrobiales bacterium
GCGCCGCGCGGCCGCAAGGGCGGCCTCGAGGTGCGCGACGGCTTCTACGGCATTGGGCGGACGGTGCCGATCCCCGCGAATGGCAGCATGGTGCGCGTCACCTTCGACGTGACGCTCTACAACGCGGTCAAGACGCTGCTGCGGCGCGAGCAGTTCGAGCTGATCCACCTCCACGAGCCGCTGATCCCCGTCCTCCCCTACCTCGTGCTGCTCAACTCCCGCGCGGTCAACGTGGCCACCTTCCACGCCTTCCGCGCGTCGAGCCCCTGGTACACGGCGTTCAAGCCCTACATGACCTTCATGATGTCGCGCCTCGACGCGCGCATCGCCGTGTCGCAACCAGCTCGCGACTTCGTCGGGCAGTATTTCCACGGGCCGTATGACATCGTGCCCAACGGCATCGACATTCAGCGCTTCCGGAATGTCGAGCCCTTCCCCTGGGCGAACGATGGCGTCCCCCGCATCCTCTTCGTCGGCCGCTTCAACGAGCCGCGCAAGGGGTTCAAGTACCTGCTGCGGGCGATGCCGCTCGTCCACCAGCAGTTCCCCGAGGCCCGGCTGGTGGTCGTTGGCGGCGGCAAACCCGACCACTACGAGGGCCTGATGGAGCGTTACGACGTGCGCAATGTCGATTTCGTCGGCCTTGCCTCGGCTTCCGATCTCCCTCGCTACTACGCCAGTTGCGAGCTCTTCTGCGCGCCATCGACCTCAGGAGAGAGCTTCGGCATCGTGCTGTTGGAGGCGATGGCGTCCGGCCGGTCAGTCGTGGCGGGCGACATCCCCGGCTATCGCAGCGTGATGACGAACGGCCACGAGGGGCTGCTGGTGCCGCCGAAGAATCCGCAGTCGCTCGCGCTGGCCCTGGTCCGCCTCCTCTCCGACCGCTCGCTGCGCCAGCGCATGGCGGTGGCGGGGCAGGCGACCGCCAGCCGCTACGATTGGCCGGAGATCGCGTCGCGGGTGCTCGATGTCTACGACCGGGCGATGCAGTCCTCCCTCGCCCCACGACTGCGCGGCGCGGGATGAGGAGCGACGAGCGGTGATTTCGGAGATGATCGGCGCGCGCATCCGCACCTACACGCTCGGCCTGGGCGAATTCCTGGCGCGGCTCGGGCTGACGCCGAATGCCGTCACCACCATCGGTCTGCTGCTCAATCTACTGGTCGCCGTCGTCATCGCCACCGGCAACCTCCGCGCGGGCGGCATCCTCCTCCTGATCGCCAGCGGATTCGACATGCTCGACGGCGCGGTCGCGCGGGCTTCCGGCAGCGTCACCCCCTACGGCGGGTTCCTCGACTCGACGCTCGACCGCTATTCGGAAGCAGTCGTCTACGGCGGCCTCCTCGTCTACCTCCTGGGGACGGATGATTTCCGCGCGGGCGCGCTCCTCGTTTTCGCGGCCACCGCGGGATCGCTCCTGATCAGCTACGCGCGGGCCCGCGCCGAAGCCGCGGGATACCGGGCATCGGTCGGACTGCTGGCGCGGCCAGAGCGGGTGGTGGTCCTGGCGGTTGGCCTCCTCTTCGGGCAAGTGATCCCCGCGCTCTGGATCCTCGCCATCGGTACGCACCTCACCGTCCTGACGCGCATCCTGCACGTCTGGCGCGGGGCACGCGCCGCGCCAAGAGCGAGTTGAGGCGTGGCCGAGTTTCACCCCCTGCCGGAGCCGGATGGCAACGAGCGAGGCTCCCCGCCGCCTCGCGAAACGGATGCCGAGCTGCCAGTGACGACGCGGGCCGATATCGAATCGGCCGGGCGCTCGTGCATGGTCATCCTGATCCTGGCCGCGATCATCATCCTCATCGCCTGCGCCTGGATCGCCATCACCTCGACAGGCGGCTTGCGGTAGCCGGAGGCCGCGCGTCCTCTTTCGCGGCCGGTGCTATGATCGAGGCAGTCTCCGCGAAATGTGGCCAAGCGAGGTGAGGCACCGATGGCAGTCATGAACGGCAGCGGACCGTCCGGCGGCATTCCTGACCTGAATGTCGCGGTCCTTCAGATGAACTCCGGCGACGACAAGGCGCGCAATATCGCATCGGCGCTCGACCTGATCGATCGCGCGGCCGCGGCCGGCGCCCGGCTTGCGGTTCTGCCGGAAGTCTGGCCCTACCTCGGGCCTGACGAGGGGAACCGGGAGAACGCCGAGCCGATCCCCGGGCCGATCACCGAACTGCTGGCGGAGCGGGCGCGGCGGCACGGCATCTACGTCCACGGCGGGAGCATCCTCGAGATGCGGGAGGGCGCGCCGGGGCTCTACAACACTGCCGTCCTGATCGACCCGCACGGGGAGATCGTCGCGCGCTACAGCAAGATTCACATGTTTGACGTCGTCATCGACGGTGTGCAGCAGTACCAGGAGTCGGCGACGGTCACACCTGGCGACGAGATCGTCGTCGTCGAGATCGACGGCCTCCCGGTCGGCCTCGCCATCTGCTACGACCTTCGGTTCCCAGAGCTGTTCCGCATCCTCGCCCTGCGCGGCGCGCAGGCGATCATCCTGCCCGCCGCCTTCACGCTGATGACCGGGAAAGATCACTGGGAGACCCTCATCCGGGCCCGTGCCATCGAGAATGGGCTCTACATGATCGCCTCGGGCCAGTGGGGCAAGTACCCGCCCGGAAGCTGGTGCTACGGCCGCTCGATGATCGTCGATCCGTGGGGGACGGTCGTGGCCACGGCGAGCGACGGCATTGGCCTGGCGCAGGCGGCGGTCGAGCCGAGCCGGGTGGAAGCGGTACGCCGCCAGATTCCGTCGCTGGCAAACCGGCGGCCGGCATCGTACCGCTGGCCAGACGAGTCGGCGCTCCTCGTGGGCCGTTAGCGGCCGCCAGGCAGAACCGTGGCGGCCGGCCGTCGTGGGAGACGCTCCCTCGCGCTGCTGCCCCTCCTGCTAGGGCTGGCGACGTCATGCGCCGAGCAGGCGTCGCCCGCCACGATCCCCCCCGCGCCGACCCTCCCGGTCGTCACCGCCACGGCCGGCCCTCCGCCACGGGCCACGCCGAGCGAACGGCAGATCTACATCGTGCGCGAGGGCGACACCCTCTCCGGCATCAGCGCGCGCTTTGGCGTCAGCGAGGAGGCGATCCTCAAGGAGAACCCCCTGACCGACCGCGACAAGCTCTTTGTCGGGCAGGAGCTCGTCATCCCCCCGCCGCCGCCGTAACGCGGGAGACCCGGACCGATGGTCCTCGACATTCCCTTGACCCCGCACGGCCGCCATGCTACCGTTCCCCTGACGTTGCATAAGGCGGCGTCAACTCCAGGCCGATCAGGGTAAAGGAGGTGATGCCCATGAGTAGTCACGGTACATCGGGCATCACGGTGGAGGCTGTTCGCCGCTAAGGCACGGCTGCCGTGATGCCAGGGTTTGAGGGCCGGGCGTTTGCCCGGCCCTCGTTTTCTCTTCTGACGCGGAGACAACGAAGGGGCGGGGACCAATCGGTCCCCGCCCCTTTGCTGCCAACTCGAACGCTACTCTTCGGTCGCCGGAACGGCTGCCGGGTTGGCCTCCGGCCGCGGAGCGCCTTCCGCCACTCGCTCTGCCGCCGCCTCGGGCGCCTCGACCGCCTCCGGCTCCTGGTAGACCGCCTCGATCTGGACGATGACTTCGTTGCCGTCGGTCACCGCCGTCACGTTCGCGGGGAGCTCCAGGTCCTCGACGCGGATCAGGTCGCCCGGCAATTCGAGGTGAGCGACGTCGACATCGATCTGCGCCGGGATCTCCTCCGGCAGCGCCTCGACCTCGACCTCAGTGCGAACCTCGGTCAGCACCCCGGCCGACGTGGTCACCGGGTTGTGGAAGATGAGCGGGACCTGAGCCCGAGTCGGCACGCGCAAGTTTGGCGCGTAGAAGTCGACATGCAGCGGCTCGCGCCGGATCGCGTCGTTCTGCACCTCGCGAATGAAGACGGCCTGCTCGCCACCATCCCAACGCAGGTCGAAGAGGGTCGAATGCCCGTGCGTCTGAAAGAACTTGACGAATTCGCGCAGATCGACGCTCACCGGCACAGTGTCACTGACGACCGGCCCGTAGACGATACCGGGAACCTGACCGTTTCGGCGCAGTTGCGCCACCTTCTTGCCGAGGATCGTGCGCCGCTGCGCGTTGAGTTCCAGTCTGGCCATCACCCATACCTGCTCGTGAATCCGATCGCCCGCAGAGCCCATAGGGTCACGGAACAACAAAAGGCCGGGGCGCCCAACACCGACCCCCGGCAACGCGACGGTTTACCGTACCATATCTGCGCGATGCCGTGCAGGCAGCGGCATTTCTTGACGCCGGAGCACGCCCTCCGTACCATCTGCCGAATCCTTGGTGGCGCGGCGCTTGGTTGCCTGGTGACCGCATCGCGGAACGGAGACGACGCGCCGGCGCCTCCAATCGCGGGCCACCGTTCCGGCCGCCGGGAGAGACAATTCGTCAACTTGCACGAGGCGCCCTGATCGCCGCCGCGTGCCTCGGCTGACAAGGAGGTCGCCGGTTGGGTCGCTATCTCATTCGTCGGGGCATCATCTCGGTCTTCACCCTGATTGCCATCAGCATGGTGATCTACAGCATCCTCGCGCTCGCTCCGGGCGACCCGCTCTCCGGCTTCGCGAACAACCCGAACGTGCCGCCGGAGTTGCGGGCGCGGATTCGGCATACGATGGGCCTCGACGACCCGATTCCGGTCCAGTACGCCCGCTGGGCAAGCGCCTATGCCCGCGGCGACTGGCTGCAGTCGTACTCCGCCAAGATCCCCGTGCGCGACTACGTCATGGGCCGGCTCCCGGTGACGCTGAAGATCTCCGGCACGGCATTCCTGCTCAGCGTCCTCATCGCGATCCCGATCGGCGTCCTCTCCTCGATCAAGCAATACTCGATCTTCGACCAGGTCGCGACGACCTTCGCCTTCCTCGGCTTCAGCGTCCCGACCTTCTTCTCGGGCATCCTGCTGATCCTCATCTTCAGCGTCTACCTCGGCTGGTTACCGTTCGTCTACGACTCGCAGGTGACCGGCTTCTGGCCGAATGTCAAACAGTCGATCATGCCGATCACCGTGCTCGGGCTGGCGGGCGCCGCGCAACTGACC
This sequence comes from Thermomicrobiales bacterium, assembly GCA_020853615.1. Lineage (GTDB taxonomy): Bacteria > Chloroflexota > Chloroflexia > Thermomicrobiales > UBA6265 > JACCXM01. The sequence continues at coordinate 5,073 of JADYYO010000378.1, forward strand.
CGCTTCGTGCGCGCCTCGATGCTGGAAACGATCAGCCAGGATTATGTGCGGACGGCGCGCGCCAAGGGACTGCGGGAGCAGTCGGTCGTCGTGCTGCATGCCATGCGCAACGCGTTGATCCCGGTGGTGACGGTAATGGCGCTCCAGGTGCCGGAAGTCTTCGGCGGCGCGATTGTCACGGAGCAGATCTTCCGCATCCCCGGCATCGGCCGCGCCCTGATCGACGGCATCTACAGCAAGGACGTGCCGGTGGTGATGGCGATCACATTCGGCATCGCGGTCCTCGTGGTCCTGTTCAACGTGATCGCGGACATCCTGTACGCGATCCTCGATCCGCGCATTCGCTATTCGTAGCGCGCCACTGGCGGAGCAGTGACATGATGCACCCGGGTGAACGCCGCCGCTGGTCCCCGATCGCTCCGCCTCGGGTCGTTGCGGGTCCACACGGGGATGTTCGCCGCTCGGCTGAGCGGGGAGACCGATCATGACGGATCTCGAGCTCGGCGCACCGCCGAAGAGCGCGCCGGCAGTGCAACTCGTCGTACCAGAGGTTCCCGGGACGGCAGAGTCGGCGGCTCCGCCCCACGAGGTCGCGGACCTCCGGGTCAAGCCGCAGCGCTCCCTCTGGGGCAACGCCTGGCGACAGTTCCGCCGGCACAAGCTGGCGATGGCGGGGACGATCCTCTTCTTCTTCATGCTGATCGCGACCTTCGTCGGCTCCCCGCTCTACCCGCAGCAGATCGACGATATCGACTTTTCGGCGAGCGGCAGCGGCATCTCCCTGGCGCACCCCTTCGGCACCGATTCGCTGGGCCGCGACATCCTGGCGCGCATCCTCTGGGGCGGGCGCATCTCCCTGGCGGTCGGCATCGTCGCGGCTCTGGTCGCCATCGTCGTCGGCACCGCGATCGGGGCCACCGCCGGCTTCATCGGCGGCAAGTCCGACACGCTCCTGATGCGGCTGACCGACCTCTTCATCTCGCTGCCGCAGGTGCCCCTCCTGCTGGTCATCAGCTTCCTCTACCGCCAGGCGTTCTACGACTTCTTTCAGAGGTCGATGGGGAGCGGCGTGGTCGGCATCTTCCTCCTGATCGTCGTCGTCATCGGCCTCCTGAGCTGGATGCCGACGGCGCGCCTCGTGCGCGCCAGCTTCCTCGAGACAAAGGAGAAGGAGTTCATCGAGGCGGCCGAGGCGATCGGCGCCTCCCGTTTCTCGCAGATGTTTCGCCACATCCTGCCGAACGTGATGAGCCCAATCATCGTCGCCGCGACCCTCGGCGTCGGCGCGGCGATCATTACGGAGTCGGTTCTCTCGTTCCTCGGCCTCGGCTTCCCCTCCGACGTGCCGACCTGGGGCAGCATGCTCTACGATGCGAAGGACCGGTTCGAGATCGCGCCGCACGAGGCGCTCTTCCCCGGCACGATGATCTTCCTGACAGTCCTCTCGATCAATTACATCGGCGACGGCCTGCGCGACGCTCTCGATCCGCGCAAGACGCAATGACGCCGAATTTCACGGCATGAAAGGAATCTGATGAGCGCGCCCGTGACGGTCGCCACGCCGTATGTCTGGAAGGATTTCAGCCGGTTCGTCGAGGTCGGCCC
>JADYYO010000379.1 GCA_020853615.1 Thermomicrobiales bacterium
ATGTGCGCGGCCGTCTCGCCCTATCGCGAGACGCGCGAGGCGGTGCGGGCGATGATGGGCGAGGACGAGTTCATCGAGGTCTTCGTCGATACCCCCCTCTCCGTCTGCGAGCAGCGCGACGTGAAGGGGATGTATGCCAAGGCGCGGCGCGGGGAGATCAAGGAGTTCACCGGGATCAGCGATCCCTACGAGCCGCCGATCAACCCGGAGATCACCCTCGACACCGTCAACAACACGCCGGAAGAGAACGCGCGCCGCATTATGGAAGAGTTGGCGCGGCGCGGCTTCGTGCGCTGGCAGCCGAACGAGGCGTAGCGCGCCAAGCGCAGTGCACATCAACGACGGCCGCCTTACACAGGCGGCCGTCGTTGATGTTGTCCGGGGCGATTATCCGACCGGGAGCGCGGGGCGCTTCGCGGCGGGCGCGGATATCGCCCGCGTCGATTCGATCGCGGCGAGAACGGTGTCGACCGCCTCCTGCCATGGCATCTCCAGGTCCTGCAGCCGAATGCGAATGGAGTGCGCGGTCAGCTTCACGGCGCGACCGAGTTTCGCTATCAACTGCCGCTCGAGACCGGCGGTGTTCACTGGCCGGATCACGATCTCGCGCTCCCGCTCGACCATCGACTCGATGCCGAGCGACTGCACGCGGATGCGCAGGGCGATGAGGGCGAGGAGGTGCTCGACTTCTTCCGGGATCGGTCCGAAGCGGTCGATCAGCTCGAGCCGGGCCTCGTGAAGCTCCTCTTCCGTCTGGACAGCGGCGACGCGCCGGTACATGGCCAGGCGCAGCTCGGTGTCGGCGATGTAATCGGCCGGAATGAGCGCGGTGAGGGGGAGGTCGAGCGAGATCGGCCCCGGCTCCTCGCGCGGCTGGCCAGAGCGGATCTCCTCGACCGCCTGCGCGAGGAGCCGGATATAGAGCTCGTAGCCGACCGCCGCGATATGGCCGCTCTGCTCGGCGCCGAGGATGTTCCCCGCGCCGCGAATCTCCATGTCCCGCATGGCGAGGCGAAGGCCGGCACCAAGCTCGGTCGCCTCCTGAATGGCGACCAGCCGCTCCTGCGCCTCGGCCGAGAGCGCCTTCTGCGGGTTGTAGAGGAGATAGGCGTAGGCGCGGTTCGTCGAGCGCCCGACCCGACCCCGAAGCTGGTAGAGCTGCGTGAGGCCGAGGGTGTCGGCGTTGTCGATGATGATGGTGTTCACGTTCGGGATGTCGATTCCCGATTCGATGATCGTGGTCGAAACGAGGACATCGAAATCTCTGCGGACGAAGCCGAGGATGATCTCCTCGAGGACGTCTTCGTCCATCTGGCCGTGGCCAACACCGAAGCGCGCCTCGGGCACCAGCTCGCGGAGCCGATGCGCCAGCCGGTCGATGTCGTGGACGCGGTTGTGGACGAAGTAGACCTGCCCGCCGCGGTCGATCTCGCGCAAGATGACCTCGCGCACGAGCTGATCCTGCGCGGGGGTGACGAAGGTGCGGATCGGCAGCCGGGCCTGCGGCGCGGTGTCGATCATGCTGATGTCGCGGATGCCAGCCAGCGCCATGTGGAGCGTGCGTGGGATCGGCGTGGCGCTCATGGTCAGCACGTCGACCTCGCTGCGCAGCCGCTTCAGGAACTCCTTCTGGCGGACGCCAAAGCGCTGCTCCTCGTCGATCACGACCAGGCCGAGGTTCTTGAAGCGGACATCGTTCTGCACCAACCGGTGGGTGCCGATGACGATGTCGACGCTGCCGTCGGCCAGCCCCGCGATGATGTTTCGCTGCTCGGCCTTGTTGCGCAGCCGGGAGAGCATCTCAACGCGGATCGGGAAGGCAGCGAGGCGCTCGCTGAAGGTGGTGAAGTGCTGCAGGGCGAGCACCGTGGTCGGCACGAGCACGGCGACCTGCCGCCCCGCGTTGACCGCCTTGAAGGCCGCGCGCAGCGCGACCTCGGTCTTGCCGAAGCCGACGTCGCCGACGATCAGGCGGTCCATCGGCTCGGCGGTCTCGAGATCGGCGCGAACCGAGTCGATGGCGACTTGTTGGTCGGGCGTCTCCTGATATGGAAACGCGCCGGCCAGCTCGTGATCCCAGATCGTGTCGGGGGGATACGGCTCAGAGCGGGAGGCCTCTCGCGTCGCGTAGAGCTGGATCAGCTCGAAGGCCATCTCCCGCACCGCGCGGCGCACCCGCCGGCGCGCCTGCTGCCACTCTCCCGTGCCGAGGCGGGTCAGCGACGGTTCGAGGCCACCACCGGAGTAGCGGGAGACGCGGTCGGTCTGGTCGACCGGCACGTAGAGGCGGTCCCCTTTGGCATAGTCGACCTGGAGGTATTCGCGCTCGACGCCCCCCGCCTCGAGCCGGACGAGTCCCCGGAAGATGCCGACGCCGTAGTCGACGTGGACGACGTAGTCGCCGGGTGAGAGCGTCGCGGCGAGCGGGGCGGACTCGGCCGCGCGCCGCCGATGGGCGCGGCGCGTCTGCTTGCTGATGCCGAAGATCTCGAGGTCGGCGAGGAGGAGGAGCTGGATCGCCGGGTCGCTCCACCCCCCAGTCAGGTCGGAGGCGCGAATCTCCAGCGTCCCCGGCGGCAGCGGCGGCGCTTCGGCATGAAGATCGCGGCGGCGGTCGCGGCGCGGGAAGATGTCCTGCTCCTCGAAGAGCTCCGTCAACCGGTCGACCTGGTCGGTGGCGATCGAGACGCTCCAGCCATCGTCGAGGCGCTGCTTGACCGCCGCGACGGCCTCGCCGAGCCGGC
>JADYYO010000380.1 GCA_020853615.1 Thermomicrobiales bacterium
CGGCGAGGAACTGTCCCGCGCCACTGAGTTGATGCGCGAGATCGGTCGACTCCCCGTAGCAGGCCTGGCGCGCCGCGTCGTCCAGCGCCTGCTCGTCCTGATAGATGAGGAGCATGTATTTCATCGTCGTTGTTTTCTCCTTTCTCGTGTCATGCTGAACGAAGTGAAGCATCTCCGCTCAGAAGCAACGTGGTTGCCGGGAGCCGAGATCCTTCTCTCCGCTCAGAATGACACCGCCGCCGTGTCGCGGCCCTACCCGCCCGCCATCGCCCCCACGATCAGGAACGGCTCGGCGCCGGTCGCGACCGCCTCGGGCAGGGGCGCGTCTGGCGGCTCGTGCGAGAGGTCCTGCTGGCAGGCGAAGAAGCGGACGAGCGGGCGGCGCTGGCCGGAGGCGCGGTCGCGCAGGGTGCCGCGCAGCATCGGATAGGCTGCCTCCAGCGCGTCGAGCACGGCGCGCTGCGTCACGGGGCCGTCGACCGGCAGCGTCACCTCGCGGTCGGCCCGCGCCAGAGTGCGCAGGTGTTGTGGCAATTTGACGCGGATCATGGCAGCGTCTGCACCTCGATCGAAAGGACGGAGGGGAGGTCGCGCACGATCGGCGTCCAGGTGTCGCCCGAATCGGCCGAGGCATAGACCTGACCGCCGGTGGTGCCGAAGTAGACGCCGCACGACTCGAGCGAATCGACCGCCATCGCATCGCGCAGGACGTTGACGTAGCAGTCGCTCTGCGGCAGCCCCTTCGTCAGCGGCTCCCACTCGTGGCCGCCGCTCCGGCTCCGGTAGACGCGCAGCTTGCCATCGGGCGGAAAATGCTCCGAGTCACTCTTGATCGGCACGACGTAGATCGTCTCCGGCTCGTGCGCGTGGACCTCGATCGGGAAGCCGAAGTCGCTCGGCAGATTGCCGCTCACCTCGTGCCACGAGTCGCCGCCATCGACGCTGCGCATCACGTCCCAGTGCTTCTGCATGAAGAGGACATCGGGCCGCGTGGGGTGCATGGCGATGCAGTGGACGCAGTGGCCAACGTCGGCATCCGGGTCGGGCAGCTCGTAGTCCGACTGCAAGCCCTTGTTCACCGGCTGCCACGTCACGCCGCCATCCTCGGTGCGGAAGACTCCGGCGGCCGAGATGGCGATGAAGATGCGATTCGGATCGCGCGGGTCGAGGACGATGGTGTGCAGGCACATGCCGCCGGCGCCCGGCTGCCAGAGGTGCCCCTTCGCCTCACGCAGCGCCGACAGCTCCTGCCAGCTCTCGCCGCCGTCGGTCGAGCGGAAGAGCGCCGCGTCTTCCACCCCGGCGTAGACGGTGTCCGGGTCGGTCGGCGACGGCTCGAGGTGCCAGACGCGCGCGAACTCCCACGGGTGCTGCGTGCCGTCGTACCACTGGTGTGTGCCGGGGACGCCATCGTAGGTGAAGTCGTTGCTGACCGTCCGCCAGCTCTTGCCGCCGTCGTCCGACCGCTGCATCGTCTGCCCGAACCAGCCATTCGACTGCGAGGCATAGAGCCGGTTCGGATCGGCGGGCGAGCCGTTGAGGTGATACATCTCCCAGCCCGCAAAGTGCGGACCGCAGATGTCCCACTCCTGTCGTCGCTCGTCCGAGGTGAGGATGAATGCGCCTTTGCGCGTGCCGACGAGAACGCGTACCCCGCTCAACCGTTTCTCCTTCCTGTCGACCTGATACGACTTGCGGGTGAGCATCGGGGCTGCTCGTACTGTAGTCGAACGGCGCTACCAGAAATCGACATCCCAGTCAACGCTCATCCGTTCTGCTTTTTTGGATTCGCCGGATATCATGCGTCCGGCGCCGCGAGGAACGCCTCGATCATCGCCAGCAGCAGCTCGGTCCGCTCGAAGACCATCGAGACGTGGGTGATGCCGGGGAGGATGGCGAGCCGCGATGGCGGCAGGCCCGTCAGGTCGCCGGGGACGCCGCCGCCGAGCAGGCGGAAGAGGGCGACCGCGTGCTCCGGCCGGACGACGTCGGAATCGCCGATCACCACCAGCGTCGGCGCGGTGATCGCTGTGATCGTCTCATCCGGCCAAGCGAACGCCTCGCCATCGAGCGCCTTCAGCTTCTCGATCAGGCGCGGCCAGTCTTCCGGGCGCGGCGCGGTCTGCAGATACGCCTCCTCCATCGGCGACCCGGCGAACGCCTCCGGCGTCATCTCCTGAATCCCGGCGAGGACTTCCGGGTAGTAGGCATCGGCGCGGTAGTTGGCGGAGATGGCGACCAGCTTGCGCACCGCGTCGGGGTGCCGGCTGGCGAGCTGCAGGCCCGTGTTGCCGCCCATGCTGTAGCCGACGACGTCGGCCCGGGGGATCTCGAGGTATTCCAGCAGGGCGGCTATGTCGTCGGCCAGATGCTCGTAGCTGAAGGGCCGGTCGATGTCGGCAGTGTGGCCGTGCCCCTGCATCTCGACGGCGATCACCCGTCGCGTCTGGCCCAGCGTCTCCAGGATCGGCCCCCACATCCCGGCCGTCCCGTAAGCGCCATGGATGAGGAGCAGCGGATCACCCTCGCCGTGGATCTCGTAATACATCTGCAGGCCATTGACCGGCGCATAACCGGTTTCCGGGACGCCGGGCGCCATCGTCTCCTCCTCCATCGCGGGCGTTGCCGCTCCAGAGTTGTCCTGCGCAAGGGCCAGCGCGGGTGCCGTCACAACCACTCCTGCCGCCGCGATGCCGGTCACGAACGTTCGTCGCTTCATGGTTTTCCCCTTCGCTACTTTCCGCCGGTGAAGGGGGCTTCGCCCGGCTTCAGGGGCCGAAAGCGCATCGCCGACCAGACATCGTCGACGGCCACCTGGCCGATCGGGCGCATGCCGTAGCCGGCGAGGATCGGCCAGAGGCTGTCGCGGTTGATGTCGGCCCGGTTCGCCTTCCGGTAGGCGACCCAGAGCGAGCCCGGCTCGGCCAGGCGCTCCCCATGAGTGGCGAGCATCGCCTGCAGCGAGCCGCGGTCATCGGCGAAGATGAGCGCGGTCGCCGCGTCGTCCGGCGCGTCGACGACCCGCGCGCCATCCGGCAGCGGCCCGATCAGCTCGAGGCGCGCGGCGGGCGCGGCCCAGACGGTCGAATCCGGCGTGATGCGCAACTTCTCGGCAATCGTCTTCTGGCTCATCGCCTCCCCTTTCCATTGGTCAACGGTGTTCTGGCTCCGTTCCACCATCTTGTCGTTCGGCATCGCGCGGAATCGACATCGCCCTGCCTTGCGTCGTCGATCGGCAGATGCGAGATGCATGGGATGGGCGTAGACTCCGCCTGCCGGCCGCGACCGCGGGCGGCCAGTCGGTTCACCGGAGAAAGGCCATGCCGCGCTTCACCACGCTCATTGCGCTCCTCGCCGTCGTTGTCTCGCTCGTCGCCGGGCCGGCCGCCCTGGCGCAGGAGGCGACGCCCGCGGCTGGCGTCCGCGCCGCGCTCGGCTATCCCGAGCTGCGAATCACGATTACCGATGGCGGCTTCGAGGCGCCCGATCAGGTCCCGGCCGGCCTCGTCCTGTTGACGGTGACCAACGCCTCCTCCAACACGCGGGGCACGGCGGACGTGGCGCTCGTAATGCCGCCCGCCGGCGTCACGAGCGACGATGTGGCCGCGCTCTTCGGGCCGCACATGGCCTCGCCGGCGGCGACCGAGGCTGCCGCGCCCGGCTGGATCTACCAGGCGACCTGGGCGGGCGGGGTCATCGTGCCGCCGGGGCAGACGCTGCAGGCGGTCGTCGACCTGCCGCCGGGGAGCTGGCTGCTGATCAACGACACGCCCGGGTCGGCGCAGTCGCCACGGCCCCTCGCGGTGACGGGTGAGGCCGCCGCGTCCCCGACCGCGGCAGCGAACCCGCCGGCCGCCGATGTCGACGTGACGCTCCAGGAGTACGCCTTCCTCGGCCTCGATCGGCCGATTCCCGCCGGCCCGCACATCTGGAAGCTCACCAACAGCGGCAAGCAGCCGCACGTGATGCTCCTCTTCAAGGGGCCTGCCGGCATCACGATGGACGAGTTCCGGGCGCTGCTGCAGCTTCCGGCGCAGGGGACGCCCCCGCCGAGCGTTCCCTACACGGCATCCGATTTCGACTTCGTCCAGCCGGGCGCGGCGCTGCTGAGCGCAGGGCAGACGATGTGGCTGGCGCTCGATCTGCCACCGGGAACCTACATCGCGCTCTGCTTCATCCCCGATGAGGCGACCGGCGCCCCGCACGCCGTGCTGGGCATGATTCAGGTCTTCACGGTCGGGACGGGCGCGGCCACGCCAGCCGCGTGATGGCCACGACGGCCCTCACCCCCAACCGCCACCCAGAGGGTACCCGGCCCACTGCGGTGGGAGAGGGGCCAGGGGTGAGGGCGAGCCTCGAACATCGCGAATGTCGATGCACCCAGTGCTCCCGTCTCAACCGCTCAGGAGGCCGCTTCTTCCCCCATGAACCGCACGGACCGCCTTTATGCAATCGTCGAGGAGTTGCGCGCCCGCGCGCCGCGGACGATGCGCGCCGCCGAGCTGGCCGAGCGCTTCGAGGTGACCACGCGCACCATCGAGCGCGACCTGCTGGCGCTGCAGGAGGCCGGGGCGCCGATCTGGGCGCGGCCCGGCCCGGGCGGGGGCTACGGCATCCACGTCGAGACGACCCTGCCGCCGTTGAACCTCACCCCGGCCGAGGCAACCGCGCTCGCCACGGCGCTGGCCGCCGCCGGCCGCACGCCTTTCGCCGCCGCCGGGCGCTCGGCGCTGATGAAGCTCGCCGCGGTCATGGCGGAGGCGCCGAAGGAGACGGCGGCGACCCTCATCAGCCGCATCCGCCTCGCCCACGCACCGGGCGACGCCATGGCCCCCCTCTCCAGCGTCATCCAGGAGGCGATCCTCGCCGCGATCGCCCTCGAGATCACCTACCGCGACGCGGAGGGGCGAGAGACGACGCGCGTCGTCGAGCCGGCGGGGCTCTTCGCCACGCGAAGCGGCTGGTACCTCTCGGCCTGGTGCCGCCTGCGGCAGGCGCCGCGCGCGTTCCATCTCGGCCGGATCGTCGCGGCCCGGCTGACCGGCGAGCGGATCCCGCCTCGCCCGCTCGATGCGCTGCTGCGCGACATCCCCATCGACATGACCGAGCCGTCGCTGATGTAGCGTGGGATGCGCTGCGCAATTCCCGACATGGGGTTGTCGCCTCCCTCATCTACGCTGAATCCAGAGGCGAATGTGGCGCCTCGCCCCAGAGAAGGAGGCAGACATGAGTAGCCGGCCGACGTTCGGGTTCATCCTCGAATACGTCGATGATGTGGAGGCGGCGAAGCCCTTTTATGTCGATGTTCTCGGCCTCGAGGTCGAGCGGGAGCACCCGACCTTCATCCAGTTCCGCGACG
>JADYYO010000381.1 GCA_020853615.1 Thermomicrobiales bacterium
CACTTCTTCGGCACCTTCATCTTCTGGGCGATGCTGATCGCCGGCGGCAGCGGGAACAACATCGGCGCCATCGTCGGCGTCTATGTCATCTGGGGCCTCTGGTCGACGACCCTGCAGCTCCAGGGCTACGCCCTGCCCGCCTTCATCGAAGGGCGGATTCCCCATCTGCGCGACATGCTGGTCGGGCTGATCATCGTCGCCGTCCTGCTGTTCAACCCGAAGGGACTCATCCCGGAGCGGGCGCGCGTCTCGCGCTGGCTCGACCAGCGCGTGGCCGCCATGCGCCGCAGCGAGGCGGTGCAGAAGTAGCGGCAATCGCCGCTACTCTCTCGTGCGCGTTGTCCGGGTCGCCAGAGGCTTTCAGCCTCTGGCGACCGAACGAAAGCCCGGTGAACCGGGCTGAAGCTGACGGGGCGTCAGGTGATCGCCTCATAATGGCGAGCTATTTGATGGATTAGAGCGGCGTGCGGAAGACGTATCATGCTGAGGCACGAAGCATCTCGGCTCAGGCGAAACGCGGTTGCCGAAAGCCGAGATCCTTCGCCAGCTCAGGATGACACGATTTCGAAACGGCGCGGTAGACCGCTTGCCAGGCCCCTGATCCCTGATGGCGGTTGCGCAAATGATCCGGACATCGCCTTCCAAGGCCCTTCTGGCGAATTCCTAACCGATCCGGCTCCCGCACTCAGGGCCTGATGGTGGTTGCTGAAATAGCGCGGCCATCACGTCTCAGGGCCCTTCAGGGTCCTTCCGTTGGGTGTAGCCGGAGGCTTTCAGCCTCCGGCGGCCCGGACGACGCGTCGCCTCCAGACGCCCGCATCAATTCAGCAACCACTATCAGGGGCCTTCCCCCCTCTGGTAGCCTGAGCGCATTAGCCTCAGGCAGCCCGGGCGCGGCGGCCCCTTTCGGCATGGGGCCGCATCGTTCGCGCAACCGCCATCAGGGGCTGTCCGGACCTACTGCGCCAGGTATCCCCCATCGACCGGCAACACCACCCCCGTGATGAACGAGGCGTCGTCGGAGGCGAGGAAGAGGATCGCCGCCACCACCTCGCTCGGCTCGCCGATGCGCGCCATCGGGTGCATCTTCTCGATCGCTTCCAGATACTCCGCGCCTCCCGGCTCGTCCGGCAGTTGCCGCACGCGCTCGGTGCGGATCGTGCCCGGGGCGACGGCGTTGACCCGAATGCCCCGGTCGGCCCATTCGACAGCGAGGTGCCTGGTGATCCCCGAGGCGACGAACTTCGCCGGGCCATAGGTCGCCTGCCGCTTCTGCCCCGCGACGCCCGAGATCGAGGAGAGGCAGACGATCGCCCCTCCGCCGCTCGCCAGCATCGCCTCGACCGCAAACTTGCAGGTCAGCCACATCCCTCGCCCATCGACGGCCATCACCCGGTCCCACTCCTCGACCGGCGATTCGAGAATGTCACCGAGGGGGATGATGCCGGCGTTCGCCACCAGCACGTCGAGCCGGCCAAAGCGGTCGATCGCCGCCGCGATCATGCGCCGGGCGTCCTCCTCCCGCGAGACATCACCGACCACCGCCTCGACCTCGGCGCCGCCGGCGCGCAACTCCTCGACCAGCGCCCGCAGCGGCTCCTCCTGAATATCGGTGACGACAAGCTGCGCCCCCTCCTCGGCGAAGCGGAGCGCGGTGGCCCGCCCGATGCCGAACGCCGCTCCGGTAATCACGCTGACTTTGTCGCGCAGTCGATCCACCAGCCGCCCCTTCGCTCCGCTCCACACCCGCGTGGAGGAGGAGTCTTTCTGCGTCCAGCCCGATGCGTTTCGCCGCTCGCGACCCAATGCCGCGCCAAGTCTGGCGGACATGCTACCGCGAAGGAGTATCGCGCCGATTCCGAGCGGCTTTCCTTGCCAAATGGAGGGGTAGAGGTTGCGATTCCTGATGACGCTCGGCCGCCACACCGTGTCATGCTGACGAAGGAAGCATCTCAGCGCACGGGGAACGTACTTCCGAGGGCGTCGAGATCCTTCGCTTCGCTCAGGATGGCGCCACTTCCGCATGGGGCCGGGAAAAAGGCGAGGCCCCGCCGGAATGATCCAGCGAGGCCTCTCTCGAGATCTTCAAATTCGCGGCCGGTCGGCGGACACGCAGCTACGCCGCCCGGTCGGCAATCTCCGCCTCGTCGGGCACGGGCAACGCCGGCTCGAGCTCGACCAGATGAAGCTGCGTTGCCGCCTGCGCCCGGGCCGCGATCTCCTGGCGCGTCTCGTCCATCCGCCGGCCGAGGAGCGCCAACTCGTTCGGCGCGCGGTGCCGCTCGATGCCGTGGCCGCCCAGCGCCCAGCGTTGCTTGACCATCTGCAGCACGATGCGCGCCTCCAGCGCGGCCAGATCCTCGGCGTCGAGCCGCGCGATTGCCGTGCGGAACCGCGCCAGCGGCAGCGCGATCAGGGCATCGATGCGCTTGGCTTCATGTCGTTTCAGGGTTCGCGTCGACACACTCTCGTCCATTCCAGATGGGGCGCCTCGCCCCATG
>JADYYO010000382.1 GCA_020853615.1 Thermomicrobiales bacterium
ACCTTGTGCAGGTACTGCTGGTGGTAGTCCTCGGCGTAGTAGAAGGGGCCGGCGGGCGTGATCTCGGTCGTCACCTCGCCGAACCCGGCGCGACGCAGTTCGTCGTTGTAGACCTCGCGGCTTTTCTCGGCCGCCTCGCGCTGCGCGTCGCTCGTCGTGTAGATGACGGAGCGGTATTGCGTGCCGAGGTCGTTCCCCTGGCGCATCCCCTGCGTAGGGTCGTGCGACTCCCAGAAGACGCGGAGGAGATCGTCGTAGCCGATCTGCGCGGGATCGTAGACGACCTGGACGACCTCGGCGTGCCCCGTCCCGCTCGAGCAGACCTCCTCGTAGGTCGGATGCGGCGTGTAGCCGCCCTGATAGCCGGCAGCCGTGCTGTAGACCCCGGGGAGTTGCCAGAAGATCTTCTCCGCGCCCCAGAAGCAGCCGAGGCCAAAGTAGGCGGTTTCGAGATGGGCCGGGAAGGGGCCGCGCAAGGGGGTGCCGAGCACCTCGTGCCGCTCCGGAATGGCGAATCCCGGCGCCGCGCGCCCGGGCAGGGCCTCGGAGCGGTCGATCATCTGCGTCTTCTTCTTGCGGCCGTGAAGCAGGGCGTCGAGCATGGTGTTTGCCTCCAATCGACCACGCACGTCTCGTGGGCGTGGACGCCTTTAGCATAGCCGAGCGCGCCCGGCGAGGCCGTGATGTGAGCGAAGGGGGCGCCGAGGACGGCCCGGCGCTTTGCTAGACTCCCGGCTGAGAGCGAACGTCAGATTGCCGTTGCCCCGCTACGGGAGATGTTGTCGTGGAGAGTCCTGAATCGATCGGCCGCGAGGCGGCCGCGCGCGATGAGCTCGAACGCCAGGTTCGCCAGTTGCAGGAGCGGCTGGCGTTCTACGAGGGGTTCGACCAGCTCATTCAGGAGAATGTCGCGCAGGCCAGAGAGCTGTTCCGGAAGGCGGCGGAGGAGCGCGAAGCGGCTTCGGCCGCCGCGGCGCGGATCAGGCAGGATGCCGAGCGGCAGGCGGTGGCGAACCGAGCCGAGCTGGCATTCGTGGCGGGGGAGCTGCGCGGCCTGGGCGCGGCGGTCGACGCGCTATCGCGCCGGGTCGCCGACGCCCTCGCGGCGAATGGCAACGGTGCGGCGCCGGCGGAGGCGATGGGTGAGCAGCGGGTCGCGGTCGTCGTCCACGGCGTCCCAACCGCCGAACGCGCGCTCTCGCTGCAGCGGTTTGTCGCCTCGCTGCCGCAGGTGGTCGATGTCTCGGCCCGCGAATTCGTGGGCGGCCTGCTCCGGCTCGACGCGCGCGTCCGCGATCGCCTCACGCGCGAGCAGTTCGACGCTTGGGAGGAGGGGAGGATGATGCTCCTGCTGACCGACCAGCCCGATGTGCTGGAGTTGGCCTTCGGCGAGCAGGGCGCGGCCGCGCGGCCGACTGGCTGAACTCAGCCCTTCGCCTCGATCTCGACAAAGACGAACTCATCGTCGCCGGGGTAGATGACGTTGTGCTCGACGCCGGCATGCCGCGCATACGCGGACCCCGCGACCAGGTTGGCGGTCGCCTCACCGTCGACCGTTTCGAGCAGAAGCGTCCCGGTCGTCATGGGGACGACGACATAGTCGTGGGCGTGGCGGTGCCAGCCCGTCTGCGCGCCAGGGGCGAATCGCCACTCGGTGACGATGAAGCGCTCGTTCTCGACCTGCACGGTTGGAGTGGCCGAGGGGCGCGACGCGAAGTCGGATGTCGCCATGAGAGGCAATCCTCCGGAAGAAACGAGGCAATGAACGAGCCCCGCGCCAAGATCGGCGCGGGGCTCGTTTGAGCGACGGGTTTCCGCCCAGGCAATTACTGCCGCTCGGCGACCACGTCCGGCGAGGTGATGTTCATGACCGCCGCGCCGTTGATGTCCGGCATGAACCGGACCGCCACCGGGTTGGTCGCGGCCGGGCCGCCGATCGCCAGAATACCGGCGAGGTCGCCGCCCGGAGCGTGAATGACGTCGTAGCTGTACCCCGGAATCGGGCTCCAGACGACGGCGCTGCCGTTGGGCTCGATGGCCGCGTCGGCCTTGGCGATGCCGGCGAAACCGGCCGACAGGGTCGCGACAGCCGCGAACGCGATCAGGCCACGGCGAACATACTGCGTAGCACGCATGGAAACCGGCTCCTTTCCTCAATCCCGCGCCCCATCCCGACGGAGCGCCTCCCCGATCCCGCACCCGAGCCTCGTCACTGCATGAGTGATCGAAGCCTCCCCCACGCGATCCTCAGCATCATACACTATTTCGAACGCCTGCCAAGTCTTCGCGGGGGGCAAAGGTCATATTACGACGCGGCCACCTCCTCTTCAACGGGGTTGCGGAAGCCCGCGGGCTCCACTCAGGACATCCCCTCTTCGCAGGCAATCCCGTCGTAATCTGGATCGAGCGACTGCACCAGCGCCGGATCGGCGGCGGTCAGCCCGGCATTTTCGTAAGTGATCTGTGCGTCGTACCAACTGCCGTAGCTGCTGCATGTCGGTACACTGTTTCCTTCGGCAGGCGCACTTGTGGGTACGGCCGGCGCGGCCGCCGGCGGCGAGAGGACGTCCGTATCCCCGGAGATGGTCACATCGGCAGGGGCATTCTCGGTGACGCGGTAGGTCCCGTCCGGCCCGAGGAGCGCCATGCCGTTGCCGCTGGAGCGGACCACCGACCCGGGGGCGGCCGAGGCGCTGCCGGGGCCCCGCGTGGTGGCGTTGCCGTCGGTCGCGGTCATGTCCTCGCTCGTCTCCTGCGCGAGCGGCTGGAAGTTCTCGTCGGCATCACTGCTCGGCTCCGTAAACTCCTGCGGCGCGTCGGCCGCTGGTTGCTCGGAGCCGGCATCGGCAGCATCGGCGCTCGTATCGTCCCAGGCGAGCGGGTCGGTCTGGGTGGCGAAGAGCTCCTCGCCGTCCGCGATGCCGTCGCCGTCGGTATCCCGGCTCGTGGGGTCGGTGCCGTAGATGTTCAGCTCGTCGCCGTCGGCGACGCCGTCCCCGTCGGTGTCGGCATTCGAGGGATCGAGCCCCAGCGCTGGCTCGTCCGCGTCCGGATAGTTGTCGCCGTCGAGGTCGGCGCTATCGATCGCCGCCGACTGGGATGCAGCCGGCGCGTTCTCCGCCGGGGCCGCGCTCTCCACTGGCGCTGGCTCGGCCGCGATGTCCTCGACAGGAGCCGGCTCGCGCTGGACGGCCGGCGAGCCGATGAGGTGCTGGCCCGGGCCGAGGGTGATGTCGCCGTAGATGATCGTGCCGCCCTCGCCATTCGCGGTCGGGTTGACGCCCGAGGTCGAGGTGACGTACGAGCCGTCGGCGTTCGTCTGGATCGTGTTCTCCTGCGCTACGACAACGCCGCTCAGCCCCGAGATGCTTATGCCGAGACTGATGGCGGCCACCAGGAATCGATGCATCAATACCCTCCCCAGAGGATCATGTCGCACGGCGGCTCCGGCTCGAACGAGCTCCGGGGGCGACCCGTGCGTTCACTCACCTTGAACGATGCAATCCGGCCTCTGGTTTCGCGCGGGCGCAGCATTTGCCGCATTCGTTCGCGTCATTTGGCGACGGCTGTCATGCGTCGCCGCCCGGCCTGCCACACGAATGCCCGGGCTCAATCCTCTCCGCGAGCGAGCCGGGCGGGATCGATGCCCCGCAGGTCGAGCAGACTTTCGCCGGAGGCGAGGGCGTTGGCGATCAGCGACATTAACGCCCTCGCCTCCTCGCCGTTCGCCCCCTCGGCCAGCACGTACTCCTGCTCCCAGGCGGAAGCGACGACGCGGGTGCGTGGATCGAACTTCGCGATCTGCTGGTAGCCGATCTGCGCGGAGCGCGAAAGGTTGACCAACACGGGCCAGTCGCTTCGGGTCACGACCCACATGACGCTCACTCTCCTTGCTTGTCAGCGGCGCTCGTATCTTCGGCCAGCAGGACGAGGGACCTTCGTCGCGGTATGGATGGCGATGGCAGCCCCGCGCGTCGCATGCGAATCGCCGAAAGGACGGTTGCCGCGCTCCACTCCAGCATAACGGTGGCCGAGACGGCGCCGAGCAGGGCCATCGGCAGGTGGTATCGGTCGAACTCCGAGCGCATGCCGAGGATGGTGACGGCCACCTGCCCGCCGAGGACCGCGAGCGCCAGCATGCGCGGGGAGGACAGGCCGGCGCGGATGGCGCCGGCGGTCATGACCGCAATGCCGGTGGCCGCCACGACGAACTCGGCCGCGCGCAGCGGCAGGGGCGCAGGCGCGCCGAAGACCCAATCGCTGATGGCGTCGATGAGGTTGAAGCGCTCGGTAAAGTTCAGGGCGACCCGCTGCAGCGCCTCGAGGCGGGTCGGCACCGCCATGACCGGCCAGTC
>JADYYO010000383.1 GCA_020853615.1 Thermomicrobiales bacterium
ACACCTTCCCCAGCCCCTATCTGGTGCGGCCGCTCGACCATGGCGCCGATATCGTCGTCGAGTCGCTGACCAAGTTCCTCGGCGGTCATGGCACGTCGATCGGCGGCGTCATCGTCGATGGCGGGTCGTTCGACTGGAAGGCGTCCGGGAAGTTCCCCGGCTTCACCGAGCCCGACCCGAGCTACCATGGGCTCGTCTACTCCGACGTCTTTACGAAGGAGAACTTCGGCGCCAACATCGCCTACATCATCAAGGCCCGGGTCCAGGGCCTGCGGGACACCGGCGCCGCGCTCAGCCCCTTCAATGCCTTCCTCATCCTGCAGGGGATCGAGACGCTGCCGCTGCGGATGGAGCGCCACAGCCAGAACGCGATGGCGGTCGCCCGCTTCCTGACCGAGCACCCGAAGGTGAGCTGGGTCAACTACCCCGGCCTGCCCGGCCACCCGGCCTACGAGCGCGCCACGAAGTACCACCGGCAGGGGCTCTACGGCGCGATCCTCGGCTTCGGCATCAAGGGCGGGCTGGAGGCCGGCCGGCGTTTCATCGAGAACGTCCAGCTCTTCTCGCACCTCGCCAACGTCGGCGATGCGAAGTCGCTGGTCATCCACCCAGCGTCGACCACCCACTCGCAGCTCGACGAGGACGCCCAGGCGTCGACCGGGGTCACGCCCGACTACGTCCGGCTCTCGATCGGGCTCGAAACGCTGAGCGACATCATCGCCGACCTCGACCAGGCGCTCGCGAAGTCGTAGCGGCGCGGCACATTCCGGAAGAGACGACAGGAGCCGGGCTGAATGGCCCGGCTCCTTCATGGTTGTTCGCTGTGAGCGGAGCGCGGCCTACGTCGATCCTTCGATCGTCGTCTGCCCCTGGCCTGACGCCGCCATCAGCGCCCCCTCTGTCGCAAGCGGCTGCGGCTGCGGCTCCTCGCCGTGGACAATCCATGCCTCGCGGAACCACTGTCGCTGCCAGGGAATCGCGACCCGATTCTTGTGCGTCGTGAAGTCGACCAGGTAGAGCGGGATGCCGTAGCGGCTGCGCGCCTCGATCCCGACGACCGTCCCGATCGCGCCATCGAACCGCGCCTCGGGCCACGTCGTGTAGAGGACACTGATCCCCGGCACACCCCGCTTGTTCAGGCCGCGCGGCATCTGCACGCGGACCACGTCGCCGATGTCGAACTCGCTCATGCCACCCCGTCTCCGTCTCGCCGTCGCCCAGAGTATAGCGAACCCGGCCCGCCCTCAGGCGTGCCGCGCATGCGCGACGTCGAGCGGCGACCGCGACCAGACATCCCGGTAGAGTTCGGCGATCTGCGCCTGCAGGGAGAGTGGCAGCCGATCGAACTGCTCGCGCGCATCCCCGTCCAGCAGAAGCCGCAGATCCCAGACATCGCGCGCCTGGTCCCGCCTCAGCGCATCGCCGGCAATCGGAGATGCGCTCCACAGTCGGCACGCCTCCGCGATCTCCCCCGCCGCGAGCGGCAGGAGGTTGCCGACCACGTAGGCAATCCCCTCGTCGACCCGCCCGTTCCCTGACCGTTCCGGGAGGGGAATCAGCCGCGCGGCGGGCGACGCGGTCGCCGTCGAGCGCGAAGCGGCTTCAGCGCGCCGCCGCCGTCTCGCGCCCCACGAACTGCGCGTCATCAGGACGCCGAGGAAGATGACCGCGATGCCGGCTGCCATCGCCAGGTAGAGGTACTCGCGGTGGCCAAATCGGGTGAGCGTCCCGCCCGCCGCCACGATGACCGTGCCGAGGGCGATGAGGATGCAGCCGACGGCCCGGTCCCGCGAGCCGCCGGCGGAGCGGAGCTTCCAGGCGGAGAAGAGGGCGCCTCCCGCCAGCACTAAGGTTCCCCCGGCGTTGATCGCCGCCGCCAGCGCGATCAGGACCGGGCCTCGCTCGATCGCGCCCCACCCCTCCGCCTGCAATCGCGACTGGTCGATCGGCGCACTCCAGACGACAGTCGCCGAGATGGCCGTGACGAGGAGGGCGAGGCCGGGCACGATCGCCGGCATCCGGTCGGGAAAGAGGAGATAGAGCTCCCCGAGCGCCAGAATGCCGACGACGAGGACGGCGCCGGTCAGGTAGTAGACCCGGGCCAGCATCGCGTTCCAGCCGACCGCCGAGCCGATTACCTCGGCCCCAGCGGCGATGGCAAAGACGGCGAAGGCAACCGTCCACGCCACCCGCTCTGGCCGCGGTCGCCGCCAGGCATCCCAGCCGACGAACGCGGCGCAGACGAGCGCGATCAGCGCGGCAGTCAGGGGAAAGACGATCATCGGCAACGCCCGGCGGAGAAATCTGCCATCATGCCGGCGAGTCTACCGCCGAACGTCAGGAGATGGCGATGCTGTTCATGGTGATCGAGCGCTTCCCGCCGGGGACCGTGCCGAGCATCTACCGCCGGTTGCGCGAAGAGGGCCGCTCGATGCCCGAGGGCCTCACCTACGTCGATAGCTGGATCGAGGCGAACCTGGAGCGCTGCTTCCAGTTGATGGAGTGCGACGACGCGCGGCTGCTGCAGGAGTGGCTCCTGAGCTGGGAGGGGATGATCCAATGCGAGATCGTCCCGGTCGTCCCCTCGCGGGT
>JADYYO010000384.1 GCA_020853615.1 Thermomicrobiales bacterium
CTCTGGGCGACCGGCATCCTCTCCCTGGAGGAGGTCCTCTCCGGCTTCGGCTCGCCGACCGTCGTCCTCATCGCCTCCCTCTTCGTCGTCGCCGAGGCGCTCGATGCCGCCGGCATCACCACCTGGATGGGGCAGCAGTTGGCCACCCACGCCGGGGAGAGCCAGACGCGCCTGGTCGTGCTCACCATGGGCGTCGGCGCCCTCCTCACGGCGCTGATCACCCCGAACGGCTCGGCCGCCGCCCTCATCCCCATGGTCGTGGTCCTCGCCCTCCGCTCGGGGATGTCCCCCTCCCGCCTGCTGATGCCCCTCGCCTTCTCGGCCCACGCCGGCTCGCTCCTCGTCCTCACCGGCACCCCCATCAACGTCCTCGTCTCCGAGGCGGCTATGGACGCCGGCATCGAGGGCGGCTTCCGCTTCTTCGAGTTCGCGCGCGTCGGCATTCCGCTGGTGATCGGCACCATCCTCATCGTCGTCCTCTTCGGCGCGCGCCTCCTCCCGGAGCGGCAGGCCAAAACGCTGCCCCGCGATCTCAGCCAGTTGCCGGAAGCGCTCCTGCGCGACTATCTGCTGCCCGGCGAACTCGCGCGGCTGCGCGTCGAGCCGGGATCGCCACTCGTGGGAACGCGCGTGGAGGCCCTCGATCTGCAGCCCTACCCCGGCCTGCACCTGCTCGCGCTCCTGGGGAGCCGAGGGCAGCCGGTCGGCGATGCGCCCCTCGATCGGGGCAGCATCCTCGTTGCGCGCGGACCGCGCGATGCGATCGAGCGTTTTGCGGCCGACCACCAACTCACGGTCGAGCCGAGCCAGATGGGCGCGGTCAGCGCCGGCCTCGTCGGCCGCGATTACGGCGTCGCCGAGGTGATCGTCACCCCCCGCTCGGCCTACATCGGCGAGACCGTCTTCCCCGGCATGGTGACCGACAGCGGCCAGCTCGTCCTCCTCGCGGCGCTGCGCCATGGCGAAGAGCTCGAGCCGGAGACGATGACGCTGCGCGCGGGAGACGCCCTCCTCCTGCAGGGGACATGGGCCGCGCTCGACGAGCACACCCGCGACCCGAACGTCCTCCTCGTCGACGCCCCCGATGCGATCCGCCGGCAGACGGTGCCGCTGGGGCCGAAAGCGCTGCCGGCGCTGGCCGTCCTCGCCGCCATGATCGCGCTGCTCACCACCGGCCTCGTCCCGGCGGCGGCGGCCGGCCTCCTGGCAGCGATCGCCATGCTCCTCCTCGGCGTCGTCAGCGTCGAGCAGGCGCACCGCTCCCTCTCCTGGACGACGCTGATCCTGGTCGCCGGCATGATCCCCCTCTCGACCGCGATCACTGAAACCGGGGCGGCCAAGCTCCTCGCCGACATCATCATCGGCGCCACCGCCGCCGGCGGGCCCTACCTGCTCCTCTTTGGCATCTTTCTCATCACCGCTGTCCTCGGCCAGTTGATCAGCAATACCGCCACCGCCCTCATCGTCATCCCGATCGCCCTCTCCATCGCCACGGACATGGGCATCTCGCCGCTAACTGTGTTGATGTGCGTCAACGTCGCCGCCGCCGCGGCGCTGCTGACCCCCGTCGCGACCCCCGCCAACATGATGGTGATGGGCCCCGGCGGCTACCTATTCGGCGACTACTGGAAGCTCGGCCTGGCGGTGATGGCGCTCTACCTCGTCGTCGCCGTCTTTGTCGTCCCCTTCTGGTGGCCATTTGCGGGGTGATGGGTGTTGAGTGTTACGGCCCATCACCCATCACCCGTACAAGGAGGACCTGCGTGACACTCGGACCGATCGAAATCCTGATGGTGCGCTTTCCCGGCAATCAGTTCACCGGGGAGATCGTGCCCGCCATGGCGGAGCTGGTCGAGCGCGGCATCGTGCACATCGCCGACATGCTCTTCATCCAGAAAGATGCGGAGGGCAACGTTACCGTCTACGAGTTCTCCGACCTCGAGCCGGGCGTGCAGGGGCAGTTTGCCCCCCTCTTCGACGACATCACGCATCTGCTGAACGAAGAGGACGCCTACGAGATGGCCGCGTCGCTGGAGAATGACTCCTCGGCCGGCCTCGTCCTCTTCGAGAACACCTGGGCCGCCCGCTTCGCCCAGGCCATCCGCGACGCGAAGGGCGAGGTGCTCCTCAACGAGCGCATCCCGCACCCGGTCATCGAAGAGGTCATCGCCGCCACCGAATGAAGCGGGCGCTGACGCGGAAGGGATCGCGGGCGACATGGGAACAGCCATCTCCGAGGCCGTGCCAGCGGCGGTCGCCGTGGCCTTGGTCAACCCGATCGCGGTCATCGCGGTCATCGTGACGCTCTTCTCTCCGAGGGTCACGACGGCGGGCGCCTTCGTGACCGGCTGGGTGATCGGCATGGCCGCCGTTCTCGGGCTCCTCCTCTACGTCGCCTCGCTCGATTTGGCGATCGAGAGCGGGCGCGGGCAGAGGCCGTTCACCGCGCTCATTCGCCTGTTGCTGGGACTGGCGCTCCTCGTCCTGGCCACCCGCAAGTGGCGAGGTCGCCCCGCCGCGGGCGAGGTCGTGCTGGCGCCCGGGTGGATGGTGCGCCTGGAGGCGGCCGGCCCGCTGGCCGCGCTCGGCGCCGGCGCGCTCCTCTCCAGCATCAATCCGAAGAACGCTCCCTTCCACGCCACCGCGGCCCTGGCCATCGCCGGCGCGGGCCTCACCGCCCCCGGGCAGGCGATCCCGCTCGTCATCTACGTTCTGGTCGCGTCGGTCGGCGTGGCCACGCCGGTCATCTGGTACGCCGTCGCGCGGGAGAGCGCCATCGCGACGCTGACACGCTGGCGTGCCTGGCTGCTGGCGAACTACGCCACCATGATGACCGTCGTCTTTCTGCTCTTTGCGGTCAAGCTCCTCAGCCAGGGGCTGGGCGGGTTGATCGGGTGACAGGGCAAGCGCGCCGCTGTCGATGCATGGCCGCGACCGCGGCGCGATCGTACGATCTTCAAGCCATGCGCGATGCAACAGGAGGAACAGCACCATGATGCGCAGACGAGGCGGACCCGGAGTCCTGAGCACGATGGCGCGCACGGCCGTCATCTCCGGCACAGCCACGGCCACGGCGAACAGGGTCAACGCGCGCGCGGCCACGAAGGCCCAGCATGCCCAGCAGCAGGCCGTCCAGCAGCAGGCTGCTCAAATGCAGCAGCAGGAGGCCGCGATCGAGAACGCCGTGATCGACGACACCATCGCGCGGCTGAAGGAGCTGGCTCAGTTGAAGGACGTCGGGATGCTCACCGACGAAGAGTTCGCCGCGGCAAAGGCGAAGGTGCTGGCCGGGTAAGAGCCGCCCTCGCTCGCACACGAGTGACGCGATATCGTCGCCGGGAGGCCGTGCACTTCGGCCTCCCGGCCTCCGAGAGCGGACCATGGAGATGCGAAGCGACGCACTACCGTCGCCCCTCGGGGACGATGCGGCCACGCTGCCCGCGGAAGCGCTCGCCGCCGCATCGGCGCAACGCTGGGACCGCAAAGTCGATACAGCTATCGTCCTGCTCCTCGCCGTCGCCTCCCTGCTCGCCGCCTGGGGCGGCTATCAGGCCGGGCTCTGGAGCGAGAAGAAGTCGGGGCAGATCATCGCCGCCGAAGCCAGCCAGATCGAGGCCACCCGCGCGACCACGATCGGCTATCAGGTCATGCAGATCGACATCGCCGTCTTCCTCAACTGGCTCAACGCCGACAAGGGCGGCAACGCCGCGCTCGCCACTTTCTACCAGGACCGCTTCAGCCCCCAGTTGCAGGCCGCGTTTGCCGCCTGGATGGCCACCGATCCGTTCGCGAACCCCGACGCGCCGACGGATCCCTTCCGCCTGCCCGAATACAAGGTGCCGCAATTGCTGGCGGCGGCAGCGTTCGACGAGGACGTGCACCGGGCCTACGGCGAGGCGGAGCAAACCGGCAGCATCAGTGACGCCTACGTCCTCACGACGCTGCTGCTGGCCGTGGTCCTCTTCTTCGGCGGCATCTGCACCAAGATCGGCTGGCGGCCGGCGCAACTGGCGCTGCTCGGCCTTGCGGTGCTGCTGCTCCTCTACGCCGTCTGGAACATCGGCGCCCTTCCGGACGGCTCGGATTGGGACCTCACCCCGCTCTGGGGGCGACCATCGCCGTTCGCGGCCAGCATCCCGGCCACGCCCGATCACCCGTAGCTGTCCGCCACCCCCTCGCCCAGCATCGACCGCGCACCCCTGGTGAGCCACCGCCCGGCGACCAGGACGCCGGCGAACGCGGCCACCAGCAGCGGCGCCACGATCCCGAACCCCAGGCGCATTCCCGCCGCATCCGCCACCGCGCCGACCGCGAAGGGGACGAGCAGGAGCGCGAGGCTGGCGGCGACCGCCAGCCGGGCCGTGGCGCGATCGACCAGGTGCGGCGCGGCCCCGAGCGCCGCCGAGACCGTCAGGGGGTAGACGTTGGCGATGCCGAGCCCGGCGACAAAGAGCCCGGTCAGGCTGACCGCCGCGCCCGGCCCCAGCCAGAAGAGGAGGAAGCCGCCCAGCCCGATCGCGATGGCGACGAGGAGGAGAGTGACGGCAGCGTAGTGGCGGGCCAGCCGCGAGCCGGCGAAGCGGCCCCCCGCCATCGCCGCGAAGAAGAGCGTCATCGCCGTCGCCGCCAGCGGCCGCTCGAGCCCGATCACCGAGGCGAGGAAGTCGGCGCCCCAGTAGGCCATGCACCACTCGACCGCCGAGACGAGGAAGAGGACGACGGCGAGCAGCCAGAACGCGGCCGGCAGGCGGCTGTCCCCCGCCCTCGTATGTCCCGACTCCGCGACCGGCGGAAAACGCGCCCCGCGAAAGACCGCCCAGAGGAGCGCCAGGGCCAGCACGGGCAGCGCGAGGCCCATCTGCCACCCCCACCCCGCCGCCGCGCTGCCGCCGATGGCGAGCGGAGCCGCCGTCGCGGCGACCGTGGCGGCCACGTTCGACTCCGTCAGCGCGATCGTGCGCAGCGCCCCGTAGAGATCGGCCAGGATCGCCTGGTTGGCCATCAGCGAGAGGGTGCCGAGGTAGCCCATCACCAGCGCGCCGCCGATGGTGCCGATCGCGCTGGGGCTGAAGGCGATCAGCAGCGCCCCCGCGACCATCCCCGCCAGCCCACCCCAGAGCGCCGCACGCCGCCCGATCCGCCGCAGCCAGCGCTCACCGGTCAACCCCATCGCCGCCGCCCCCAGCGCGAACGCCGAGAAGTGGAGGCTGGCCAGGGCGTACCCCAGCCCGAGTTGCGCACGGAGAAAGGGCATCGCCGGCCCGATCGCGGTTTCGAGATAGGCGAAGAGGCCGAGCAGGAGATAGACCGCCCAGGTGCGCCGGTCCCGCACGAAACGGGCGGATTCGATCAGAGGAGAGATAGCAACCCGCTCCAGCAACCCACGAGGCGGCAACCGCCCGTCATTCTCGCACGCCCTGCGCTCAGAGGATGCCGCCAGCGCGGAGCGCCTCGACCCGTCGCTCCGCCTTGTCGTAGATGTTCTCGTGTGGCCCCACCATGACGACGAGGCAGATGGCATCCGGTTCGAGCACGCCGTAGACAGCCCGAAAGGCGCCACTGCCCTTGACAGTGAATTCGAGCGAACGGAGACGGTAGAGCGTGCCCTGGAGACGATGCCCCGCCAGGGGATCAGTCTCCAACCGGCTCAGCGCCTCCCCGATCTGCTCGCGGTGCTGGCGAAGCTTCTTGAGATCCTTCTTCGCGCCGTCCGTGAGTTCGACCCGATACGGCCTACTCGTCGTCTCCATCGGGCTCGTCGATCTCCCCGCTCAGAAAGTCGCGCAGGCTGCTCGTCCGCCCGGCGCGATATTCCCGGACCGCGTGCTCGAAGAGCACGTCAAACGGATTGATCGCCTTGGCGAGTCGCACCCCGCCCGTCTCCACATCGAGATGGGCAAACAGCGTATCTCCAGGCTCGAGCCCCAGGCTGGCGCGCATCTCGGCCGGAATCGCAATCCGGCCCTGCGCGTCGATCTTCACGGCACGGTCCATGGCTACTCCTCTCACCGTGGGGATTGCGTTGCTTCAGCTAAAGCGCCGTGCAGAACTCGTGTCATCCTGAGCGGAGCGAAGGATCTCGGCTCACGGGAACTACGTCTCCCTCGAGCCGAGATGCTTCGTTCCTCAGCATGACACGTCTTCCGCACGCCGCTCCAGAGCGGGATGGGGAATCCCCACGGGGCAATCATACGCCACGGGATTGGGAATGTCCACCGAACGACCGTGCTACCCTCGGTCGAGCAGCGCCAGCACCTCGGCGAACGCCTCCACCCCCGCCAGGCTGCCCGGCTCCAGCCAGACCTGGACCCGCGTGAAGCCGGCATGCCCGTAGCCGCGCAGCCCCTCGGCGATCGCCTCCGGCGTGCCGCGCAGCGCCTGCCACCCCTCGCGCTCCGCGCCCAGCGGTAGGTCGACGAAGACGCTCGCCGCCCGCTCCAGCGTCGCCGGGTCGCGCCCGACCTGCGTGCAGCGGGCATCGACGCGCGATCGCCACGCCGCCAGATCCTCGGCCGAGTAGGGCGCGACCCCCGGGTTCCAGACGTCGAAATCGCGATTCCAGATGTCGGCGCAGCGCGCCGCCAGCTCGATCATGCGCGGGCCCGCGCCGCCGATCAGGATCGGCGGCCCCGCCGGGCGCGGCCCGCGCGGGCGCAGCTCGCACTCCCGCATCTGGTAATACGACCCCTGGAAGTCGAGATGGCCCTGCTTCAGCAGGCCGTGGAGGATCGTCGCGGCCTCCGTGAGGCGGGCGACGCGATGGTCGGCCGGGTAGCCGAAAGCGCGATACTCTGGCTCGTGCCAGCCGGCCCCGATGCCGAGGATCAGCCGCCCGCCGCTGATCTCATCGACCGTGTCGGCCATCTTCGCCAGCAGCGCCGGGTTGCGAAACGCGGTGCAGGCGACAAGCGTCCCCAGCTCGACCCGCTCGGTGACGGCCGCCAGGGCCGCCAGGGTCGACCAGAGCTCCCACCCCCCCTCCGGCCGCGAGCCCTCGAACGCCCACCCGGTCAGGAGATGATCCGGCAGCCAGAGCGAATCGAACCCCGCCGCCTCCGCCCGCCGCGCCACCGCCAGCAGATCGCGCCAGCGCGCCGCCTCGCCCGCGCACGCCCCCGCCGGGGTCAGCAGCAGGCCGACCTTCACTGGCCGCTTGCGGGTCGGTTCGCTCATCACGCGCGTTCCTTCACTCCCCCTCACGACGCAGCAACCGTGCCGGGTCTCGCCATCGAATCGATCTCATCAGACCCGGAAGGTTGCCCATCCCCGGCCTCCCCCCTTCCCCCCTGAGCGCAGCGACACCCCCTATCCCCCTCGCTACAGCCCCTCCAACATCTCCAGCCGGAAATCGGCCAGCGCCGGCAGGCGCAGGTCGGCGGCGAGGAAGCGGCGGTCGTCGATCAGCGCCGGATCGGGCACCGCCAC
Source organism: Thermomicrobiales bacterium (assembly GCA_020853615.1). GTDB lineage: Bacteria > Chloroflexota > Chloroflexia > Thermomicrobiales > UBA6265 > JACCXM01. The sequence continues at coordinate 7,426 of JADYYO010000384.1, forward strand.
GCACGCCATCCGCGCCGCCTTGGCCGCGATCACCCCGTTCGGAGAGTCCTCGAACGCCACGCACTCCCGCGGCGAAAAGCCGAGTCGCCGTGTCGCCTCGATGTAGACCGCCGGGTGCGGCTTGCCGAACGGCTCGTGCTCGGCCGACTGCACCACGCTGAAGAACGAGGCCACCCCCAGCGTCTCCAGCACCGCCTGGATCACCTCGCTCGCCGACGAGGAGGCGATCGCCAGCGGATAGCCCGCGCCCGCGAGGAGCGCCAGGATCTCGCGCACCCCCGGGTTCGGCACGCCCCGCTCGCGGATCAGCTCGGTCACCCGCCGCTCGATCTGCCCCTCGACTACCTTGCGCGGCGGCTCCGGCCAGGGATGGACGCCGTACCACTGCTCGACCAGCTCGTCGGTGCGTAGCCCCGTCGTCGCCACGGCATCCTCGACCGTGATCGGCACCCCCGCCGCGTTGAGCGCCTCGACCGCCGCGATCCGCCACAGCGGCTCCGAGTCGATCAGCATCCCATCCATATCAAACACGACTGCCCGGATCATGGCCTCCCCGCGCTTCTCCCCCCGCGACACCAACCGCCGCAGATGATGCCAGAAGCGGTCAGAGGGAGCGGCGCTCGTGCGCTACGCCAGGGGGCGGGTTTCGTTCGCCTCTCGGTCATTGGGCACGCCACGGCGCTCCCTGACATGTCCATAGGTGCGGCAGGGCCACGGCATGTCGTGCCCAATCGTGTCGAGACCGATGTGAGGACCACCGCGATGACCCCGCTTGACAGCCCGGCATCACCTCACTACGCTGAGAATATATCCGACTGGTTCGGTCGGAATTCACGCCGAGGAGTTGCCCCGATGATCGATGTCGCACTCGCCGCCGGTGTCCCGCTCGCCTGCGCCCTACTCGGCGCGCTCTGCATCTCCACTCGCGCCTGGCCGGCTCGCCGCGTCCCCGCGCGGCAGTACAGCCCGATTCCGGTCCGGGCTCGCCGCCGCTGATCGGCCCCCGGCCTCTCTGGCGCACCTGGTCTCAGCGCACCGGCGGCTCAACCATTGCTCGGCGGCGGTCCACTCGGTCCTCCCGGTCCGCCAACCCCCGCCGGCCCCGGTGTCGCTGCCGGGTCGACCCCGATCGTGATCGTCCCGAGGAACCCCTTCTCCGGCGCCCCCTCCTCCAGCGGCACCAGCGCCACGATGAACCCCGGCTCGTCGGCGTGGCCGTCCAGAATCCCGTCCTGGTCGTTGCGCGTGCGCCGCGCGTTGTCGCGGCCCGCGTACGCCGCAACCATCTCGTAGACCTGGTCGCTCGTTGCATCAGCGAAGAAGATCTGCCCCGTGTGCGCGACGTGGCCCCCCTCGTACGTCTGCGCCGAGGCCGGCGTCGCCTGCTCGAAGACCTGCTGCGCCCCGCCGACGTGCACCTTCATATGGATATGCACCGTCCGTCCGGAATACCAGCCGGGGTAGATGGTCAGGAACTCGGCCATGCCGTCGCCGCCCGTAAGCTGGATACCACGCAGGAAGGTTCCGGCCTCGGCCCCCGCGCCCACCTCCGCGCTCGCGCCGCCGCCCGGATTCCCCGAGACCCCGGAGTAGAAGCCCTGGGCGTCGCAGTGCCAGATATCGACCGCCGCGTTCGGCAGCGGCGCGCAGCCGTTGGCGAGATCGGCGACGACCACTCGCAACTGCAGCGGCAGCCCGAGCTTCCCCTCGGTGACGTCGCGGCGCACCAGATCGAGCGGCAGGTAGAATGGCCCCTCGGTCATCTCCGGCGTCAGCACGCAGACGTCGGTGACGGGGCTGGCCACCTCCTGCGCCCCGGCCGCGGCCGGAAATCGCAGTCGCAGCGCGCCCAGCGCCAGCGCCGACGCCCCGGCGCGCAGGATCTGCCGGCGGTTGGCGACTGTCGTCGTCCGCGCATGCCGCGCCTCGACGCCGGTGCGCCCTGCCTCCTGATTGCTCGTCATGTCGGTCGCTCCTCACTCCATCCTCGAGAGCGAGCACGCGCGCTCCCCGCTCCCGCGCGATCACGCACGCGCCGCTCCACTCGCGTCCTCCGCATTTTCATGCGCCTGCGATGGAGCGTAGGCAGCGCCACTGGGAATCGGCTGGGAATCGCCTGGGAACCGCCTCCAGGGGAGCTGGCCATGACGACCGCGCCGCCAATCCGTAGACTGGCCGCCGGAAGGAGCGATCGCCCGTGAATGACCCAGTCGTGACCGCCACGCCAGATCAGAACGCCGCGCCAGCCGGCATGCCCCGCCCGCAAACGATTCTCGTCACCGGCGGCGCCGGGTTCCTCGGCATCAACCTCATCCGCTATCTCCTCGCGCGCGGCCACGAGGTCGTCTCGCTCGACATCGCCCCCTTCACCTACCCGGACGTCGGCGACCGCATCCGGGTCGAGACGGGCGACATCCGCGACATGACCGCGGTCGACCGGGCGATGGCGGGGGTCGACGCCGTCGTCCACGCCGCCGCCGCGCTCCCCCTCTACCCGCCCGCGGAGATCGTCAGCACCGATGTCGACGGCACCCGCAACGTCTTCGCCTCGGCGGAGGCGCATGGCGTCGCGCGGGTCGTCCACATCTCCTCGACCGCCGTCTACGGCATCCCCGATCACCACCCGCTGCTGGAGAGCGACCGCCTCGACGGGGTCGGCCCCTACGGCAAGGCGAAGATCGAGGCGGAGCTGGTCGCGCTCGAGTTCCGCGCGCGGGGGATGACCGTCCCCATCCTCCGCCCCAAGTCGTTCGTCGGGCCGGAGCGGCTCGGCGTCTTCGCCCTCCTCTACGACTGGGCGCTCGACGGCCGCAATTTCCCGGTCATCGGCCGCGGCGACAACCGCTACCAACTCCTCGATGTCGAGGACCTCTGCGCGGCGATTCACCGCTGCCTGACCCTGCCGGCGGAACGCGTGAACGACACCTTCAACATCGGCGCCGCCGACTTCGGCACCATGCGGAGCGACTACCAGGCCGTCCTCGACCAGGCCGGCTTCGGCAAGCGGATCATCGGCTTCCCGGACACGCCCGCCATCTGGGCGCTGCGCCTCCTCGACCGGCTCGGCCTCTCGCCCCTCTACACCTGGGTCTACGAGACAGCGTCGAAGGACTCGTTCGTCTCGATCGAGCGGGCGCGCCGCCAGCTCGGCTGGGAGCCCCGCTACTCAAACAGGGACGCCCTGCTACGCAACCTCGCTTGGTACGTCGCCAACCAGGAGCGCTTCGCCGGCGCATCCGGCATCACCCACCGCGTCCCCTGGAAGCAGGGCGCGCTGGGGCTGCTGAAGCGGGTTTTCTAGAGCATCTCCCCGATGTCGCGTCATGCCGAGTGCAGTGACACGGGGATCATGCCATGCAGAGGGATGCAGCATCTCGGCTCAGAAGACGAGGCGTTCCGGGGAGCCGGGATCCTTCACGCCGTTCAGGATGACACCTTCCCCCTGTCACGGCACTGAGCGAGCGGCAATCCCCAGACCGGGCCTCGGGACGGACCGGCGGCAAGAGCGGCCGCGGGCGCGCGGCGAGGCGGCAGCAATCGGCGACCGGCGCAAGCTCTGCCAGTCCAGGAACGATCTATGCAACCTGGCAACGTGCGTGTTGACCGACGCATGTCCCGATGCTACTCTGCAAATCAGTACTCAATGATTGAATAGTGCGGCAAGCCAACGGCATATCCTGAGATGGAGATTCAGGATGGTGGCAACGAATGCCACGGGCAGTTCGGTTCGACTCTCCCCCTCGCTCAGGCGACCGCCTCGTGCACCGAGCGGGCCTGCGAGCTCTTTGGCCGCGCGATGACCTACCTCTACCTCCCTCTGACCAACCATAGCCACACCAACGACCGGTGCGTCCAAAGCATGCCGGCTTTCGGCACGCGCTTCTGGCCAGCGGAGCGATACGCGCAACGTGCAAGGAGGGAGCGGAAATGCAGGAGTTGGTCTGGGATATCGCCCTGCTGGTGATCGCGGCGATCGCCGCGATCTTCCTCACCGTCGCGGTCAGGGCCAAGCAACTCATCGACCCTGACCGGATTCATGCGTTCACGTATGGGTTCCGTGCAAAAGCATTCGCGGCACTGGTGATCGTGGGGATCGCCGTCGCGGTTATCACGTTGCGGCAACTGCCCTACGTGAAATCCAGCGCGGTTCCGGTTTCCCAGGTGGTCAATGCCAGCGGGTTCCAGTGGTATTGGGATCTCGACCGGGCGAGCGCGGTCGCTGGCCAGCCGGTCGAGTTCAGGGTCACCGGCGGGGACGTCACTCACGGCTTCGGCATCTATGATGATAGTGGCCGCCTCCTGGCGCAGACACAGGCCATGCCCAATTACACCAATCGGCTTCTGTACACGTTTGACACGCCGGGCACCTATCGCATCCTGTGTCTCGAATACTGCGGGATCGCCCACCACGGGATGGTCTCCGAGTTCGAGGTAACGGCCCCCTGAGCGAGGAGACAGAAGTCGCGATGGTCGCTGAGAATCCGCGGGTGTTCACCATCGATGAGGCCGGGCGGCGCATTGTTGCCGCCAATCTTGTGGTCGCTGGCGCCGTGCTCCTGGCCATGATGTTGCTGGGGCTGACGATGCGCCTGGGGCAGAGCGGCTGGCTCGAAGTGCCGCCGGCCCGCTTCTATCAGATCATGACCGTCCACGGCACCGGTATGATCGGCATCGCCGCGCTCGGCGGCATCACCGTGATGTGGTATTTCCTGAGCCAATACGTGCGGCTCAGCACCCACATCCTGACCGCCAACCTCCTGCTCTTTCTGATCGGTGTGGTCATCATCCTCACGGCTGATTTCATCGGCGGCTTCGCCGCCGGCTGGACCATCCTCTTTCCCCTGCCAACCCATGGCGCGGTCTGGCCAGCCGAGGCGGCATTCTGGCATCTGCTCGGCCTGATGCTGGTGGGCGCCGGCCTGCTGCTGGTCGCCCTCGACTTCGGACGGGCGCTCATCGCCCGCTACGGCAGTCTCGGTCGCTCGCACGGCTGGCCCCAGCTCTTCGGTTTGAGCAATGATCCGCTGCCACCGCCGACCGTGATCGCCGGCACGATGGTCACCATCGTCACCACATTGACGGTCATCGGCGGCGCGTCGATCATGGTTCCCATGATGATCAACGCCCTGAACCCGGCGTTTACGATCAATCCCCTGCTGGCCAAGAACGTCATTTATTTCTTTGGCCACTCGCTCGCCAACGTTACCATTTACATGGCGGTCGTCGTCATTTATGAGCTCCTTCCGCTTTTCGCCGGGCGCCCATACAAGGCGTCCCGGATCTTCGTCGCCGGGTGGACCGGGTCGACCATCATGGTGCTCATCATCTTCCCGCATCACCTGTTCATGGATTTCGCCATGCCGCAATGGGCCTCAGGCATGGCCCAGGTGCTCTCGTTCACGAATAGCTTTCCCGCCATGCTGGTGACGGGTTTCGGCGCGCTGGCGCTCGTGCACCGCTCCGGCATCCAGTGGAGCCTCGTCAGCGGCCTTCTCTTTCTGTCGCTCTTCGGCTGGCTGGCCGGCATCGTGCCCGCGGTCATCGATGCCACGATTGTTGTCAACTCGGTCATGCACAACACGCTCTGGGTGCCGGGACACTTCCATTTCTACATGCTGCTCGGTGTCATCCCGATGATCCTGGCATTCATGCTGTATTTGACGCGCGATCGGCTGGGCCGATCGCCGGAAAAGGACAGCGATATGTGGGCGCTTATTGTGTACCTTGGAGCTGGCCTCGGGTTCGTCCTGGTCTTCCTGTACTCCGGCCGGCACAGCGTGCCGCGGCGTTGGGCGGTCCACTGGCCGGAATGGATGGTCTACGACCGCTTCGCCTCGGTCTTTGCCGCGCTGGTCATCCTGGCGGCTGCCTTCTTTATCGTGCGCTTCCTGATCGGCCTGCGCCACTTCCTTTCAGGGCGATGAAGCACGGCGGGATTGTTGGCATCATGGTGGTGCTGCTGTTCGGCACGGCGGCACTCTGGTGGGGCTCGGACGGGTTCACCACGTTCACGGCTGAGAGCGCGCGGCGGCTGGATGTCGCGCGCAGCCCCCGCCCACTCCCTGCCGTGGCGCTGGAGGATCAGCGGGGAGAAACCGTCGCCTTCGAGGATTTCGCGGGGAAAGTGGTTCTTCTCAACTTCGTCTACACGCGCTGCACGACAATCTGCACGGTCCTCGGCTCGGAGTTCGAGCAGTTGCGAGACGAGATCGAGCATTCTGAGCTCGAGGGCCGCGTCGTGCTGGTGACGTTGACATTCGACCCCGAACACGACGGACCAAAGCAACTCGCCAGGTACGCCGAGCGCTACGGGGGAGCCGACGCTACCTGGCACTTCGTGCGCGCCCCCTCGATGGATGACACCCGCCGGCTCCTGCGCGCGATGGACGTCGTCGTCGTAGCGGATGGCTTCGGTGGATTCGTGCACAACGCCGCGATCCATGTGATCGATCCCCGAGGCCGCCTCGTGCGCATCGTCGACAGCGATGCCATCGGCGAGGCGCTGGCGCTGGCGCGCGAGCTCGCGTGAGGTGGGCGTGATGCTCAGCTATCGTTCCCTCGTTGCGGCCGGGCTGCTGCTGATCGCCGCCGTGCCACCCCTTGCCTGGTGGTGGGAGGCCTCGCTCGTCCGGCACATGCTGATGCAGATTCCCATGCTGGTACTGGCGGGCTTCCTGCTCGGCACCCTCGTGGCGCCGAGTCCTGACCTCGGCGTGCGGGAAGAGCGGGCCGGAGGCATCGCGGCGGTGCTTCTCGCCACATTCTGTGTAACTTTCTGGATGATTCCGCGCTGGCTCGATGCCGCTGTCGCCAGCCATCGCGTGGATGCCATCAAGATCATGACGCTGGTGCTCCTCGCCGGGCTGCCCCTGGCCTGGGGGTGGCCTCGGCTGGGACCAGTCGCCCGGGGCTTTGTCTGGGTCCAGGCGATCAGCATGGCCATCGTACTCGGCCTGCTCTATCTCACCTTTCCCAATCGCTTGTGTAACAGCTATCTCGTGAACGAACAGGCGATTCTGGGCATCGCCATGCTCGGTATTGCCGGCTTCCTCGGACTCGCTGGCGCGGTCCCTGTCCTGTTCGGGGCCAACAATGGCTCACCTGCCCCCCGGCATCCCGGGGCTCGCGTCGACCCGTAAGCGCGCGCTCCGCGGCAACCTGGTCGCGGGAATGCACTGTTACGACACTTGGCGAACGGCCGCGGCTTCCCATCACCGCTCGCCTCTCACAACACGTCAACGTGAGTGTCTTATAACTCACGGCCTTCCCGAAATGCCGATGTAGCGGTAAGGTGCGGCTCCTGACGCCGGCATTCAGGCAAAGCTATCAAGAGTCAAAATCAGGTGACGCTCGCGAGTCGACGTTTGGATGGAAGGAGGCATGGATGCAATACGGATTCGTGATCCCGAAGGGGGACCCGCGGACAGTCGCCGAGCTGGCCCACGAGCTGGAGGAAGCGGGCTGGGACGGCGCCTTCTACTGGGACGGGATGAGTCTCCCCGCGCCCTTCGGCGGCGACACCTACGACCCCTGGGTGGTGATGGCGGCGATGGCGATGCGCACCGAGCGGGTCCGCCTCGGCGCCATCGTCACGCCCCCCTCGCGGCGGCGCCCCTGGAAGCTGGCGCGCGAGACGATGACCCTCGACCGCCTCAGCAACGGACGCCTCGTCGTGCCGGTCGGCCTCGGCGCGCTCGACGACCAGGGCTTCGCCAACGTCGGCGAAGCGACCGACCGCGCCACGCGCGCCGCGCTCCTCGATGAGAGCCTGCAGATCCTGACCGGCCTCTGGAGCGGCGAGCCCTTCGCGTTTCAGGGCAACCACTACCGCTTCGACGCCATGACCTTCCAGCCGACGCCGGTGCAACGCCCGCGTCCTCCCATCTGGGTGGTGGCCGCCTGGCCGCGCCCGAAGTCGCTGGCGCGCGCCCTCCGCTACGACGGCATCCTGCCCAACTTCCTCGGGCCGGATGGCAGCTTTGCCGAGGGGACGCCGGAGCGCTACGCCGAGCTCGCCGCCTACGTCGCCGAGCACCGGAAAGCGTCAGGCCCGTTCGACATCATCGTCGACGGCGTGACCCCCGCCGACGACCCGGAGGCCGCCGCGGCGAAGGTCCGCCCCTTCGCCGAAGCCGGCGGCACCTGGTGGATCGAATCCCCCTGGACGCCGCCGAACGAGGTCGCCGACCTGCGCCGCCGCATCGCCGCCGGCCCGCCCCGGATCGCCTGATACGGAATCCGGGTAAAGCCTGCCGCCTGGCCCTGCCTAACCCTCACCCCCAACCGCCACCCAAGGGGTGCCCGGCCCACTGCGGTGGGCGAGGGGAATATTTTCGCCAGATACCGTGGATAAAGGTCAGGCCTTTCCGCGGATGTCGTAGAAAGCGTTCGGATAGTTCACGCCATCTCGACGTCACCCCTCCCCTCGCCCACCGCAGTGGGCCGGGCACCCCTTGGGTGGCGGTTGGGGGTGAGGGCCGGCGGTGGCCAGACGACGGTCATGACCCGGATTCCGTATGAGACGGAATCCCGTTTGCCGGCCCCTGCGCAAGGGGTGTCATCCTGAGCGGAGCGAAGGATCTCGGCTCCCGAGAACTCTGTCTCGCCTCAACCGAGACGCTTCGTTCCTCAGCATGACACGGTGTAGGACACGCCGCTGTATGAGTTCCCTGTTGTCAAGCTCATCCCACGTCGCGCTCCTCTCCCCAAGCCAGGTACCCTCTGGGCGGTGGAGAGGAGCGGGGGTGAGGTCTGGGGCCGAAAGGCGACGATCATCGGGCATTCGAATAATGAGGTGCCAAGAATGCAGCTCCTCCGTCAACTCCCCCCGACCGGCAGCGCCACCCCGTCGATTCCCGCGCCTCGCGGCGACGCCAGGAAGGCGATCGTCTCCGCGACCGGCGCGGGATCGCCCCCCTCCGTTCCCCGCACGAGGTTCCGCCGTGCCCCGTCGCCTGACCGCGCATCCAATGCGATCGTGCCGCTGCTCGCATCATCGAGCCCGACGATCGCTCCGCCCAATCCCTGTCGCGCAAAGGCCGATTCCAGCCGGTCGCGCCCCTCGTCCGCCACCGGCTCGAGCGCGATGAGGATGTCGACGCCGCCGAACGCGGCGATCGCCGCTCCAACCAGGTCGCCCTCGGCTAGATGCGCCACGCCCGCTGGCAGGGCCGCCGCGATCTCCCGCTGCATCTCCGCATCGCCGCCTGTGAGGACCAGGTGTGCGCCATCGCGGGCCAGCCGCATCGCCACCGCCCGCCCGAGCGGAGTCCCCGCGCCGGAGATGATGGCGACGTGGCCGGAGAGCTCCCGCGGCGGCGGCGCCGACTTGAGCTTGTAGAGCTCCAATGGCCAGTAGTCGAAATCGAAGATGTCCGCCTCGTCGAGCCACGCGACCTCGCCGAAGGCGTCGAGCACCCGCGCCGTCACCAGGTGGCTGCGCGCCGCGATCTCGGCGTTCATCCGCGCCGTCTTCATGTCGGCACCGGCCGCGACCGCGCCGAGCCCCGGCACGAGCGCCACTTTCGGCAGCGGCGAGAGCATCTCCAACCCCTCCGGCAGGCGCTCCCGGTGCCGTGCGAAGTAGGCCTCGTACGCCGTGACGAATCCCGCCACCGCCTCCGCCGCCGTCTCCGGGCCGCGCGCGACGAGCGAGCGCGCCCCGATCCGCAGGACGTGATCGGGCGTAGCGCGGGCGGCGGTGGCCACCCGCTCGACGTCGGGCCGGTCGGCGAGCGAGCGCTGCCCCTGGTCGACGTGCAGCACGCGCCGCCCATCACGGGAGAGGAGCCCGCGCAGCCGGAGCAGGAGCGCCTCGGTCGCCTCCGGGTCGAGATCGGGCGCCGCGGCCGGTTCCGCCTCCTCCCGCTCGGCCAGATACGCCTCGGCCCGCGCCACCAGCTCCAGCGTCAGTCCGTACGACGCCTCGTGCGTCTCCCCCCAGGTGACGAGGCCATGCTTCTCCAGCACAACCGCGCGGGCGTCCGCCAACTCGGCGACCTGCCGCGAGAGAGCGAACCCGGGCCGAATGTACGGCACGAGGGCCACGTCCGACCCCAGCGCCTCGCGCACATGCCGCGCTGCGTCGGGCGTGTTCGTCAGGGCGCAGATGGCGTCGGCATGGACATGGTCGACGTGGCGGGCCGGCAGGAAGGCGTGCAGCAGCGTCTCGATCGACGGCCGCCGCGACCCCGGCTCGACCATGCAGTGGGCGAGGTAGGCGACCATCGCCTCGTCGCTCATCGCCTCCCGCTCCCGCAGCGGGAGCAGCTCGTCGAGGAAGAGCCCCGGGAAGCCGTCAAGCCCGATCGTCTTCAGATCGGTGCCGCTCCCCTTGATGCGCAGCACATCCCGCTCGCGCCCGAGGTGATCCCGCTCCCGCGTCTTGGTCGAGGTGTTCCCGCCGCCATGCACCACCAGCGCCGGGTCGGCCCCGATCAGGCGCGAGCGGTTCACCAGCCGCTCCAGCTCCGTCTCGCCCGGAATCTCCGGCACTCTCGCCTCTGCCTGCTTCTGCTCTGTCATCCCGGCTCGATCCAGTCCTTCTACAGTGGCATGCGCCAGACGTGTCATGCTGACGGAGGAAGTATCTCGGCCCCGGGGAGACGGTATTTCGGGGAGCCGAGATCCTTCGCTTCGCTCAGGATGACACGACTGCGGCACGCCGCTCCAACGGCGGGTTTATGCCCCCGCCCCTCGCCAGAGATGGGGCGCCAGCCCCTGATCCGCCGCGGCCAGCAGGTGCGCGTTCAATCCGCGCCAGCGCGCGTACGCCTCGTCGTAGATGGCGTGGTTGGCGGCGTCCGGCTCGAAGCAGCCCGGCTCCCGGCTCGTCGCCGCGACCGCCTCGGGCAGGTCGGCGTAGACGCCGGCGCCGACGAGCGCGCAGAGCGCCGCGCCAAAGGAGGTCGCCTCCCGCACCGGCGGTGTCTCGACCGGCACCCCGAGCACGTCGGCGACGATCCGCGGCCAGAGCCGGCCGCGCGCCGGCCCGCCGACGAAGCGGATGCGCTCCGGCGCCACCCTGCAGACCTCGGTGAGAATCTCGTAGTGTCCGCGTGCCACGAAGGCCGCTTCCTCCTCGACCGCCCGGAAGATCGCTCCCAGCCCGGTCCGCTCCGGCTGCAGGATATCGAGCCCGACGAGCGAGGGAGGCCCATGCCGCCAGCGCCGCCCCTCCATCACGTTCGACGAAAGATAGGTGAGGCCGTTCGCGCCGGCGGGGACATCGGCCGCCATCCGCTCCAGCAGCTCGTACCCCTCGTCCGGGCCGATCGC
>JADYYO010000385.1 GCA_020853615.1 Thermomicrobiales bacterium
GCTGCGCGTTGTCGTGCTGGTCCCAGAAGAGGGGGAGGGCCAGCATCGGCTTGCCGAAGTGGAAGCACTCCGTCGTCGTGTTGTTGCCCGCGTGGGTAACTACCGCATCGACCATCGGCAGGATCGATGGCTGCGGCAGGAACTCCTCGCCGTACATATTCGGCGGCAGATCGAGCTGGCCCGCCTGCGGGCCGAGGCTGATGATCGCGCGGTGCGGCGTGCCGCCGATCAGCTCGACGAGCCGGCCCATCAGCTCCGGTTCGGCCGAGCCGAGGCTGCCGAGGCTGACGTAGAGTAGCTTGCCGTCACCGGCCAGTTGCGGCGGCAGGGTGAAGGGCGAATCGGTCGTGCGCACGGACGCATCGAGCCGATGGAACGTCGGCGGCAGCGGTCGCGCTCGCGCGTAGTCCACCTCCTCCGGATAGACGAAGAGGTTGAGCCACGGCGATTCGACCATGAACTGGCCTTCGGGAAGGGCCGGCCCTCCGCACGCCTGAACAAATCGATTGAACTCCGTGTGAAGTGGCGCGGTCAGCCGGGCGTACTCGTCGTGGAATGCCTGCCACTCGCCACCGTCGTTCGCCGGCAATCCTGAAAAGGCGGGCGGCAGGTTCGGATCGGGGATCTCCAGCGGGTTGCAGGAGACGATCCGCACCCAGGGCACGCCGGCTGTCAGAACGGCGGGAAAGGCGACGACGTTGTCCTGCACGATGACATCCGGCGCAACCTCGGTGAAGATCTCGCCCAGCCGCGCCTCGACGTAGGTGGCGCCGGCCACCAACTCCTGCCAGATCGGCAGGATGAGGGTTTCGAGCTGCGCGATCGTCGTCTCCCGAAAATGGGGCGCCGTCTCGCGGATGAACTCCTTCCAGAACTGCCCCGGCTCCTCGGGAACCTCCGGCGGCGCCTGCAACCGCATCAGGCGCTCCTCGAAACCCTGCGCCGCGAGCGTCCCGGCAAACGACTCCTCGACGACGAAGACGACGCGATGGCCGCGCTGCCGCAACGCGTTCGCGATGCCGACGCAGTTGTTGGTCGGGCCGAACGCCCCCTCGGGAAAGAAGACGACCGTGCGCGGAGCCATGCCGTTGTCCATCGCCAACTCCTCTGTTGAGCGGACTCTCCGGGCTGCCGATCGTAAAGAGGGATGGAGTGTTCGTCAATTGGAACAACAGCTCCGCGGGGTCTCATACAGCGCCATGCGCACCCCGTGTCATGCTGAGGAACGAAGCATCTCGATTCGGGGTAACGCTGTTTCGGGGAACCGAGATCCTTCGCTTCGCTCAGGATGACACCAGTTTCACGCGCCGCTGCAAGGGAGGATGAGAAGATGCGTGAATTCATCGCGACCGTATCGCGTAGCGGGCAGATAACGCTTCCCATCGAACTGCGAAGGATCTTGCAGATCGGACCGGGTGACCGGATCGTGTTCGTCGTTGACGGAGCCGACAGCGCGAGACTGCGACGAGCCGATCACGACGTGCATTCGGTTCGGGGTCTCATCCCAACGCCGCCGGGGCTCATCACCGGTGACTTCGACGACCTCATCGATGAGGCCATGGCCGACCATGCGGATACACGGATGCGCGGCGAGCGCGATTTGCGCCCCTGACCAAACGGCTCGCGGTCGCCAATCGACGCGCTTAACCAAACCGCGGCCTATCGCTTCGAGTCGGACTCCGTTGGCACTGTTCCCTCGACGTTGTCGTCACTGATCAACAGTTGCCCCTTGCGATTGGCGCCGATCCCATCGAGGAGCAGTCCGGTCAACGTCGCCGCCAGCGCCGCGTCCGGCTCCTGGCGTTCGCCGCCGGACTTCGTCCACCACGCCTGGCTGCCGACCATCGCGAAGAAGACGCGCGCGGCCAGTTCGGGGTCGACGTCGCGCACCTCACCACGGTCGATCGCCGCCGCGATCGCCGCGCGGATCGCGCCCCAGGGAACGCCGCAACGCTCGCGCAGGTAGTCGCGTCCCCGCTCCGAGACGTGCTCGTGCATGTCGGCGGAGAGGCGGCCAAAATCGGACTGCCGCAGCGCGAAGAGGTGCACGGCGATGCGCTGCAACTGCTCGCGCACACCGTCGCCGCTGGCGGCAACGGCCTGGAGATCCGCGGCCAGGCGCGTGAATTCGGCTTCCATGACCGAGACGAAGAGGTCTTCCTTGTCGCGGAAATGATGGTAGAGGGTCGCCTTGTTCACCCCGGCCGCGTCAGCGATCTGCTGCATCGAAACCGAGGCGTACCCCTGGCCCATGAAGAGGGTGCGCGCCGCGCGCAGGATGCGGCCCCGCCCGCGGGCACCCGCCGGCGGGACCGGCGACTCCGTTCGGGGCAGAGCCATGGCGATCCTTCCTCCGTGCCGGCGGCGCTTGCGCCACGCGCATTGACGCTCGGCGTCGGCAGGAGTATAGTCCGCGGGCTGCAAACCAACCAACCGGTTGGTTGGGCGGGAACGGGTTGTGCATCGACCGCGCTGACACGTCCGAACGGTACGCGTACCTGGAGTAGTCTCCCATGTCCCAAACGGGGAATGATTGGCAGCCGGCAGTGGCCGCCGAACCCGAAGAGCATCACTACCTGAGTCACCGGGAAATTCTCATCGTCCTCTTCGGGCTGATGACCGGGGTGCTCCTCTCGGCGCTCGACCAGAGCATCGTCGGCACCGCGCTGCCGCGCATCGTCAGCGAGCTGGGCGGGCTCGACAAGCTCGCCTGGGTGGTGACCGCCTACCTCCTCACGGCGACGGCGGCGACGCCCCTCTGGGGCAAGATCTCCGACCTCTATGGCCGCCGCCCGATCTTCCAGGCCGCCATCGTCATCTTTCTGGTCGGCTCCGCCCTCTGCGGGCTCAGCCAGAACCTGCCGCAGTTGATCGCCTTCCGCGCCTTCCAGGGCATCGGCGGCGGCGGGCTGATGTCGATCGCCCTCGCCATCATCGGCGACATCATTCCGCCGCGAGAGCGCGGCCGCTACCAGGGCTACTTCGGCGCGGTCTTCGGCGTTTCCAGCGTCGCCGGCCCGCTGCTCGGCGGCTGGTTCACCGATGGCCCCGGCTGGCGCTGGATCTTCTACATCAACCTGCCGGTCGGCATCGCCGCCCTCGTCGTCACCACAATGGCGCTGAAACTGCCGGCCGTGCGCCGCGAGCACCGGATCGATTTCCTCGGCGCGGCGCTGATCGTCGGCAGCGTCGCCGCGCTCCTCCTCTACCTCGACTGGGCCGGCACCGAATACGGCTGGCTGTCGCCGCTCGCCCTGGCGCTCCTCGTCGCCGGCATCATCGGCACGATTCTCTTCGTCTTCGTGGAGAGCCGGGCGGCGGAGCCGATCATCCCGCTGCGCCTCTTCCAGAACCCGATCTTCGCGGTCGGCAACCTCTACGGCTTTCTGGCCGGCATCGCCATGTTCGGCGCCATCATCTTCCTCCCCTTCTACCTGCAGATCGTGATGGGGATGTCGCCGACCGAATCGGGGCTGGCGATGCTCCCCGCGGTCCTCGGCATCCTCACCACCTCGATCGTCACGGGCCAGCTCATCACGCGGACCGGGAAGTACAAGATCTACCCGATCATCGGGGCGGCGGTCCTTGTCGTCGCCCTGCTGCTGATGTCCCGCCTGCAGGTCGACACGCCCTATTGGCAGCTCGCGATCTTCATGCTCACCTTCGGCGCCGGGCTCGGCTGCACCATGCAGACGATCACCACGGCGGTGCAGAACGCGGTCGAGTTCCGGGATCTCGGCGTGGCCACGGGCGCCACGACCTTCTTCCGCCAGATGGGCGGCACCATCGGCGCGGCGATCTTCGGCGCCATCCTCTCCAACCGCCTGGCGGTCCACCTGGCCGAGCAGCTCGGCCCGATGGCCACCGCGATGCCGAACGGCCGCGCCATCGACACCGGCAACATCCAGGCGATCCACCAGCTCCCGCCCGCGATCCAGATCCCGGTCCTGGAGGCGTTCACCAACGCCCTCGATGATGTCTTCCTCGTCGGCGTGCCGATCGTGGCGCTGGCGCTGCTGGTCGCCCTCTTCCTCAAGGAGGTGCCGCTGCGCACCGGGAAGGCGCGGGCGGTCGGGGAGCCGGCATCGGCAGAAGCCTTGAGCGCGGGCCTGTGAGCGCGGCACCGTCTCGATCGCCTGCCCATGTGACAGCTCGTGCCCCGCTGGTCCTCGAGCTCGATCGGGTCGACCGCCGCGACCTTTCAAGTGCCGGCGGCAAGGGTGCCAACCTCGGCGAGATGCTGCGGGCCGGGTTCCCGGTCCCTCCCGGGTTCGTCATCACCACCGCCGCCTACGAGCAGATCGTGGCCAGCAATGCGCTCGATGCGCCGATCGACCAGGCACGCGCCACCGGCGACGGGGCGGCAGCCCGTTCGGCATTCGAGCGAGCCATGATCCCGCCAGACATCGCCCAGGCGATCCGCGCCGCGTATTGGCGTCTCGGGTCGACGCCGGTCGCGGTGCGCTCCAGCGCGACCGCCGAAGACCTCCCCGATGCCGCCTTTGCCGGCCAGCAGGACACCGTCCTCGGCGTCGTCGATGAGGCGGGTCTGCTCGATGCGGTCCGCCGCTGCTGGGGCTCCCTCTGGTCGGATCGGGCGATCGCGTATCGCCAGCGGCAGGGCTTCGCCGAGGCGCCGGTCGCGCTCGCGGTCGTGGTGCAGCGCCTCGTGCCCGCCGACGCGGCTGGCGTCCTCTTCACCGCCAATCCGATCACCGGCGCGCGCAACGAGACTATCATCGACACCAGCCCGGGTCTGGGCGAGGCGATCGTCAGCGGGTTGGTGACGCCCGACCATCTCGTCCTGCGCCGTCGGCGCTTCGGCTGGCAGATCGTCGACCGGCGCGCGGGCGAGTACGAAATCGAGATGCGGCCGCGCACGGGCGGCGGCATCGCGCAGGTGCAGGGAAGCGCGAGCGATACTCCCATCCTCCCCGATCGGACCGCTCGCCGGCTGGCCCGGATGGGCGCGGCGATATCCCGCCACTTCGGCCAGCCGCGGGATATCGAGTGGGCGTTGGCGGGCGACAAGCTCTGGGTGCTGCAGTCTCGCCCCATTACGGCATTGCCGGATCCGAAATCCGCTCGCGCCCGGCTCGGGCTCCCCCGGTCGGGCCCGGCCGAGTACATGCAGATCCGCCCCTACCCGATCGACATGACGACCTGGATGCCCGAGATCGGCAAGGCGCTCGCCCGCATGGTTCCGTTGGGCAGCGCGGCTCCAACCTTCACGGACATGTGGGTCGAGGAAGCGGGTATCGTCACACGCTTCGCTGGCTGGCCGGAGTTCCGCGTCAAGCCCGGCCTGCTGCTGGCGCTGCCGAGGCTGGTCGCCCTCGCCATCCGGTACGACCCGCGCGACTGGCGCGCCGATCCGATCCTGGCGGAGGTTTTGCAGGATGTGCGGGCGCTGGAGGCGCGGGATGCGCGCTCGCTCTCCTGGCAGCAATTGCTCGGGCTGATTCGCGAGGGGATGGCGATCCCCTTCGCTGTGGTGGAGCTGCGGCGGCGCTATTTCCCGCGCACCCTCCTCGCCATGGGCGCTCTGCGCCTGATCCTCGGCCGCATCGGCCGGCCCGACCTGTTCGGGCAACTCCTCTCGGGCGTCGACAACATGACGCTGGAGGCGAATCGCGGCCTCGAGGCGCTGGCCTCCGAGATTCGCGCCGATCCCGCGCTCTCCGCGCTCGTCGCCACCCATGAGGGCGCCAGTCTCGTGCAGGCGCTCGCGGCGGATGCGGCTGGCCGCGCCTTGAACCGGCGGCTCGACGCCTTCCTGGCTCTCTACGGGCACCGCGAGCTCGGCTCGCCGCTTCTCGTCTCGCAACCGACATGGCGCGATGCGCCCGAGGCGGTGCTCGGCATGCTCAAGGGGCTGGCGCAGTCCGGGCGTGCTCCCTCACCCGGGCCTCCGGGCTGGGTCCACGGCCGGGATGAGGTGCTCGCGCAGGCCCCGTTTCGCTGGTTGCCGTTACGGCAGCTCTTCCTCGCCATCCTGGCCGAGGCGCGCTGCTTTCCCGCCCTACGCGAAGACACCCACTTCTTCATGACCATGCCGATGCCGGTCATCCGCCGCGCGCTCCTCGAGATGGGGCGCCGGCTGGTCGATTCCGGCATCCTGGCGACGCCGGAAGAGGTCTTCCATCTCCGGCTCGAGGAATTGGAACCCCTGGCCGTCGCCTGGCCGCCGGACCGGCCCACGGCCGATGCGCTGCGCGAGACGGTCCAGCAGCGGTCGGCGCGGCGAGCGCAACTCGACAGCACCCCGCTCATGGACGTGGCGGCGATACCCGCGCCCGAGCCATCGGACGCTGCGTTGCTCGCCGGCATGCCGGGGAGCCCGGGCGTCGCCGAGGGCCCGGTGCGCATCATCACGGGACCGGCCGAGTTCGGCGCGCTGGCGCCGGGGGAGATCCTCGTCGCGCCATTCACCCTCCCCGCCTGGACGCCCCTCTTCGCGCACGCGGCGGCCGTCGTCGTCGATGCCGGCAGCGCGATGTCGCACGCGGCGATCGTCGCCCGGGAGTACGGGATCCCCGCGGTCATGGGCACGGGCGATGGCACGAGCCGGGTCACGAATGGCCAGCGTGTGCTGGTCGATGGCACGCGGGGTCTCGTCTTCCCCGCCAGTCACTAGGTCGAGGAACGGCCGATGCGAAAACTATAGTCGGGCGATACGCCAGCGATGAGCATGCTCAGCCGTGGCCTAGGTCTGCTGGGCTGGCATGCCGGCGGTCCACGGACCGAGGGTATCGACAAGGTGGTCGAGATCGGCCGTGGGGAGCGCGCCGACGAGAGCGGCCTGCTCCCCATCGGCGGGCCAGAGGACGGTCGAAATCTTGCCCGATTGCCCCGTGAGCCGGACGGGCGGCTGCTCCCCATCGCGAAAGCGCAGGAGCGAGAGGTAGATATCGCCCGGCTGCTTCTCGTAGACGAGCTGGGCAACCGGCTCCCCATTCAGCGTGATCAACCGGCCGCCAACGAATGCGAAGTCATCGAGCTGGGGCACCGTGACGTCCAGGCCAGCCTTCTCGTGAAACCAGGCGGCCACATGGGGAGCATCACCGGTGACGTCGAGCAGCGTTTCATCGTGGGCAAAGAGCGCATGCGTCCCCGCCAATTCGGTGGTGAGCGCGGCCGGCGGCGAGCCCGCGCCGGTCGAGACCAGCATGAACAACCAGACCGCCGCCAGCGCGGGGCCGATTGCCGCGGCAACCCGCACCGCGGCCGAGGCGTCCCAAACGAGCCGCGGCCGCGGCGGCGCCGCCGCCTCCTCGGCCAGGGCGGCGCGCAGGCGATCGGCCAGGCCCGGCGGCGGTGCGGCCGCCATCAACTCCTGGCGGACGGCGCCGCGAAACCGCGCCTGCTCGGCCAGGTAGCGTCGGCACTCCGCGCATTCATCGAGATGGGCGGCGATTCCCCACCGCTCGACGGCGGGGAGGGATCCATCGAGGTAGGCGTCGAGTTGTCCCCAGGCATCGCGGTGGTTCATGCGCTCTTCTCGTTCTGTCGCTTGCGGCCGATCTGGGGTGAATCGACCAGTTTCTCCTGGAGTCGCTTGCGGGCGCGGTGCAGCCGCGACATGACGGTGCCTTGCGGCACCCCCATCACGTCGGCGATCTCCCGATAGGACAACTCCTCGACATCGGCGAGGAGCACGACCAGCCGCCAGTCAGCCGGCAGGCCCGCGAAGGCGCGGTCGATCGCTTCGCTGGGGAAGTACCGCAGTGCTTCACTCTCCGCACTCGGTGTCGATGCGCCCATCATCGCCACCACATCATCTTCGACATCGATCTCGGCCGTGAGATGGCGGCCGCGGCGCCGGCACTCATCCAGGAACGCATTGCGGAGGATGGCGAAGAGCCACGAGCGGACGTTCCCGCCGCGATATGCTCCGAAGGCGCGATAGGCGCGCAGGAACGTCTCCTGAGTCAGATCCTCGGCCTCGGTCGCGTTTCGGCTCAGGTGGTACGCCGTCCGATACAGCGCCCCCGCGTGCGGGAGGGCGACCGCCTCGAAATCGAGCGCCGGCGGGGCGACGTCTCCGGCAGCCATGCTGCCCGCGACATGGCTTCCCATCGCCTCTGCGCCAGCCCGCGACGCGATCAACCCTCCGGCGCCGCCAGGCGACACCGGGACCTGTTCCAGCCAACTCATGTTCCGCCTATCCGGGCGCGCCCCATCCCCTATGGATGCCATGCGCTCACGCCGCGCTCCGCCGAAGGCATTCCGGCATGCCATCACCATGCCCAACCGGCCCCAACGCTCACGCGGGGGCCGGAGGGGGAGCGGGCCGTTGCGCCGTCGCGCGCCGCCCGCTCCCATGGCACGCTGTCGTTACGAACTGGTGACCATGACCGAACCGGTCATGCTCGGGTGGATCTGGCAGTGATAGGTGTAGAGGCCCGGCTGGGAAAATGTCGTGCTGAAGCTGCCGCCAGGGGGAATCTGGCCGGAATCGAAGGCGCCGCTGTCGGAGGTCACCGTGTGCGCCACCGCATCGGCGTTCTGCCACGTGACGGTCGTCCCCGCCGGCACCGAGATGGTTCCGGGCTGGAACGAAAAATTGGCGATGGTGACGCTATCCTGCCCCATCGCCATCGCCGGCGCACCATCCATCGATGATCCGCCACTGGGCATGGAGTTCCCCATCGAGGGCATCGAGCCGCCCATCGAGCTTCCTCCCAACGGGTAGCTCCCCATCGAAGGCCCGCCCGAGGGATTGCCATACTGAGCGACCGCGACCGTGGGCACGGTCAGGGCCGCTGCCAATCCGAGAACTGCGACGAGTCGCTTCATTGTCGCGCTCCTCACGCTAGGTCGAGTGATCGAAGAGGAGGCATTGGAGGGCTGCTCGCGAATTGCTCCCCCGATCATCATTCCAGACGATACGGGGGAGCGATTTATTCCCGGGCCGATTTCCGGCCGAAGAAGGCAGGGCCGGCTTCAGCGTGCCGCGCGGGCAGCCCGCTGGACCGCCCGCGCCAGCGCGTCGAGCTCGTAGTCGCCATCGTAGCGGGCACCATTGATAAAGAAGGTCGGGGTGCCGCTCACGCCGCTGCGCACGCCGCTCATGAAGTCTTCGCGCACATTCGGCTCGTAGGTGTGCTCGGCGAGCGCCGTGGCGACCGCTCGCGCATCGAGCCCCAACTGGCCGGCATAGGCGACGAGATCCTCGGGCGCCAAGGCCTGCTGGTTGGCAAGCAGCGTATCGTGCATCGGCCAGAACGCGCCCTGCGCCCCGGCGGCCTCCGAGGCTTCGGCCGCGATCTCGGCGTAGGGGTGGCTGCTCGTCAGGGGGAACTGCCGCCAGGCAAAGCGCATCCCGTCGCCGGCCATGCGTCGCAACTCGCGCAGGATCGGCTCCATGTGCCCGCAGTGCGGACATTCGAAATCGCCGTACTCCAGGAAGGTCACCCGCGCGTCGGCAGGGCCAATTGTCCAGTCATCGTCATTGACCGGCACCGTCAGTGTCGGCTCGGTATAGGTCCCGCTCATCTCGCCGGCTCCTTCGCCTTGGCCCCTTCCAGCTTCTCGAGCGCATCCAGCACGCCGCCAGCCCCCGGATTGATGCCGACCGGCGAGACCTCGTTCCAGACGATCGTGCCTTCGGGGTCGATCAGGAAGTTGGCTCGCGCAGCCGTTCCCTCTTGGCGATAGACGCCGTACTCCTTCGCTACCTCCCCTTTCGGCTCAAAATCGGAGAGGAGCGGGAACTGGTAGTTGCGGTCATCGGCGAACGCGGTGTGCGACCAGATGCCGTCGACCGAGATGCCCATCACCTCGGCGTTGTAGCGCTCGAACTCCGGCAGGAGCTGGTTGAAGACCGCCAACTCGTCGCTGCAGACCGGGCTCCAGTCGGCGGGATAGAAAATGAGGACCACCGGCCGGCCGCGCAACTCGTGCAGCGAAACGCTCTGATCCGGCGTGCTGTGCAGGGTAAAGTCCGGGGCCGGCGTGCCGGGCGGCAGCGGCTTGTTGGGATAGCTCACTGGCAACTCTCCTTCGGGTGCATTGGTCATTGGCGGTCCGAACCGCCGCGCGGGCCACGACCTCGCTTCAGGCAGACAGCGCTGAAGCGCTAGCGCGGTCAGCGAAGGCCATGCCCTTCCGGCGGCAAACCACCTCGATACATGCAACTCTCGCGCCACCGCCGGCGCTTGCCGCGGCCTCGGCATGGATCGTGCACGCGCGATCGTACGGAACCCGGCTCTCGAGCGAGCGCGGCGTGCCGACCGCGCGTCGCACTTCATGTATCGAGGGAGTCCTGCCATGACCCGGAATCGCCGTCGCGTTCGCCTCACCGGCGCGCTCGTCGCTATCGCCGCGCTCCTGCTCACGATGCTCCCGATGCCGGCCCTCGGACAGAGTGCGACGCCGGTCGCGGTCCCGATGGCCAGCCCGGTCGCCAATGCCGTTCCCTGCACGACCCTGTTCGGGATCGCGGCCGGGAACGCCTGCGTCCTCTTCCTGAACGGCTCCGCCGATGCGGGCCCGGTCGACCTCTATGTCGATGGCACGCTGGCGACCTTCGGGGCGGGTTTCGGCATCCTCAATGAATTCGTTCCAGTCAGCGCCGGTGAGCGGCGCCTGCAGATCGTGCCGAGCGGCGGGGCGCTGGACACCGCGATCGTTGACGATCGCGTCAATCTGCAGGAGGGTGTCGCCTACACCATCTCCGCACTCGGCCCCGTGCAGCAGGTCCGGGCGAGCGTGCTGCCGCTCGACACGTCGCCTCTGCCGCAGGGCGACGCGCGCATCCGCGTCGTGAATGGCTCCGCCGACGCGCCGGCGCTCGATCTCGCCATCACCGGCGGGGCCCCGCTCGTCAACAACCTCGCTCCCGGCGCGGTCTCGAACACGAGAGACCTCCCCGCGGGCACCTACCAGCTCGAGGTGCGCCGGGCGGGCGCCACCGATGTTCTCCTGCCCCTGCCCGGGACAGTCCTCTCCCCCGACTACAGCTACACCATCTTCATGATCGGATCGATCGCGGGCGGGACCTTCGGCGCGACGATCGTGCCGGTCTACGTCACCCCCGTGGTAGCGGCTTCGGCAACCCCGGTCGGATAGCGCTAGGGCGAGAAATGAACGAGGGCGGCTCCGAAAATGGAGCCGCCCTCGTTCTTGCCAGCGATCGAACGCGGCGTGTCCCGGCATCCCTCCGCGCCACGCCGACGCGCCGGCATCCCTCCCCGGGGCTAGTGATCGAGCGTAATCCAGTCCTTGTCGCTCACCTCGGGGTCGACTGGGTCAGCAAACGGCATCGTCTGGACGGAATCCGTCGCAACCTCACCATTCACGGCGACTTGCCGGAATTCACAGGCGATCTTGCCGCAACGCCAGCCGTCTGGACAGCACCGGCCATTGCCGCAACACTTCCAGCCATCCTGGCAACAGGAGATGCCGCAGCACTCCTGGTTGATCGGGCAGACCTGGCCAGAGCGGCTGTTGCAGCACCGGTACCCGTCTGTCCAGCCCTTGTTGCCACAGCAGGTCGGGAACGTGTTGGGCCGGCAGATGCTCACGCCGTTCTGCTTGCAGCAGCCCCAACCACTCGGGCACTTGCGGCCGCCGCAGTTCTTGTTGCCGCCGCCACCGCCACCGCTGCCGTTGTAGTAGCACCAGCCATTGCGGCACTTGCCATAGCAACAATCGCCGTTCTTCTTGCAGCGACCGCCGTAGCCACGGCAGTTGTTCTTCTTGTTCTTGTTCTTCTTTTTCTTTTTGGCCTCGGCATCGTGCCCGAGCAACCCGCTCGCCGCGGCGACCGACCCGCCGAGCAGCATGCGGAGGGCGCCTCGCCGCGTCGCCTGGCCGCGCAGCCGGTGGACGGCCACCGACAGTCGATCGAACGCTTCCCCGTCCATATCACGCTCCTCCAGACATCGGCGGCGCGAGCGCCGCCCCGCTTTCGGTGTCACCGGCGGGGATGACCTGTTGCACGCCCGCTCTACACCTCTTCAGATATCCCTTACAACGCGCGCGAGCGCGAAAGCGTGTCTCTTGACGCGGCTCTGGTCGACACCGCATCCCGCGGCAACTACGGTTTCGGGCACGTCGCCCCGCGACTGTCGCGCTATCCGGCATCGTCGTCGAGAAAGGAGTCGCTCATGCGCGTCTTCCGCAACCCGATCATCCTCGCCATCCTCGGGCTCGTCCTCCTCTTCTCCGCGATGCCCGCCGCCGGCCAGGGCACGCCGGTCGCCACACCCGCGCCCGAGGCCGCCTGGCTCGACGGCCCCCTGGCGTCCTGGAATCAGCCGGGCAGGCCCATCCCCACGGCGCCAGACGTCGAAGGCAACACCGACCCGCGCTGCGCCGATCAGGAGCGTCCGGCCGAGACCGAGCAGGACACCGCGCTCATTGCCAAGGGGTGGCATCTCTTCCTCCCCTACCAGCGCGGTTGGGACGTCACGCTGGTCTGGGGGCTCGCCGGGTACGACGGCATGTGCCGGCCGTGGGGCTATCAGGTCTTCGTCTTCGTCGGAACGTCGTTCGCCGGGACCATCTCGCCGGGGCCGATGTTTTTGCGCACCGATGGCGCGGCCGACACCGCCAACCTCTGGTCCAGGGATCGGGTCTCGGCGGAGTTCCGGCGCTACACCCCGCAAGATCCGCTCTGCTGCCCGTCGAGCAGCACGTCGATCGAATACACCATCGACCGCACCACGAACGGCCCGGTGCTCAACCCGGTCAAGCCGGAGCAGTAGGCCGAGACGGGCGTTTCGTCATTCCGCAGGTTCGACCCCAAACGCACCAGCCTCGGCCAGCCGCGCCATCGCCGTCTCGTCGTAGCCGAGCTCGGCGAGCAGGGCCCAGGTGTCCGCGCCAAGCTCGGGCGCAGCCCCATAGGCGGGCTCGAAACCCGTGACGCGCAGCGGCAGCCCGACGCTCCGCACGGCGCCGAATCCGGGGTGGTCATACGTGGCGAGCATCCTGCGCGACGCCAGCATCTCCGGCTGCAGCACCTCCGGCAGGCCGAGGACGGGGGCGCAGGGAACGCGGCCGCGCAATGCGGCGAGCCATTCGTCCGTCGTTCGTTCGGCAAGCCGGGCCGAGAGGCGCTGCAACACCTCGCCCCGATGCTCGAGCCGGTCGGCAAAGGTGTGAAAGGCGGGCCGATCCGCGAGCTCCGGCAGATCCATCGCCTCCACCAGCGCCCGGAAGAACTTCTCCTTGGCGCAGGCGACGGCGATGTAGCCGTCAGCGGTCGCGAAGAACTGGAACGGTACGATGCTGGGATGGGCGGAAAGGGGCTGCCGCGTCGCCTCGAATCCCATCGAGAGCCACCAGGTCGCCTGATAGCTCAGCATCGCCAGCGCCGCGTCGTGGAGCGACGTGTCGACGTTCCGCCCGCGCCCCGTCTGCCGCGCTTCCAGCACCCCGGCCAGCAGTCCGCAGGCGGCCAGGAGCCCCGCCGCGTAGTCGGCCATCGGGAGCCCGCTGCGCGCCGGCGGCCCGCCCGGCTCACCGGTGAGGCTCGCCCAGCCCGCCTCCGCCTGCACCAGCGCGTCGTATCCCGGCTCGGCGCGCCGCTCCCCCTCCCGGCCGTAGGCCGAAAGGGAGACGCAGACGATGGCCGGGTTGATCTCCGCCAGGGCGTCGTACGTCAACCCCAGCCGCGCCGGCAGGTCGCCGCGCAGATTGTTCGCGACGGCGTCGGCGGTGGCGACGAGCGCGTGGAAGACTTCGCGGCCCGCATCCGAGGTGAGGTCGAGCGCGATGCTCCGCTTGCCCCGATTGAACGCCTCGAAATAGAGGCTGCCGCCATCGATCGCCCCCGGCGGCACGCGCCGCCCGACATCGCCCCCGGCCGCCGGGTCCTCGATCTTGATCACCTCCGCCCCGAGATCGGCCAGGAGAAGCGTGCCAAACGGCCCCGCGCCGAACTGCTCGACGGCGAGGATGCGCATCCCCGCGAGCGGCCCGTTGTGCCGCGCCTCGGTCCGTCTCTGCATCGGTTCGCTCCATCGTCATGCGTTCTCGCGCGTCCAAATCGCGCCCGATCGCTATCATGGCACTAATGCCGGGTCAAGACTGGCTACAGAATCGGTCTTCCTGGGCCGACAACGAGGGCGAATCCGCGGATGGCGATGCACAACGATTCGGCGCCGGGCGAGACCGCGCGGGCAGGCGGTGAGGACCGCCACCTCTGGGCGATCGTGCCCGCCGGCGGCTCCGGCACCCGGCTCTGGCCGCTCAGCCGGGCCGCGCGGCCGAAGTTCCTCCTCCCGCTGCTCGGCGAGCGATCGCTCTTGCAGCAGACCATCAGCCGGATCACCTCGCTCGTCCCGCCGGAGCGGATCCTCGTCGTCTGCGGCCCGG
This sequence comes from Thermomicrobiales bacterium, assembly GCA_020853615.1. Classification (GTDB taxonomy): domain Bacteria; phylum Chloroflexota; class Chloroflexia; order Thermomicrobiales; family UBA6265; genus JACCXM01. Next base: position 14,329 of record JADYYO010000385.1, read on the forward strand.
CGCATGCCGCGCCGGTCGCGCGGCAGTTGCCCGATCTGCCAGAGCAGAACATCCTGATCGAGCCGGCGCCGCGCGGGTCGGGGCCGGCCATCGCGCTGGCCACGGCCGTCATCGCCCAGCAGGATCCGCACGCCATCGTCGGCAGCTTCGCCGCCGACCACGAGGTCTCGGATCTCCCCGCGTTCGACGCCGCGCTGCGCACGGCCGTCGCTACCGCTCGTGACGAGTGGCTCGTCACCATCGGTCTGACGCCCACCCGGCCCGAGACCGGGTATGGCTACATCGAGCGGACCGACGAGGTGATCGTCGCTACCGACGACGGAGCTTCCTATCGCGCGGCGCGCTTCGTCGAAAAGCCGGACGCGGCGGCGGCGGCTGAGTATGTCGCCTCCGGCCGCTTCCTCTGGAACGCCAGCATGTTCGTCTGGAAGGCGGACACGCTTCTGGGGGAAGTCGCCCGCCTGCTGCCCGACCTCTCCGCCGGCGTGACCCGGATCGCTCAGGTCTGGGGCACGCCGGGGCAGGATCGCATCGCCGCCGACGTCTGGGCGACGATTCCGGAATCGACGATCGATCAGGGCGTCTTCGAGAAGGCGCCCCGCGTCGCCGTCGTCCCGGCCCAGTTCGGCTGGTCGGACGTCGGGGACTGGAACAATCTCGGCGACCTGATCGAAAGCGACGGCTCCGGGAACAGCATCCGCGGCGACCACGTGCAGTCGCAGACGCGCAACTGTGTCGTCTGGTCGGAGACGGGGCGACTGATCGCCCTCGTCGGGCTCGACAACATCGCCGTCGTCGATACGGACGACGCGCTGCTCGTCGTCGATCGCCGCGCCGCCCAAGAGGTGCGCCGCATCGTCGAGCAGCTCAAACTGATGCGGCGCGAGAGCTACTGAGCGCGCCGGCCGCATCCGGAGGGGACATGGACGCCGGAATGGACGAGCCAATCATCCTGCAGCCGCGACTCGATCCGAAGCCGTGGGGCGGTCGCCGGCTCGAGGAGTGGGGACAGACCTTGCCGCCAGACGTGCCGATCGGGGAGGTAGTCCTGACCGCGCCCGATGCGGTCGTCACTTCGGGCCGCCACGCCGGGGCCACGCTGGAAGAGCTCGTCGCCCGGGATCCGATGCGCTGGGCCGGCACGCGAGGGCTCCTCGCCACCGGGGACCGCCGGGTCTTTCCCCTCCTCGTCAAGATCATCGACGCGCGGGAGAACCTCTCGATCCAGGTGCACCCCGACGACTGGTTTGCCGCCGCGCGCCGCCTCGGCACCGGCAAGACCGAGGCGCACTATGTCCTCGACGCGCTGCCCGGCAGCGTCCTCTACCTCGGCCTGCGCGACCCCGATGCCGAGGCGGCGTTCGTCGCCGCCTGCCTGCGCGCCGACGGTTCAACCGTCGACCTGCTGCGCGTGGTGCCCGCGGAGCCGGGCACGGCGCTCGTGGTGCCGGCCGGGACGGTGCACGCCATCGGCGCCGGAGCCGTGATCTACGAGATTCAACAGCCGTCGGACGTCACCTACCGTCTCGACGATTGGGGCCGCCTCGACGCCCTCGGGTTGCCGCGCGCGCTGCACCTGGCCGACGGCCTATCGGTCGTCGACCGCCACTCGCGCCCCAAGGCAATTCCACCCATTGCCATCGCCACCGGCGACGCGCGCCGGGATCTTCTCGTCGCCACGCGCTATTTCGCGCTCGAGCGGATCGTCATGCGCCCGGAGGCCGAGGTTGCCCTCGCCGCCGTGGAGAGCCCCCGCGTCCTGACGGTCATCGCGGGCGACGCAGCGCTCGGCGCGGCTGGAGCGCGCCAACCCCTGGCGACCGGGCAGACGGCGGTCCTCCCCGCGGGCGTGCCGGGGCGCCTGCTGGCGACGCGCGATGCCACGATCCTCCACGGCTGGGTGCCCGATCTCGAGCGCGAGATTCTCGCCCCAGGGCGAGCCGCTGGCGCCTCCGATCGCGCCCTGCAAGCGCTCGGGATCGCCGTTGGCCGCGCCCTACTGCATGTGGATGACGCGGCCGGCGACGGAACGCCAGCCGCTACCGTGCGCTAGAATCAGACGCACGACGCAATCGAGGCGCGCGCGGCAGGCAGAACCTGTAGTGCCAACGAATCGGCTATCTCCTGGGCGATGCAAAAATTTACTTTCCTATGGGTATCGAATATTTTCTCGTTCTCGACGCAAAACGACTGCCCATTATTGACAGTTGCCCGCGAGCGTCTTACAGTTGGCGGGACATGACGACATTTCCGTAATTTCGGCACCGTTGGCGTTTGCAGCAAGGACGGTACGCGCGCATGCGCTTCCTGATCGGGGTCGACATCGGCACCCAGGGGTCCAAAGGGGCTCTCGTCTCGGAGACGGGGCGGGTGCTCGCCACCAGCTCTGTCGAGCAGGAGGTCTCCGTGCTACGGCCGGGCTGGGCCGAGCATGACGCCGAGGTCGGTTGGTGGCAGGGATTCACCGCGGTCGTTCGCGGCCTGCTGCTCAAGGCGCAGGTCGATCCGCGGGACATCGTGGCGGTCAACGTCAGCGCGCTGATGCCCGTCTTCGCGCCTGTCGATGCGCAGGCGCGGCCGTTGCGCCCCGCCATCCTCTACGCCGACACCCGCGCGCACGCCGAGATAACCCGCATGAACCAGGAGCTTGGTATGGGCCAGGCGCCGGGCATCGTCGGGGAGTTCACGCCGCAACTGACCCTGCAGGACCTCGGCCCAAAAATCTTCTGGTATCAGCAGCACGAGCCGGAGCTCTGGCGGCAGACGCGGCAACTCCTCGGGGCACAGCCATTCATCACCCGCAAGCTGACCGGCCGGAACGTCATGGATCTCGGGACGGCGATCGGCTTTCGCCCCTTTTTCGACCCCGCCCGGCGCGAGTGGGATGTGCCCGTCTGCGAGCGCTATGGCGTGCCACTCGATCTGCTGCCCGAGTTGATGGAGATGACCGACATCGCGGGGACGGTGACGCCCGAGGCGGCGGCGGAAACGGGGCTTGCGCCCGGCACCGCCGTCGTCGCCGGGTCCGTCGACTACTTCGCCGAGATGATCAGCACGGGCGCCGATCAGCCGGGCGACATCATCGTCACCTATGGCACCACCCTCTGCCTGACCGCGCTCTCCAACGAGCCGATCGGTCACACGCCCGGGCTCGGATCGATGCTCGGCGGCCAGGGCGCCTTCTCCGACCTCTATCCGGGTCTGTACGGCGTCGGCGGCGGCATGCTCACCTCCGCCGCTCTCTCCCGCTGGTTCCGCGACAAGTTCGGCCAGGCCGAGCGCCGTGCCGAGCAGGATCTGGGCATCAGCGCCTATACGCTGCTCGGCCTGGAAGCGGAGGCTGTTTCCCCCGGCGCCGACGGGCTCATCGCGCTCCCCTATTTCAGCGGAGAGCGCTCGCCGATTCACGACGACCTGGCGCGGGGCGTTCTCTTCGGCCTCACCCTCGCCCACGGGCGCGGCCATGTCTACCGCGCCCTCCTGGAGGGGGTCGCCTACGGCCTCGAGCATCACCTGCACATCATCCGCGACGCCGGGGTGCCCCTGCGCCGTATCGTCGCCACGGGCGGCGGCGCGCGCAGCCACCTCTGGACGCAGATCATCAGCGATGTCACCGGCCTGCCGCAGACCGTGATCGCCCCGAGCAACTCGGCGCTCGGCGCCGCGTTCCTGGCCGGCAAGGCGATGGGCATCTTCGACCGCATCAGTGACGTGCGCCGCTGGGCGCGACCGGAAAGGGAGGTGTACCCTCGCGACGAAGTCCATGAGTTGTACCAGAGGTACTACGCCATCTACCGTCGTCTCTACGAGCAGACGAAGGAGGAGATGCACGACCTCGCCCGCCTCACGGATGAGGCGGTATCCGGGCCGGCGAAGCCGTACTGTTCGGCGCTCGCCGCCGGGGCTCCGTAGGCCCGATCGATGGCTGGCGACCCCGGACGGACCGGGCGGCCGTCAATCGCCGTCGCGCATATCGGCACGCAGGAAGACGCATGAAGACCAAGGGAGGTAGCATGACCCTGCAGAATCGGACAACTCGTCGTCGCTTTGTTCAGGGCGCCACCGCCGGCGCGGCCGCGCTCGGCGCCAGTTGGCTCCCCTCGCAGACCGAGCGCATCCGCGCCATGCAGGACACGTTCGACTGGCAGCAGTTCAAGGGCGCCCAGGTCCGCCTGATCCTCAACAAGCACCCGTACACCGAGTCGTTGCTGCCGCTCCTGCCGGAATTCACGAAGCTGACCGGGATCGAGGTTCCCGAACCGTTGATCCTCCCCGAAGCCGAGTACTTCCAGAAGGTGCTGCTCGACCTCTCGACCGGCGCCGGCGAGTTCGACGCCTTCATGACCGGCCCGCAGATCCACTGGGCCTATGACAGTGCCGGCTGGACCGAGCCGCTGGAGCCGTTCCTGGCGGATACCAACCTGACCTCGCCAGACTACGACGAGAAGGACATCTTTGAAGGGCTGATGGCCGCCAACCGCTGGAACCTCACCCTCGGCAGCGGCATCGGCGAGGGGAGCCAGTGGGCGATCCCGGTCATGGTCGAGACCTACGTCCAGGCCTACCGCAAGGACGTCTACGACGAGCTCGGCGTCGAGCCGGCGACCACCATCGAGGGGTGGCGCGACATCAACAAGAAGGCCACCAAGGGCGACATGAAGGGGATCATCGTCCGCGGCGAGCGCGGCGGCGGCATGTCCGGCACCGGGTTCGTCTCCACCTTCCTCGGCTACGGCGGGCAGGTGATGGACGAGGGGCTCGTCTGCCAGATCAACTCGCCGGAAGGCGTCCACGTCGCCGAGCAGTACTGCGCGTCGGTCAAGGAGTCGGGCCCCGAGGGCTGGGCGAACGTCACCTGGTACGAGGGCCAGGAGAGCTTCGCCAACGGCAGCTACGGCCAATACATGGACTGCGACTTCTTCACCGCCCTGTATGACGATCCGGAGAAGTCCCAGATCGCCGGCAAGGTCGGCCTCGCGCTCTGCCCGCACGCCGACGACCACGATCCGGCCAGCGGTCTCTGGACCTGGGCGCTGGCGATGAGCTCGCGCGCGCAGGACAAGAACGCCTCCTGGTACTTCATCCAGTGGGCGACGATGAAGGAGCAGATGACCAACGCGACCGTCGTCGGCCGCAACTACAACCCGACCCGCTCGTCCGTCTTCGACGATGCCGATGTGCAGAAGACGATGGGTAGCTGGGCCAACGGGACGTACCTCCCGACCGTCCTCGAGAACCTCGACAAGTACGCGCGGGTCGCCTGGGCGCCGCAGCCGGAGAACACCTTCCTGGCCACGCGGTGGGACCAGGCGCTGCAGGAGATCTGGGCAGGCGACGATGCGCAGACAGCGCTCGATAACGCCAAGGCGGATGTCGATGCCCACATGAAGGAACTCGGCCTGATCCAGGGCTAGTGAAGCGTGCCGGGGCACGGGCCGCGATGGCGGCCCGTGCCGACCGGCTTGGGATAGGCGACTGTACGATGGCAACCATCGCTTCACCAGTAGAGCGCGACCAGGTCGCCGGCGCGGCACGCCGGCGACCCTCGGTTGAAGAAGCAGACGTCCGGGCCGGTCGGCTCATGATGCTCCCAGCTCTGATCATCCCGATCTTCCTGGCCCTCGTCTTCCTTTTCGGCGTCTACCTCACCTTCCGGAATCGCCGCCTCAATCGCGGCGATCTCGGCTTCGTCGGCCTCGACAACTACGCCAAGCTCCTGCAGGACGAAAAGTTCTGGCACTCCATGTCCCTGACGGTCCAGTTCACGGTGATCGACATCGCCTTCGAACTGGTCCTGGCCACCATTCTGGCCGTCGCGCTGACCCAGCCGTTGCGGGGTGTCCGCTTCTACCGCGCGCTGCTGATCATCCCCCTGATGACGCCGCCGGTCGTCGGCTCGCTCGTCTGGAAGGTTCTCTATCGCTCCGGGAATGGCGGCTTCTTCAACTGGATTCTCTGGAAGCTCGGGCTCCCCATGCAAGGCTTCATCGGCGACCCGACCCAGGCGCTCGCCAGCCTGATCGTCATCAACATCTGGCTCTTCCTCCCCTTCGTCGCCATCATCCTCCTCGCGGGGTTACAAACCCTGCCGCAGGAGCAGATCGACGCGGCGCACGTCGACGGCGCCAACAACTGGCGCGTCTTCTGGGAGATCAAGCTCCCCTACCTCATCCCGTTCTACATCGTGGCCATGTTCTTCCGGGTCATCGACTCGCTCAACGTCTTCGACATCATCTATGGCACCACCAAGGGAGGCCCCGGCGACACCACTCGCGTCGTGGCCGTCAACGGCTATGAGAACGCCTTCCCCTTCTTCAATATCTCGTACGGCGGCGCCATCTTCGTGGCGCTCTGGGTCCTCTGCATGGTCGTCGGATCACTCATGTACATGGTGGTCAAGCGGTCCCAGGCGGCCTAGAACGGAGCAGAGCCATGCAGAACAGCGCCATTTCGCCAGGAACGCAACCGATGATCATCCGCGAGAGCGCACAGCAGAAGCGGGAGCGCCGCTTCCACTTCCTCCTACACGTCGCGCTGATCATCTACTTCTTCATCACGCTCATTCCCTTCGCCTGGACCTTTCTCACGTCGTTGAAGAGTTCTCGCGACGTGGCGGCTGCGCCGCTCAAGATCTTCTTCTCGCCGACGCTCGACAACTACCGCGCGGTCCTCTTCAACCAGTACAGCGCCGACTCCGCCATGGCGCGCGTCCGCGTCGACATCCCCGGCGCCTTTCTCAACTCCATGATCATCGCTGGCGGGGCCACCATTCTCGCCATGCTCCTCGGGAACCTGGCGGCGTTCGCCCTCGCGCGGTACAAGATGCCGGAGCGGGAGGTCTACGCCTTCTTCTTCCTCGCCTTCCGCTTCGCGCCCGTCTTCGTCTTCATCATTCCCATGTTCATCATCTACCAGCAGGTCCACCTCTATAACACCTACCTCGGGATGATCCTGATCTTCCAGGTGATTGCCATCCCGCTCATCGTCTGGACGATGCGCTCGTTCTACGAGTCGATCCCAGCCGAGCTGTTCGACTCGGCGTCGATCGATGGCGCGACCCGGGTGCAGCAGTTGCGACAGATCGCGCTACCGCTGGCGGCCCCGGGCCTCGCCGCGACAGCGGTCCTCACCTTCATCGCCTGCTGGAACAACTTCGTCTTTCCGTTCCTGCTGGGCGCGAAGCAAACGCAGACCATCACGTTGGCCACCATTACCTTCATCGGCTACGAAGAGGTGGCCTGGGGAATGATGACCGCGGCGGCGATCGTCACGATCGTCCCGGAACTCATTCTGGCGATGTTTGTGCAGAAGCACATCGTACGCGGTTTGACCTACGGCGCCGTCAAGGAATAGCGGCGCCGGGGATACGAATGCCGTGGGGCAGAATCACCCACGGCGCGGGAGGTAAGAAGCCTTGAGGGCAGCACTACTGTACGGGATCGGCGATCTCCGCCTGGTCGACGTTCCCACGCCGGAGTACGGGCCAGACGAGGTCCTGACCAAGGTCACGGTCTGCGCCGTTTGCCCGACCGACATCCGGAAGTACCGGGTCGGCAACGGCGGCGTACTCCAGTTTCCGTTCAACATGGGCCACGAGTGGGTCGGCGAGGTCGTGGAAGTCGGCAAGGACGTCGATGACGTCAAGGTTGGCGACCGCATCCTCGGCGGCGGTTACGCCGGCTACGCCGAATATGCTCCGGTGGGGGGCCACAACCTGCGGCCGGTCAAGGGCAAGCCGCTGGTGATCCCGGAGAGCGTCAGCGACGAGGAGGCGACCTTCGTCGAGCCGCTGGCCGACGCGATCCACTCAATCGTCGACCAGGGCAAGGTCAAGATCGGCGACAAGGTCCTCATCCTCGGCGCCGGGCAGCTCGCCCTGCAGCACGTGATGGTCGCCAAGGCCGTTGGCGCCACGGTCATCGTCAGCGAGCCGATCGCCGAGCGGCGCGAACTGGCCCGCCAGTTCGGCGCGGACTACGTCCTCGACGGCTCCTCGACGGAGGAGGTCGTCGCGGCGGTCCACGAGTTGACCGACGGGCAGGGCGCCGACGCGGCGATTGTGACGATCGGCTCGCCCGAGGCGTCGGTGACAGCCCTCGCCGCGGTGCGCTCGCGCGCGCGGATCGTTCTCTTCGGCGGCTTCGACCGGGGCGTGCAGACGACGCTCGATCTCAACATCATCCACTACAAGGAGATCGAGCTGACCGGCAGCTACTGGGTCGGCGTGCCGCCCTACGGCAACCCCGATCTCTACGGCGTGGCTCTGAAGCTGATCGAGAACGGCACGGTGCCGGTCGGCAAGCTGATCACGCACCGCTTCGAGCTCGAGAATATCCACGACGCCTTCGACGCCATCCGCACGAAGGCCGGCATGAAGGCGATCATCTACATCAACAAGCCGCTGACGAGCAGCAACGGCGCAACCGACAAGTAACGGCTCACCTCGCGTCTGATAGTGGTCGCCGCGCATGGCGACAGGAGGATTCATTTCATGGACGGTCTGGAACGGCGAACGGCTCGCATTTCGGCGGCCGACGGCAAGACGGTCGTACTCGCGTTCGATCATGGCATGGGCGGCGCTCGCCACGCCGGGATGCAATACCCGGGACAGACGGTCCTCGACTGCGTCGCGGCCGGGGCGGATGCGATCCTGACCACGCCGGGCCTGGCCCGGACCTACGGCGACAAGCTGACCGGTATCGGGCTCGTCCTGACGCTCGACCTCGCGGCTGGCCGCGAGGAGGCCGCCGTGCGGGAGGCGATGCTGCTCGGTGCCGAGATGGGCAAGTTCATCTTCACCCCGTGGAGCAGCGAGGTTCCCGATAGCCTCGAGCGCAGCCGCCACATCATCGCGGTCGCGCACGATCTCGGCCTGCCGATGATGATCGAGCCGATCCCGGTGTCGTTCCAGGACACGAGCGCCCACACGCCGGAGAACATCGGCAAGGCCGCCAAGATGACCTGCGAGATCGACGCCGACATCGTCAAGATGCAGTACTCGGGCGACCCGGAGAGCTTCCAGGAGATCATGAGCACCCTCTACCGACCGGTCGTCATCCTCGGCGGACCGGGCCGGGGCAACGAGCGGGCGGTGCTCGAGGACGTGCGCAACGCAATGGATGCCGGCGCGATCGGCACCACCATCGGCCGCAACATCTGGGAGCACGCCTCGCCGGCGCGGATGGTCGCGGCTCTCGCCGCCATCGTGCACGAAGATGCCTCGGTCGATGTCGCCATGCGGCAGTTGGAGCCCTCGTTCGCGGTCGCCTGATCGCGCACCAGAACTCCGAGGCCCGTGCCTGGGCCGCGCGGCCGGTCTCGCTCTGGCGGGGCCGGCCGCGCATTCACGCCCCGGCGCCCCAACACCCGTGCCATGAACGCTGCCCAACGCCTACGATAGAGGTCGCCAGGGCGACGCGCCGTGCCACGCGCCGTCCGCATCGAAGGCGAAGCTATCGTTTCGGTCGCGGGAGATTCGTGGTTGGGCGCCGGTCAAATGGTTCGAGGTCAACGCTCGCGGGGCAGAACCGCCGCCGGCGGCGCGCAAGAGCAGCAACTCGCTGAGATCGCGTCCCTCTATTATGCCGATCATCTGACGCAGGAGGAGATCGCCCGCCAGATCGGACGCTCCGTGGCGACCGTCTCGCGCCTTCTGGCACGCGCGGAAGCGAGCGATATCGTCGAAGTGCAGGTTCGCTATCCGGTGCCGTTGGCGCCGGCCCTGCAGGCAGCGCTCGTCGAGCGCTTCGGCTTGCGGGTCGCGCGGGTCGCGCGAACGTCGCCGGCCGAGCCGCACACGGTCGTGCCCCGGGTGAGCGAGCTTGCCGCCCGGCACATCGCCGCTCACCTCACCGATGGCATGGTGATCGTCGTCGCCGGAGGGTCGGCGGTCGGCGAAGCTATCCGGCTCATCCCACGCGGGAGCTACCCCGGTATCCACGTCGTGCAGGGCCTCGGCTCGCTTGGCGGGCGCCTGCCGGAGTTCGACAACCCGGTCGCGACCCGCCGCCTCTCCGAGCGGCTAAACGCCACGGCGCATCTGCTGCCCGCGCCGATGATCGTCGAGAGCGCGCCGGTGCGCGAAGCCCTCGTCCGCGATCTCCACTTCCGCGAATCACTGGATCTCATCGCCGACGCCGATGTCGCCATCGTCGGCATCGGCCCGGCCGACCCCGACCTGTCGATCCTCTGCCGTGCCGGCTACCTCGATCCCTGGGCCATGGAGCGGATTCGCGCCAGCGGCGGCGTCGGCGACATCATGGCCGAGTTCTTCGACATCCATGGCCAGCTCCTCTCGACCGATGTCGGGGCGAGAGTCATCGGGATGCGCCGGGAGGCGCTTGCCGCGACACGCACCGTGGTCGCCGTGGCGACCGGCCATGTGAAAGCCCCGGCGATCCTTGGCGCACTGCGCACGGGGCTCATCGACGTCCTTGCCACTGACGACGTTACCGCACGCCGGGTGCTCGAGCTTGCCGATGCTTTTCCGATGCCCGCCACGCCCGGGGGCAATGAGCCGAGAGCGCTCAGGCCGGGCGATGAGGATTCGGCGCGCCGAGCCGCCATCCTGGAGGTGACCCTGGAGGCGCTAGGGCACGCCGGCTACCAGCACCTCTCCGTCGGGGCGATCGCGGGCAAAGCGGGCGTCGATCGGCAGGCCCTCTATCGCTGGTGGCCGAGCAAAGCCGCGCTCGCGATCGAGGCGTGCGACCACGCGGCGCGGCAGGCGCTCGTGCGGGAAGACATGCTCGCCGACGACCTCGCGGCGATCCTGCGCGCCCTGGCGCTGGCGCGGCTGCCCGATCCCGCCATCGGGCGGGTGGCGCATCGCACGATGATGGCGGAGGCGCAGATCAACGCCGAATTCCGGGCGCGGTTCCTGGCCTGGCACGACGCATGGCGCGACCGCCTCGTTGCCGCCCTTGAATTCAGGGAGTCACGCGGCGAGCTGCCAGCCGGCGACGACGCCCGCGGCATCGCAGCATCGCTCCTCGGGGCGCTCTGGTATCGCCTCCTCTTCGAAGAGGCCCCAATCGACGATGTCGCCATTCAGGCGCTCGTCTCGACCGTCCTCAGCCCGCGGCAACCCGGTCCCGAACCCGCGGCCGCTCCTTGACGAAGGTTTCGGACATGGCGCGAGCCGAGCGCCATCTCCGGGACCTTCAGCACCAGATCAGACATGCGGCACGATTGACACCCTGCCGCGCCGATGCTCTGGGTTGCTCCGGGGACGAGTATCCAGCCTCCCAAGCAGATCGTTGTCAGGCTCTCGCGTGCGCCGCGCTCCGGAACATCACGCGCGCGACAACGGTCCCACGAGGCAGGATCGGAGGGGATGCATGCAGGGACCCAGCGGCTTCGTCCGCACGATCGCTCCGAGCGCGAGGCGGCACGTCGTTGGCCCGTCGCGGCTCGGGCTGGCGGTCATCCTCACACTGTCGCTAGGCGCCGCACTGGCGTCAGGGGCGCGGGCTGACACCCGCGATGCCGGGGTATAGAACACGGGCGCCAGCAACGGCGGCACCGCGTCGGCCACCTCGGGCGGCAACATCTCGATCGGCCAGATCGTGACCGGCGAGAATATGGGGAGCTCCATCAGCACCGGGAATATCGCCGGTCCGCCGAACTCAGGGACGGGGAGATCGACTACCCAACTGACGTCAACGTGACCCAAAACCTCGGGCCGCTGATCGCCACCGCTGACGGCGGTGATGGCGGACAGGCGCCGGGTCCCTCGCAGGAGCCGCCCGAGCTCAACATCAATATCGACAACACCGACCGCAACCGCAATGACAGTCGGCGCGATGCGACCGGGGTCGGTCAGGGCGGCGAGGGCAGCGCCGGCGGAAACGCCACGATCGACGGGACGTCAGCAGACTGATCGCTGCGCGAGCGCAACTCGGGTGCGAAGCTGTCGATGGGCGTCACTCGCGGCGATCGCCGCCGCGTCTCTCGGGCGAGTCTGCCGCGGGGGCGCAATCGCTCCCGGCTACTGCTACGCTATCCATGCTCACGATCGCGATGGCCCATCGGCCTGCGCCCGGCTCGGCTGACAGGTCGCACACGGTGAACGCCGTCATGGCCGAACACCACGCCATCGATCGCGACTCGAGGTCATCGCACCGGCACGACGCGGAGGGACGAACGAACATGGCCGTCACGCAGACGTGGAACACCACCGAACTCGTTGCGCAGGACAAGGCGCATCTCCTGCACCCCGTCTCGAACCTGAAGGCGGTCCGCGAGAACGGGCCGCTGGTCATGGTCCGCGGCGAAGATGTCTTCCTCTGGGATTCGGACGGCAAGCGCTACATCGACGCGTTCGCGGGCCTCTGGAACGTCAACGTTGGCCACGCCCGCCCGGAACTGGCTGATGCCGCCGCCGCCCAGATCCGCGAGGTCGAGTTCGTGCCGACCTTCTTCGGCCTCGCCTCGCCCCCGCCGATCGAGCTCGCGACCCGGCTGGCCGCCCTCTTCCCCGACCCGCTCAATCATTTCCAGTTCACCGCCGGCGGCTCGGAATCAAACGAGACAGCGCTGAAGATCGCGCGCTACTACTGGTGGCTCTCCGGCAAGCAGGACAAGGTCAAGATCCTCTCGCGCAACATGGCCTACCACGGCATCGCCATGGGCGCGCTGGCCGCCACCGGGATCCCCAGCTACCACGAGGGCTTCGGGCCGCGCACGCCCGGATTCCTCCACCTCACGCCCCCCTACACCTATCGCAATGGCGAGGGGATGAGTGAAGACGAATTCGTCGCGGCGCTGGTGCGCGAGCTGGAGGAGACGATCGCGCGCGAGGGTGCCGATACCATCGCCGCCCTGATCGGCGAGCCGGTGCAGGGCGCCGGCGGCGTCGTCGTACCGCCGCAAGGCTATTGGCCCGCCGTCGCCGACGTGCTGAAGAAGCATGACATCCTCCTCATTTTCGACGAAGTGATCACCGGCTTCGGCCGCACCGGCACCATGTTCGGCATGCAGCAGTACGGCGTCACGCCCGACATCGTCTCCTTCGCCAAGGGAGTCACCTCCGGCTACGTGCCGCTGGGCGGCGTCGGCGTGTCCGATGCCATCCACGATGCGCTCAGCACCCCCGACCGGATGTTCATGCACGGCTTCACCTACTCCGGCCACCCGGTCGCCTGCGCGGTGGCGCTGCCGAACATCGACATCATCGAGCGCGAGAAGCTGCCCGAAAACGCCGCGCGGGCCGGCGACTACCTGCTCGGCGCGCTGCGCGATCGGCTCGCCAACAGCCCGCACCTCGGTGAGGTGCGCGGCAAGGGGCTGATGACCTTCGTCGAGCTGGTCGCCGACCGGAAGACGAAGGCGAAGCTCGACCCCTCGCTCAACGTCAGCGCGCGACTGACCAAGGCGACGCGCGACCGGGGCATCATCGTGCGGCCGGTCAACGACGGCATCGCCATCGCCCCGCCGCTGACGATTCAGCAGCCGGAGCTGGAGGTGATCGTCAACGCGATCGGAGAGTCGGTTGCCGAGGTGCTCGGCTAGGGCCACGCGCGTACGGCTGTGTCATGCTGAGGAACGAAGCATCTCGGCGTAGGTGAGGCAGGCTTGCCTCGAGCCGAGGTCCTTCGCAGGCTCAGGATGACACGGTCGTCCCAGAGCCCCGCGCTGCTATCGTTTGCGGGTCATGGCTGAAACCGACCGCATCCGCCGCCTCTACGATGAACGCGCCGAGAGCTACGACCGCTCGCTCGGTCTGATGGAGCGCGTCGCGCTCGGCCCCTTCCGGCGCGAGTTCGGTGCGCTCCTCGAGGGCGAGACGCTCGAGGTCGCCGTCGGCAGCGGCCTCAACCTTCCCTATTACACGCCGCGCGTCACACACGCCACGGGAGTCGATCTCTCAGGCGAAATGCTGCGCAAGGCGCGCGAGCGGGCCGACGCGCTGGGGCTGCCGCTCGACCTGCGCCAGGCCGACGCCGAGGCGCTCCCCTTCGCCGACGCCTCGTTCGACACGGTCGCCATCTCCCTCGCGCTCTGCACCATACCGAACCCGGCGAAGGCCCTGCGCGAACTGAGCCGCGTCTGCCGGCCGACCGGCCGCATCGTCCTGCTCGAGCACGTCCGCGCCACGGCTGGCCCGCTCGCCCTCCTGCAGCGGGCGCTGTCGCCGCTCAACGAGCGCGCTATCGGCTGCCACCTCGCCCGGGAGACGATCGAACTCGCCCGCTCGCTCGGGTTCGAGATCGATGCGGAGCGGAGCCGGCTCCTCGGCGCCGTGCGGCTGGTGACGATGCGGCCCCTCGCACCGCAACGTGCTACCCTCGGCGCATGATGATTCAGGCGGGAGGTGGGCAGCGATGGCGATGATTGAGCAACCCGAAGCGCCGGCCGCGCCGGCGATCTCTTTCGACGATGTCCTCACGGCCGCCGAGCGGCTGCGCGGCGTGGCGAACCGGACGCCCGTCCTCACCTCGCACACGCTGAACGATCTGACCGGGGCCGAGGTCTTCCTCAAGGCCGAGACGTTCCAGCGGATCGGCGCCTTCAAGTTTCGCGGCGCCTACAACGCCATCTCGGCGCTCGACCCCGACGTGCGCGCCAGGGGGGTCGTCACCAACTCCTCTGGCAACCACGCCCAGGCGGTCGCCCTCTCAGCCAGGCTCTTCGGCATCCCGGCCACCATCGTCATGCCGACCGACGCGCCCCCGGCCAAGATCGCGGCCACGCGGGGCTACGGTGCCGAAATCGTCTTCTACGACCGTTACACCGAGGACCGCGCCGCCATCGCCGACCGCGTCGCCCAGGAGCGGGGCGCGACGATGATCCCTCCCTACGATCATCCCCTCGTCATGGCCGGCAACGGCACGAGCGCCCTCGAGCTGATCGACGAGGTCGGCGACCTCGACCTGCTGCTCGTCTGCCTCGGTGGCGGCGGCCTGCTCGCCGGGAGCGCCACGGCCGCGAAGGGCCGCAACCCCGACATCGAGATCTGGGGCGTCGAGCCGGCCGCCGGCGACGACTGGGCGCAGTCGTTCGCGAAGGGCGAGCGGGTCCGCCTGCCGCAGGTGCCGCGCACCATCGCTGACGGCCAGCAGACGGAGGCTCCCGGCAAATTGACGTGGCCGACCGTGCGCCCGCTCGTCGCGGGCATCGCCACCGTGACCGACGATGAAATCCGCGACGCGATGCGCTTCCTCTTCGAGCGGATGAAGCTCGTGGTCGAGCCGAGCGGCGCCTCGGCGCTGGCGGCGTTGATGAGCGGCAAGGTCGACGGGCGCGGCAAGCGGGTAGGCGTGACGCTCTCGGGCGGCAACATCGGCGTCGATGGCTTCTGCCAGATCATCAACCAGCGGGACGCGTAGGCTCATCGCGTCGGGGTATCCTCCGGCCAGCGGTGAGAATCGGAACGAACGAGGATAGCGAACGATGGCGGAGTGGGTCGGGGTCAATCGCACACTGAATAGTCTCGAGCCGGAGGGGCCACCGCCGGTCGACGCCGCCTCGGATGACACCCCCGTCCCTCCGGAAGCGCCCGGGGCGACCGTCTCGCCGCAACGGCCCGGCATGACCCCGGACGACCCGGACCTCCCCGAGCGGCCGCGCGGCTCCCTGCCGCCGCTGGAGAGCACCCGCCGCCCACTGACCGAGTATCAGACCGCGCAGCAACGCCTGCGGCTCTTCATCCCGGCGCCCGGCACGGAGCTGCAGGCCGCCGACTGGGAGCAGGGGCCGATCTCGAACGAGGAGCGCCGCAAGGTCGATCCGGCGCTGCAGACGCCGATCCGGCCACTCTCGGGGTATGGGCTGGGGATCGGCCACACGCTCGCGCTGACCTCGCCGTCGCCCGACGAGGCGATCGCCGAGACGGCGTCCGCCCTCGCGAAGGAGACCGCAGGCATCTCCGCCCCGCCAGCGGCTCCAGCACCCGCCGCCCCGTCGGCCACGGCTGGCGATGTCCCCGCCGGCGCCCTGCGTGGCGACGGGAGCGCCGCCTGCCCGCCCGGCTTCCCGATCAAGGGGAATGCGCAGTCAATGATCTATCACACGCCCCAGTCCTCGGTCTATGCGTCAACGATCCCCGAACTCTGCTTCGCGACGGCCGAGGCAGCCGAGGCGGCCGGATTCCGTCCACCCCGTTCGCACTGACATCGAGGATCGCCCGGCCGCGGTGCGGCACGCTTCTTGAAGCGCTGCCCGCGGGGCGTCTCGCCGCGCCCATGGCAGTAGGGGCCAACGGGCTACAATAGGGTGGGGTTGGGAGCGTTGGAAGCTATCGGAAGCGGAGCAGGTGCACCCCGCGGCCGGTCGGCCGTCGCTCCGATGATGGATCGAGCGACGGAGTCCTGATGTCCCGGTTGTATCGGTTTGCGCTTGCCACGGTCATCGCCACCCTCGGGCTGGTCGCCGTGGGCAGTCTGGCCCGCCTGCAGCCGGCGGGGGCAGGCTGCGGGAACGATTGGCCACGCTGCAATGGCAGTTGGCTGCCGCCGCTCGGCTGGGCGCCCCTGATCGAGTACGCGCATCGTGCTGCCGCCCTCGCCGTCATTCTCCTCGCCGTTGCCACCCTGATCGTCGCGTACCGGTCGCCGGCATCGCGCCGCGTACGTGCCCTCGCCAGTGCCGGGCTCGGCGCTATTCTCCTGCAGAGCCTCATCGGCGGGGCCACCGCCATCTGGGGGGCGCCCGCCAACATCGCCATCCTTCATCTTGCCGTCGCCATGCTCTTCCTGGCCTTCTCGGTGGCAGCCCTCGTCGCGGTAGCGGCGACGGGGGAAGGCCCAGCGTGGCTCGCAGATCTCGGGCGCGCGCCATCGCCAGAGGCCGACCGCGCCTTCGCCATCGCGGCCTCGGCGAGCGCCGTCGTTGCCTTCGGGCTGGTCATCTTCGGGGCGTCGACCAGCGCGACCGGCGCCTTCGCCTGCGCGACCTGGCCGCTCTGCGGCGGGACCGGGAGCGTCGCCTCGGCCGAAACCACCATCCACCTCGGCTACCGCGCGACGGCGCTCCTCGGCGCCTTTGCCGCCGCCGCGACCGGCCTTCTCGCTTGGCGACGAGACGCGACGCGCGGCGCGCGCGCCCTCGCCATCGCGGCGATCGCGCTCGTCGTGCTGCAGAGCGCGCTGAACGGCATCGCCACCGTGGCCGGCGACCCCGCTTGGATGTCGTCGCCGCACCTGCTGGTGGCGACCCTCATCTGGCTCGCGCTCTTCGCGGTCGCCCTCGCCGCCTGGGGCCCGCGTCCGGAAGCAGCGCGATATCCTTATCCCGGGATCGCCACAGCGATGACCGGCTCCGCCACCGCAGAATCATCACCGGCCCCGGTAGTGGCGCCGGCCGTGCCAGCACCAGCAGGTGCGCTCGCCCCGCTCGCGCCTGTCTTCGAGCTCGATCTCACGGTGCCCTCCCTGCAGCGCGCGCGCCAGATCGTCGCCGACTACGTCGCGCTGACGAAGCCCGGCATCATGATGCTTCTTCTGACGACGACGCTCTGCGCGATGCTGATGGCCGAGCGGGGCTTGCCCCCCTTCTGGCTCGTCGCGCTCACGATGCTCGGCGGAGCGCTCGCCTCCGGCGGCGCCAGCGTCCTCAACTGCTACATCGACCGGGATATCGACGGGCAGATGTCGCGGACCCGCAACCGGGCCATCGTCGCCGGCCGCATCAGCGCCGACGCCGCCCTCGCCTACGGCATCGCGCTCAGCGCCGCCTCGGTCCTCCTGCTCGGCCTGCTGGTCAACTGGACGGCGGCGCTCCTCGCCCTCGCCGGCAACCTCTATTATGTCTTCGTCTACACCATGTGGCTGAAGCGATCGACGCCGTACAACATCGTCATCGGCGGCGCGGCCGGGGCGGTGCCGCCGCTGGTCGGCTGGGCCGCCGTCACGGGCAATGCGCCGCTCCTCGCCTGGGGGCTCTTCGCCATCATCTTCGCCTGGACCCCGCCTCACTCGTGGGCGCTGGCGCTCCTCAAGCAGGGCGAGTACACGCGCGCCGCGGTGCCGATGCTCCCTGTCGTGCGCGGCGAAGCCGAGACCCGCCGCCAAATCGTGATCTACACCGCCATCCTGATGGCCGTCTGCCTGGCACTGGCGGCGTTCGGCCTCGGCATCCTCTACCTGGCGGCCGCGATCGTGCTGAACGGGCTCTTCCTCGGGCTGGCCATTCGCCTTTATCGTGTCCCGAGCAAGCGCGCGGCGCGCCAGCTCTTCTTCTACTCCCTCTGGTATCTGGCGTTGATCTTTTCGGCCGGGGTCGTCGACCGCATCCTCCTCGGCTAGGTCCCGCGCGGCTACCGAGAAGAAGAAGTGAGCGCCGAGGCCGTGGTACCCTCGATCGGTTGAACGCGCTCCGGTCATGCGCGGGAGCGTCCATCCGGGAATCCGAAAGGACACGCAACACTCGTGGCCGAAGCCATCTCGGCGATCCTCAGCATCGTCATCATCGATCTCGTCCTTTCGGGGGACAACGCCGTCGTCATTGGCATGGCGGCGCGCAGCCTCTCGCCCGAGAATCGCCGCAAGGCGATCGTCCTCGGCGGGGCTGGTGCGATTCTGTTGCGCATCACCTTCACCGGGCTGGCAACCGTCCTCCTCGGCATCCCCGGGCTGCAGGCGATCGGCGGCGTGCTCCTCTTCTACATCGGGTTCAAGCTGATCCGGCCCCACGACGACGAGCACAGCACTATCAAGGAAGCCGGCTCGCTGCGCGAAGCGGTGAAGACGATCATCCTCGCCGACGTGGTCATGAGCCTGGACAACATCCTCGCCGTCGGCGGCGCGGCGCGCGGCCACCTGGGGTTGCTCATCTTTGGGCTGCTCCTCTCGATCCCGATCATCCTCTTCGGCAGCGAACTGGTGGCGCGGCTCCTCGGCCGCTTCCCCGGCTTCCTCTATATCGGCGTCTTCGTCCTGCTGCACGCCGCCGTCTCGATGATCCTGCACGACCCGAGCGTTGCCCACCTCTTCCACACGAACATGCTCGTGGAGCTGCTCCTCTCGCTTACCGCCACGGGCATCCTGATCGGGCTGGTGCGCCTGCTGGAGCGGAGCCGGCGCGAGCGCCAGAAGCCCATCTCACGCGGGGCGGTCGCGCCCCGCGGCGAGTAGCGCCCCGATTCCGGGGGGGAGGGGGAAGTCACGGCGCGCGACCCGCGCATGAATCCATCCGCGCGAGGCCGACGTAAGCCATCCCGAGAGCATCTCCCCAGCACTGCACGATGCTCTCCCAGAGCCCGTGGAGCGCCGCACACGCTCCACCCTCCCCTTCCCGCACGAACCCGGCCCCACGGCCGGGTTCGTGCATTTCTGGAGACGGCGAGTCGGCGAGTCGGCGAGTCGGCAAGAGGAAAAGCCGGACGTCGGAAGTCGTGAACCAACAGCCAATAGCCAGAAGCCAACAGCCCCTATCACCCAACACCCAACACCCAACACCCAACACCCATCACCCGCCTGTCGGGTGCTTGCCGACGCCCGCCGGCGGGGTCGATTGCCGGAAGAGGCCGGTGACCGCGATCAGGGTGAGCAGATAAGGGAGGGCGATGATGATGTCCTGCGAGATCGGCAGGTTCAGCGCCTGCACGTGGTAGCGCAGCGCCTGGGCGAAGCCGAAGAGGAGGGCAGCGCCCATGGCGCCCCACGGCATCCAGTTGCCGAAGATGACCGCCGCCAGCGCGATGAAGCCGCGGCCTGCCGCCATGTTCGTCGTGAACTGCGACAGGTCGCCGATCGAGAGGTAGGCGCCGCCGACCGAGGCCAGCACCCCGGAGGCGATCACCATGGCGAAGCGGTAGCGATCGACGTCGATGCCGACGCTCTGAGCCGCGACCGGGTTCTCGCCGCAGGCCAGCACCCGCAACCCCGCCTTCGTCCGGAAGAGGAACCAGTGCGTGACCGGGACGAGCAGGTAGGCGAACGGGAGGAGGATGTTCATCCCGGCGCCGATCGACGGCAGGCGCTCGACCGAGGGGGAGCCGCCCGCCTGCCCCCAGATCTGTTCGGTAAGGAACGAGGTCAGGCCGAGGCCGAGGAGCACAATCGCCGTGCCTGCCACGATCTGATCGGCGCGCAGCGAGATCGCCCAGAAGGCGAAGATCGCGCCGCCAACCGCCCCTGTGATGATGGCCACCAGCAGCCCGACGAAGGGGTTGCCGGAGAACCAGGCGCCGGCCACCGCCGCGAACGCGCCCATCAGCATGAAGCCCTCGAGCGCGATGTTGGTGACGCCGGAGCGCTCCGAGAGGAGCCCGCCCATCGCGGCAAAGACGAGCGGGGCCGCCGACCGCAAGGTCGCGGTCAGGAGCGCCACGGAGAAGAAGCTGAACAACGCGTCCAGAGGAGGCCTCCCGCCGTCAGATCGTGCGTGGCGGAGGCGGCGGCTCCACCAACGGCTCGCCCGCATCGTCCGCCGCGCGGTCGCGCGTCATGGCCCGCGCCCGGCTCGCCGCCTGCCGCGCCTGCCGGAACTGCTGAGCCACGGCGATCGCCGAGACGGAGAGAATCACAAATCCGAGCAGAACGTAGACGATGTCGCGCGAGATGCCGGCCGTGTTCTGCATCCTGGTCGCGCCCGAGGAGAGCGCCCCGAAGAGGAGACCGGAGAGGATCACGCCGAACGGCTGGTTCCGCCCGACCAATCCAACGGCGATCGAGGTGAAGCCGATGCCGAGGGAGACATTGTAATAGCGCCCCTGCAGGCCGAGGGCATCGACCGCGCCGCCGAGTCCGCCCAGCAGCCCGCTCAGGAGCATCGCCAGGGCGATGGTGCGCCCCCACGGGATGCCGGCATAGGCGGAAGCCCCGCGGCTGAGCCCGACCGTGCGGATGCGATAGCCGAACGCGGTCCGGTAGAGGAGGTACCAGACGATCACTGCGGCGAGCAGGGCGACAAGAAACCCGGCATGCAGCCGGGTGCCGGGCAGCAGCTTCGGCAATCGGGCCGTCTCGAGCGCCGGCTGCGTCGCCTGCAGCGAGGGGTTGACAAGCGGAAAACCCTCGTTGCCGATGACGACGGTGCTGATGCGGTAGGCGAGGTAGTTGAGCATGATGGTGGTGATCACCTCATGCGCGCCGGTCTTCGCCTTGAGAAACCCGGGGATGAAGCCCCAGATGCCCCCGCCGACCATGGCGGCCAGGAGCGCCAGCGGGAGATGCACGAAGATTGGTAGCCCGGGATCCCACGCCGCCATCAGCCCGCCGAGCAGCCCGCCGACGACCATCTGCCCTTCGATGCCGATGTTGAAGAGCCCCGCTTGCGCGGCGACGGCGAAGGCGAGGCCGCCGAGGATCAGCGGCGTCGCCATCACCAGCGTCTCGCCGATCGCGCGCTCGCCGCCAAATGCCCCCTGCAGGAGCGCCTGGTAGGCGGGGATCGGGTTGTCGCCCGAGAGGGCGATGACGACGCCCCCGGCCAGCAGGGCGATCGCCACAGCCAGCAGCGACGAAAGGAGCGTCGGGACGACGCTGCCAACCCGGCCGCGGAACCCCCGGAAGCCCGGCTCAGTCAGCCGCGGAAGCGCGCTCATCCAGCGTCCGTCCACCCATCAGCAGACCGAGCTCGGTCCGCGTCACCGTGCCACTCGCGAAGTCGCCGCTGATGCGGCCATCGTAGATCACCTGGATGCGATCGCTCAGGTCCATGATCTCGTCCAGGTCGAACGAGATCAGGAGAACCCCGCGGCCCTTGTCCCGCTCCGCGACGAGCTGCTTGTGCACGAATTCGATCGCGCCGACATCGAGCCCCCGCGTCGGCTGGATCGCCAGCAACGCGTCCGGCTCGCGATGCAATTCGCGCGCGATGATCAACTTCTGCTGGTTGCCCCCCGAGAGCGCGCCCGCCGCCGTATCCGGCCCCGGCGCACGCACGTCGAAGGCGTGCATCAAGCGCTCGGTCAGGGCGCGCGTCCCCGGGTAGTCGATGCGGCCCCGGTCGCTGAAGGGGCGCGTGCCGACATTCCCGAGCAGGACGTTCTCGGTCAGCGAGAAGGGGAGAACCAGTCCCCGGCCATGGCGATCCTCGGGGATATAGGAGAGCCCCAGCCGGCGGCGCGGGTTCGGCCCGCTGGCGGTGACGTCCTTCCCCTTCAGCAGCACCCGGCCACGGTCGGGCCGGCGCAGCCCGGAGAGGACCTCGATCAACTCGGCCTGGCCGTTCCCCTCGACGCCGCAGATCCCCAGGATCTCCCCCCGATGCAGCGTCAGACTCGCCCCGGCCAGCGCCGCCTGCCCATGGCTCCCCCGCAAATGGAGATCCTCTGCTACCAGGACCGGCTCGCCGGGATGGCCCGGCAGCCGTTCGACCTTCAGCGAGACCGCCCGGCCGACCATCATCTCGGCCAGCTCCGGCGCGGTCGTCTCCGCCGTCTCGCGCGTGCCGACCGTCCGCCCGCGGCGGATGACCGTCACCCGGTCGCTGATCGCGGCAACCTCGCGCAGCTTGTGCGTGATGAAGATGATGGTATCGCCGCTCTCGCGCAGTCGGTTGAGGACGCGGTAGAGCTCGTCGACCTCCTGCGGCGTCAGCAGCGCCGTGGGCTCGTCCAGGATCAGCGTGCGCCCGCCCTGATAGAGGGCGCGCACGATCTCGACCCGCTGCTGCATACCGACCGGCAGGTCTTCGACCTTCGCGTGTGGATCGACATCGAGCCCATAGCGCGAGCCGAGCTCGGCGACGCGGCGGGCAGCCGCTTCGCGATCGAGAACGACGCCCGCCCCCTCGGCGCCGAGAATGACGTTCTCGGTCACGGTGAAGCGCGGGATCAGCATGAAGTGCTGGTGAACCATCGCCAGCCCGGCTTGCACCGCGTCGCGAGCGCTCTCGAAGCGGACTGGCTCGCCGTTGACCCGAATCTCCCCCTCATCCGGGTGATAGAGCCCGAAGAGGATGTTCATCAGGGTCGACTTGCCGGCCCCGTTCTCGCCGAGGAGAGCGTGGATCTCGCCCCGGCGGACGGTGAGATCGATCCCGTCATTCGCGACGACGCCGGGGAACCGCTTGACGATGCCCCGCATCTCGATGGCTGGCGGAGCGCCGCTTCTCCCGCGCTCGGTCATGAGGGATGCCCCGCGCACATTGTGTCATCCTGAGCGGAGCGAAGGATCCCGGCTTCCCGGAAGCACGCCTCCCCTGAGCCGAGATGCTTCACTCC
>JADYYO010000386.1 GCA_020853615.1 Thermomicrobiales bacterium
CGCCACGATGTTCCCGTGCATACCTCGCCAACACACCCCGCGTTACGCCCGCCCCGCATCTCCGTGCAGCCGCCGATAAAGTCCCGCAAGGAAGGTCAGGATGACCGATGCCCCGGTTCGACTCGTGAGATCCTTCATGTCGCGGCTCGGGTCGATCTCGACGAGATCCATCGCCGCCACCTTCGGGTCGAGGCCGGCGGCATGGACCGCCTCCAGCAGTTGCCACGCGCTCAGGCCCTCGGGCGAGGTCGCGGCCGTGCCGACCGCCCACGGGTAGGCGAGGCAGTCGATATCGACGCTCAGGTAGATGAGATCCGTTCCATCGCCCGCGATGCGCAGCGCCTCGGCCATGCAGTCGTCCATGCCCCGGCGCTCGACCTCACGGCCGCTGATGACGGTCGCCCCCCGCTCGCGCAGCCAGCGCATGTATGCCGCCGCGTTCATGAAGCCGTGGATGCCGAGTTCGACGAAGTTGCGCCCCTCGATCGGCAGGCCGCCGGTGAGAATCGCGCGGAAGGGGGTGCCGTTGTGCGGCCCGTGCTCGAAATTCCGGACGTCGAGATGGGCGTCGATGTTGATGACGCCGATCTTCTTGCCCGGGTTCGCCGCGCAGAAACCGCGCACTGCCGGCGCGCTCACCGAATGATCGCCGCCGATCATCACCGGCACGAAGCGCGGCTCGATGGCGCAAGCGGCAGTGACCGCTGCCTCGATCTTGCCGTGCGCCGCCGCGACATCGGTCAGGTGCCCGCCGACGTCACCGAGGTCATGGACACGCAGATCGCGCAGGTCGGTGTCCCAATCGGGCGAATAGGTCGTGTTGTAGCGGAAAGCGAGCCGGACCGCCTCCGGCCCACCATAGGCCGCCGACGGATTGATCGACGCGCCCGAATAGGGGAGGCCGATCAGCGCGGCATCGAGCGGCGCCTCGCCGTCCCACGGTGTCAGCCAGTTGCTGACGCGCAGCTCCTCGCTGTCCTGCCACCCTGCCCGCTTGACGACAGTTGGCGGCGCGAGGTGCGGCACGCCGAATCGCGATCCATTCTGCCCGGATGCCATCGATCCCCCCATCTGCGAGCCAGCAAGCGCCGGCGCCCTGATTGCCGCATACTTCCGTAGCATATCCAATGAGCAGAGGCTGCAGCGGCCGCCGATCCGGCGCAATCATCGCGGAGGAGGATTCCCCATGGCGACTCCCGTTGCCACCGGTCAGGATGAGTACGTCGTCGACAATCCCCGCCTGCGGGCGTTCATTGAAGAGGTGAGCTGCATCCGCCATCAGCATGACAGTCCGGTCGACATCATCGCCGCCATCCGCCCTCACTTCGCCGAGTTGCTGGCCGACGAGACGTGGCTGCCGGAGAAGTATCAGGTGCCGGTCGAAGAGGGAGGCATGGGCTCGGGCATCGGCAACTGGCTCCTCTACCGCGCGGGCGATGGCAGCCTCGCCCTCTCCGCGCTGGTCGTGCCGCCCGGCGCGCAGACGCCCGTTCACGATCACCTGGCGTGGGGCCTGGTCGGGCTCTACCGGGGCACGCAGGACGAGGACGTCTTCACCCGCGATGACGACGGCTCCAGCGAGAAGGAGGCCGTGTTGTCCCTGCTGGAGAGCCGCTCGCTGCAAACGGGAGACTTCTACGAGCTCCTCCCGGAGACCGACATCCACCGCGTGCGCACCACGTCGGACATCACCTCCGTCTCCCTCCACCTGCTCGGCATCGACAACGGCTGCATCTGGCGGCACCGCTTCGTGCCTGAGGAGGGGAAGGTCCTCCCCTTCAAGAGCGGCTACGTCAATGCGCCGTGCGAGGACGCGGGGTGATGGGGGTTGGGTGATCGGTGATGGGGGATGGGTGTTGGGGTGATCGGGTGATGGGGCCGTAGGGGCGATACCTGTGTCGCCCGCCTCCCCGGCCGGGCGATTCATGTCTGGAAACGTCGTTGCCGACACGGACCTTCGCGGCGGGGCGGCCTGGGCGACGCAGGCGTCGCCCGGGCCACCCCGCCGCAATCACCCCTCACCCAACACCTATCACCCATTACTCCCGTTCCGCCAACCCCAACACGGCGAAGCCGTCGTCGCGCGGGGCGTAGCCGAGGAGGCGGCGCGTGGCGATGAGGTCGAAGCGCTTGCGCCGGTTGTTCGAGATGCCGGCGACGACCGTGTAGGGGATGTCCGGGGTCTCGATGCAGCGGATGAGCAGATCGTTGGCGTCGCGGGCGCTGAGGTAGGCCATCGCCTCGCGCGCGTCGCGCGCCTCGTGGAACCAGGGCGCGTCGTAGGTGCCGAAGCGGATGGCGATGCCGGAGAGCCCCGAGGCAGCGTAGGTCGAGGCGACCGCCTCGCCGAACGCCTTGCTCGCCCCGTAGAGATTTTGTGGGCGCGGCGGCGCGTCGTCGGGGATCGTCTCGGCCGGCGGGTAGCCGAGCACGGCGTGGACGCTGCTGGCGAAGACGACCCGGCGGCACCCCGCATCGTTCGCCGCCCGGAAGACGTTGACGACGCCGCGGATGTTGCTGTCGAGCAGGGAAGATTCCCACCC
>JADYYO010000387.1 GCA_020853615.1 Thermomicrobiales bacterium
AGGTCTCAGGGTTGCGATGGTACCACGCGATCCGGCGACCATTGGAGCTGTCCAGGTTCGGTACGACATCGATTGCGCCGCGCGTTCGCGCGCGGGCCCGCCCTCAGACGAGCACGAGCGCGACAGGTGTCGGACGCATTTCTCGGACCAGACGGGGGGTTGGGGCGGGGGTGAAGGAATGGGCAGGGGGTGACCTCGGGGCGCCCCTCACCTCCTACCGCCACCCAGCGGGTACCCGGCCCTGTGCGCAGGGCGAGGGGAACGTGTGGCGAAACGACGCGACAATCTCGGAGCGAACCATAGGTGACGCGGATTCCCAAACGACGCACATCGCTTCTGGCACGTATCTTCGATATCAGCGCACCCTCTCCCACCGCAGTGGGCCGGGGACCCTCTGGGTGGCGCCGGGGTGAGGGTTGGGCGCGACCGGCACCCCCGTCGCTTCGGGCACTACCTCCCCTCGTCGATGCGCATTGGGAGAGGGGGCAGGGAGTGAGGGCCAACGGCCAACAGCAACGCTGGTTCCTGCAGCGACCGAAAGAAAACCTGAGCAGCGGCCTACGTCTGGGCGATCCCGGGAAGCGCCAACTCCCGCGCCCGGTGGCAGGCGGCCCACTGGCCGGGCTCGATCTCCTCGAATGCCGGCGCGGTCGTCTTGCAGAGGTCGATGGCGTAGGGGCAGCGCGGGTGGAAGTAGCAGCCGCTCGGCGGCGCCGCCGGGTTGGCCACCTCGCCGCGCAGCGGCTGGCGGCGCGAGCGTGACCGGGGGTCCGGCTTCGGCACCGCCGAGAGGAGCGCGGCGGTGTACGGGTGCTTGGGCCGGTGGAAGAGCTGATCGCGCGTCGCCAGCTCGACGAGCTTGCCGACGTACATGACCGCCACCCGGTCGCTCAGGTGTTTGACCACGCTCAGGTCGTGCGCCACGAAGAGGTAGGTGAGGCCAAGCCGCTCCTGCAGGTCGAGCAGCAGGTTGAGAATCTGCGCCTGCACCGAGACGTCGAGCGCCGAGACCGGCTCGTCGGCGACGACCAGCGTCGGGTTGAGCGCCAGCGCCCGGGCGATGCCGATGCGCTGCCGCTGACCCCCACTGAAGGCGTGGGGATAGCGGCGCATGAACTCCGGGCGCAAGCCGACGAGGTGAAGCAGCTCCTCGACGCGGTCGATCCGCTCCTGCCGGTTGCGCACGCCGTTGACCAGCAGCGGCTCGCCGACGATGTTGAGGACGGTCATGCGCGGGTTGAGCGACGAGTAGGGGTCCTGAAAGATCATCTGCATCTGCGTGCGCAGCGGCCGCAGCCGCTCCCGGGGGAGCGTCGCGACATCGAGCACCGGCCCCTCCTCCGTGCGGAAGAGGATCTCGCCGCTCGTCGGAGTCAGCGCACGCAGGATGCAGCGGGAGGTCGTCGTCTTGCCGCAGCCGCTCTCGCCAACGAGCGCCAGCGTCTCGCCGGGTTGGATGTCGAAGCTGACGTCGTCGACGGCGCGCACGTGCCCGACCACCTTGCGCAGAAAGCCGCGCCGGATGGGGTAGAACTTCTTCAGGTTCCGCACTGCGAGCAGGGGCGGCTCGCCCGCCGGCGTCATCCGCGATCCGTTCGGCGTTGGCGCCTCGATCATCAGCCCGCTCCTCCGGCGACAAGAGTGGCCCCGGCCGCATCGTCTTGCACACGACTGGCGGCCCGGACCTCGGGATAGAGAAAACAGGCGGCCTGCTGATGCGGGCCAACGCGGGCGAGCGCTGGCTCTTCCACGTCGCAGAGGCCGGGCATCATCTCCGGGCAGCGCGTATGGAAGGGGCAGCCGGCCGGCCGGTTGTAGGGGTGCGGAATCGCCCCGCTGATCGTCGGCAGCCGGGTTCGCGGCGTCGAGTCGACCGTCGGGATCGAGCGCAGCAGCGCCTGCGTGTAGGGGTGCTTCGGCGCGTAGAAGATGTCGTCGACCGGCCCCTCCTCGACGACGCGCCCGAGATACATGACCACCACATCGTCGGCCATCTCGGCGATCACGCCGAGGTCATGGGTGATCAGCATGATGGCCATGCCGTTCCGCTCCTGCAGCTCGCGCAGCAGGTCGAGGATCTGCGCCTGCGTCGTCACGTCGAGCGCGGTCGTCGGCTCGTCCGCGATCAGGACCCGGGGATCGGCGGCGAGTGCCATGGCGATCATCGCCCGCTGCCGCAGACCACCGCTGAGCTGGTGCGCGTACTCGTCGACCCGCCCCTCGGGACGGGGGATGCCGACCATGCGCAACAATTCGATCGCCCGGTCGCGCGCCTCCTTGCGGCTGACCCGCCGGTGCAGGCGAATCGCCTCCACGATCTGGTCGCCGATGGTATGAACCGGGCTGAAGGAGGTCATCGGCTCCTGGAAGATGAGCGCGATCTCGCCGCCGTTGATGGCCCGCATCTCGGCGCCGTCGGCCTTCAGCTTCGCCAGGTCGACCACGGACGCCGTGCCGTCGCGCGACTCGCGGCGCAGGAGGATCTGCCCGCCGACGACGCGGCCGGGGCGATCGACGATGCGCATGATCGAGCGGGCGGTGACGCTCTTGCCGCACCCGCTCTCGCCGACGATGCCGAGCGTCTTCCCGGCGTAGACATCGAAGCTGGCGCCATCGACGGCCTTGACCACCCCGTCGTCCTGGAAGAAGTAGGTCTTCAGGTCGCGGACGGAAAGGAGCCGAGGAGTCGAGGAGCCGAGAAGTCGAGAAGAATCGTCATCGGCCGTGGCGACCGATGTCAATGCGCCTCCCCTCCTATCACCCCATCCCCTTATCACCCTAACACCCATCACCCATCACCCTACGAATACGGATCGGCAGCGTCGCGCAGGCCGTCGCCGAGGAAGTTGAAGGCCAGGATGACCACGATCACCGGCACCGCCGGCAGGAGCAGCCAGGGGGAGAGCGCCACCGACTGCACGTTCTGCGCCTGCTGCAGCAGCACGCCCCAACTGATCGCCGGCGGGCGCAGGCCGAGACCGAGGAAGCTGAGCGCGGTCTCGCTGATGATCATCGCCGGCAGCGCCAGCGTCGTCGCGGCGATGATGTGGCTCATGAAGAGGGGCACCATGTGAACGAAGATGATGCGCGACTGGCTGGCGCCGACCAGATCGGCAGCGGTGACGAAATCCTCCTCGCGCAGGGAGAGGAACCGCCCGCGAACCACGCGTGCCAGCTCGGTCCAGCCGATCAGCGAGATGATGATGGTGATCGTGAAGTAGACCTGCGTGATGCTCCAGGTCTTCGGCATCGCCGCCGCCAGCCCCATCCAGAGGGGGATCGTCGGGATCGAGCGCAGAATTTCGATGACGCGCTGGATCGCGGTGTCGGCCATGCCGCCGTAGAAGCCGGAGACGCCGCCGAGCGCCACCCCGAGGACGAGGCTGACCGCCACGGCGACCAGGCCGATCGTCAGCGAGGTGCGCGTGGCGTACATCACGCGCGACCACATGTCCCGCCCCTCGAGATCGGTGCCGAGCAGAAAGAGGGTCTCCTCCGGGTTGGCGCCTTCGACGCCGATCAGGTGCCGGTTCATCGGGATCACCCCGAAGAGCTTGTAGTCGAACCCCGGGGCGAAGAAGGTCAGCGGGATGATCTGGGTCGGGTCGACCGTGTAGACGCGCTTGAAGGTCTGCGGGTCGCGCTTGCCGACCAGGGCGTAGACATGCGGCTGGAACTGCCCCTCGTGGAAGAGGTGGATGCCCTGCGGCGCAATCAGGCCGCGCTGCGCGTCAGAGGCCTCGGGGTTGGCGTAGGCCAGGAAGTCGGCGAAGACCACCGCCAGATAGAAGAGGATGACGGCGAGCGCGCCGAGCATGGCGAGGCGGTGCTTGCGGAAGCGCCGCCACATCAATTGCCCCTGGGTGGCGACGGCCACCCGCTCCTCGGCCTCGGTCGTCAGGAGCGGCTCGCCCGGCGCCGGCGCGGGCGCCAGGGCGCCGGGCGCGGTGACGGCCGGCGCGGTCGGCCCGGAGGTCTCCTCCGGCTCCAGCGCCGCCGGCGGCGGGGTCAGGGTCCGCATGCGCGGGTCGTGGATCGGCGCGGAATCGGCCATGGTCAATCTTCCGTCCGGATGCGCGGGTCGATCCACATCAGCAGCAGGTCGGAGACGAGGGTGCCGATCACCGTCAAGACACCGAGCAGCAGCACGATCGCGCCGGCCAGGAACATGTCCTGAGCGATCAACGACCGCAGCAGGAGAGGGCCGACCGTGGGCAGGCCGAGCACGAGCGAGACGATGATGCTGCCGGAGACGACGTAGGGCAGGGTGTAGCCGATGGTGCTGGCGAAGGGATTGAGCGCCACCCGCACCGGGTATTTCCAGATCGCCCGCCACTCGGAGAGCCCCTTGGCGCGGGCGGTCACGACGTAGGGCTTGCGCAACTCATCGAGCAGATTGGCGCGCATGATGCGGATCGCCTGCGCCATGCTGGCGATGCCGAGGATGATCGCCGGCACAGGGAGATGCTTGAGCAGGTCGACGACCTTCCCTCCGCCCCAGGGCGCATCGAGATACTCGGGAGAGAAGAGGCCGCCGATGTTGGCGTTGAAGAAGACGAAGCCGAAGTAGAGGACCAGCAGGCCGAGCAGGAAGCTCGGGATCGCCAGCCCCAGAAAGCCGAGGAGCGTGAAGAGATAGTCGAACGCCGAGTAGGGCCGTACGGCCGAGTAGATCCCGATCGGCAGCGCCAGAACCCAGGTCAGCAGCACGGCCGCCAGCGAGACGACGATCGTCAGCCAGAGCCGGTCGCCGATGACCTCGGTCACCGGGCGCTGCCACTCCATCGCCATCCCCAGGTCGCCCCTGGCCATCTGCCGCATCCAGCGCCAGTACTGGACGTAGACCGGCTGGTCGAGCGCGTAGTCGGCGCGAAGCTGCTTGGCCTGATCCGCGGAGATACCGCTGCCAGAGGCCGACAGGTTCGAGATATAGGCGTCGACGAAGTCGCCGGGCGGGAGCTGGATGATGATGAAGGAGAGCACCGAGATGGCCCAGCAGGTGAAGAGCGCGAGCAGGACCCGGCGCACCAG
>JADYYO010000388.1 GCA_020853615.1 Thermomicrobiales bacterium
CGTGCTCCGGGGCGTCGGCCCGCCCCACGCGTCAGGCGGGACGGGAAGATCCCGATTCTACAGCGGCGTGCGCAAGACGTGTCATGCTGAGGCACGAAGCATCTCGGTCCAGGGGAGATGGGGTCGCCGGGAGCCGAGATCCTTCGCTGCGCTCAGGATGACACCATTTCCGCACGGCGCTGTAGGGTTCCCCGCGCGCGCACGCCAGCCACGCGAGTGCGGGTTGCGTAGGTAGAACTGCCGGTTGCGCCTGTGCCCGGGCGCGCGGGGCTCCTATGGTGGATCGCGGTCGAGAAGGAGGTCCACCAATGCTGCCAACACCGCACACCATGTATCGCCTGGCCCAACTGCAGGCCGCCGACGTGCGCGCCGAACTGCTCCGCGGCCAACTCGCCGCCACCTGCACGCCAGCGCGCACCGCATCGCGCTACCCATCCCTCGTCGCGCTGCTTGCGTCTGTACGCGCCCGTCTCCGCCGGTACGGCCCGCACGCGGCGCCGGCCGGGTGATGGGGGTTGGGTGATGGGTGTTAGGTGATGGGGTGATAGGGTGATAGGGTGATGGGCGAATATTGCCGGCCGCTCGGCCCTCCGGAATCCTGACAACCTTCACCCCTCTATCCCCCGATCCCCCGATCCCCCGATCCCCCTATCCCCCAACACCCATCACCCCCGTATACTCCCCCCATGGCCCGCCCCAAGACCCCGGCATCGGAGCGCGATAGCCTCGTCCCCTCGCGGCGGCAGTACCTCGATCTCAAGGCGCGGCATCCGGAGGCGATCCTCCTCTATCGCCTGGGCGACTTCTACGAAACGTTCGACGACGACGCGCGGATCGTCGCGCGCGACGCCCGCATCGCCCTGACGTCCCGCTCCTTCGGCCGCTCCGGCCGCGCGCCGATGGCCGGCATCCCGCACCACGCGCTCAACCACTATCTGGGGCGGCTGCTCGCCGCCGGGCACACCATCGCCATCGCCGAGCAGATGTCCCCGCCCGGCCGGGGGTTGGTCGAGCGCGAGGTCACGCGCGTCCTCTCTCCCGGCACCGTCGCCGACCCGGCCCTCCTCCCCGCCGCCGAGAGCCGCTATCTGGCCGCGCTGCATCGCCTGGGCGACTGCTGGGGGCTGGCCTGGATCGACGTCAGCACGGGAGAGTTCGCGCTGGCCGAATTCGCGGGCGACGATGCCGCCGAGCGGCTGGCCGAGGAGGTGGCGAGCCTCAACCCGGCAGAAACCCTCGTGCCAGACGATGCGCCGGAGCCTCCTGGCGGCGCGCGCTCACCGGGGCACGTGACCCGGCTCGAGTCGTGGCGCTGGTCGCCGGGCCGCGCGGAAGAGCTCCTCTGCGCGCAGTTCCGGGTCCGCTCGCTGGCCGGCTACGGCTGCGCGGCCATGCCGGCGGGCGTCGGCGCCGCCGGGGCGGTCCTCGCCTACCTGGAGCGGACGAACCCTGCCCTCCTCGCGCTCCTGACCGGGATTCGGGTCGAGCGCCCCGGGCGCTGGGTCGGGCTCGATGCCGCCACGCGACGCAATCTGGAGCTGACGCGCTCGTTCGGCACCGGCGGCACGCGGGGGAGCCTCCTCGGCGTCCTCGACCTGACGCGCACCCCCATGGGCGCCCGCGCCCTGCGCCGTCTGGTCGGGCAGCCGCTGCGCGACCCGGAGGAGATCGCGCGGCGGCAGGGGATCATCGGCGCGCTTGTCGCCGCGCCGGCCGCGCGGGCGGCGCTGGCGGAGGCGATCGCGGCGCTCGGCGATCTGGAGCGCCTCCTCGGCCGGATCGCCGGGCGCAACGTCGGGCCGCGCGACTTCCTGACGTTGGCCGAGGCGCTACGGTCGATTCCGCTGATTGCGGCGCGGCTCGCCGCGCTCGATGCGCTGCCGCCGGTCTGCCTCGACCCCTGCCCCGATCTGCTCGCCTGCCTCGACGCGGCGGTGATCGAGGCGGCGCATGGCGGGGCCGCCATCCGTCCCGGCTTCGCGCCCGAACTCGACGAGGCGATCGCTGCGGTCCGCGACACGCGCGAATGGCTCGCCGCGCTGGAGGCGCGCGAGCGGGAGCGGACGGGGATCCGCTCGTTGAAAGTCGGATTCAACAAGGTCTTCGGCTACTACATCGAGGTGACGCGCCCCAATCTCGGCGCCGTTCCGCCGGAGTACGCCCGCAAGCAGACAGTGGCGAACGGCGAGCGCTTCGTCACCGCGCCGCTGAAGGAGGCCGAGGCGCGTATCCTCGCCGCCGACGAGGAGATCGCGGCGTGCGAGCGGGGGGCGCTGGAGCGGTTGAGCGAGCTGGTGACGGCCGAGGCGGGGCGCGTCTCGGCCACGGCGCGCGCGTTGGCCGAGCTCGACGCCCTCCTCGCCCTGGCGGAAGTCGCCGCCCGTAACGGCTGGACCGCGCCGGTCGTCGACGAGAGCGACGTCCTGGAGATCGTCGCCGGCCGCCACCCCGTGGTCGAGGCGCACCTGGCCGGCGAGCCGTTCGTCCCGAACGATCTCCGGCTCGGCGGCGATGCGCCCCGGCAGGCGATCATCACCGGGCCGAACATGGGGGGCAAGAGCACCTTTCTGCGGCAGGCGGCCGTCATCGTGCTGCTGGCGCAGATTGGCTCCTGGGCGCCGGCCGCGCGCGCCCGCGTCGGGGTGGTCGATCGCATCTTCACCCGCGTCGGCGCGCAGGACGACCTGGCGCGCGGGCACTCGACCTTCATGGCCGAGATGGTGGAGACGGCGGCGATCCTGCACCAGGCGACGGACCGCTCCCTCCTCATTCTCGACGAGGTCGGGCGCGGCACCGGGACGGCGGACGGGCTGGCGATCGCCCGCGCCACGCTGGAGGA
>JADYYO010000389.1 GCA_020853615.1 Thermomicrobiales bacterium
CCCAATCGTGACATCCTTCGGGCTCGAGCAGCGAGATGAGCTCGTCGCGTACCTGCTTCGCGAGTTGCGCGAGGGGGACGTCGTCTTGCTCAAGGGATCGCGGGGATTGCAGATGGAAGAGATCGTCGCGCAACTTCGCGCGCCTGCCGGGGCAGGGAACGCCGGTGACGAAGCAGCCGGATGATATCGCTCGCGCTGCTCCTGCAACTGTCGGCCACCGACAGCATCATGCCGACCGATCCGAATCAGAACATGGCGGTCTCGCTGGCGCTGGCGGGGCTCGCCTTCGTCGTCACCCTCATCATCGGCCGGCCGATCGTCACCTTCCTGCGCCTGCGCAAGGCGGCCAAGCAGGTGCGCATCGACGGACCACAGTCGCATCTGCCCAAAACGGGCACGCCGACGATGGGCGGGCTGATGATCGCCACCTCGGTCGTGGTCATCACCATCGTCTTCAACACGGTCGGCCGCCTCTCGATGCTCCTGCCAATCGGGATCCTGATCGCGGCAGCGATTCTCGGCGCCATGGACGACCGGATGAGCCTGCTCGGCGGGGCCAGGCAGGGGGGGATGTCGGCGCGCCAGAAGTTCCTCTGGCTGACCGTCTTCGCGCTGGTGGCGGCGGTCATCCTGCACGCGCCCTACCCCTACGGCCTCGGCCTGCGCAGCGTCTATCTCCCCTTCATCGGGCGCTATGACATCGGCCTCTTCTACATCCCGATGGCCGCGCTGGCGATCATCGCCATGGCCAACGCGGTCAACTTCACCGACGGGCTCGATACCCTCGCGGCCGGCACGGCGGCCATCGCCTTCGTCGCCTACGGCATCATCGCCTACCGGCAGGGGCAGCTCGGCGTCGTCACGTTCTGCTTCACCATGACCGGCGCGCTGATGGGCTTTCTCTGGTTCAACGCCCATCCGGCGCAGGTCATGATGGGAGATACCGGCTCGCTGGCGATCGGGGCGTCGCTGGCCGTGGCCGCCTTCATGACGGGGCAGTGGCTGCTGCTGCCGGTCGTCGGCGCCGTCTTTCTGGCCGAGGCGCTCTCGGTCATCCTGCAGGTCGGCTACTTCAAGTACACCAAGCGCCGATTTGGCGAGGGGCGGCGGCTCTTCAGGATGGCGCCGCTGCACCACCATTTCGAGATGCTCGGCTGGTCGGAGACGCAGGTCACCATGCGCTTCTGGATCCTCTCGATGATGGCCGGCCTGATCGGCGTCGCCATGGCCCTGGTCCGGTTCTAGACGAAACGCGAGGCTCGTTCGTGGACGCTCCATTCTCCGGCAAGCGGGTGACGCTCATCGGCCTCGGCACCCGGGGCGGTGGCCTCGGCGTGGCGCGCTACCTGGCAGAGCAGGGCGCCATCGTCACCGTCACCGACCAGCGGAACGAGGAGGCGCTGGCCGGCTCCCTGACGGCGCTCGCCGGTCTCCCCATCCGCTACGTCCTCGGCCGGCACGACGAGCGCGATTTCACCCCGGAAGGGGCCGATGTCGTCGTGCGCAACCCGGGGGTGCCGCGCCGGGCGCCGCTGCTGCAGCTCGCCCGCGCCCACGGCATCCCGATCGAGATGGAGATGAGCCTCTTCTTCCGCGCCTGCCCGGCCCCGATCGTCGGTGTCACCGGGACGAAAGGGAAGACGACCGTCGCCACCCTGGCCGGGGCGCTGATCGCGGCCGAGTACCCCGGGGCGGTGACCGCCGGCAATATGGGGATCTCGGCGCTGGAGCAGCTTCCCCTGCTGCAGCCGGAGATTCCCGTCGTCATCGAGCTTTCGTCGTGGCAGCTTGAGGCGCTGATCGAGCATGGGCTGGCCCCGCGCATCGCCGTGCTGACCCTGATCGCCGAGGATCACCTCAACACCTACGACGGCTTCACCGACTACGCCGAGACGAAGCGGGGCATCACCCGCCACCAGCGGCGGGGGGACTGGCTGATCGTCAATCGGGATGACCCGGAGGCGTGGCAGGCCACCGGCCGTTCGCCGGCGACGACGGTCCCCTTCGGCACGAGCGATCGCGGCGGCGACGGCGCGTGGCTGGCGGGCGATGCGCTGCTCTGGCGCTGGCAGGGGACGGAGCTTCGCTGGCCGCTGCCGACAACGCCGGCGCTGGCCGGGCCGCACGGCGCCCGCAACGCGCTCGCCGCCCTCGCCGCCGCGCGTCTCGCCGGCGTGAGCCCGGAGGCGATCGCATGCGGGCTGGAGGGCTTCGCCGGAGTCCGGGATCGCATGGAGCGGGTCGGCGAGATCGACGGTGTGACCTATATCAACGACACCACGGCGACGGCGCCAGTCGCCGCCGTCGTAGCGCTCGAGGCGCTCGCGGGTCGCTTCGGTCGGGTCCACCTCCTCTGCGGCGGGGCCGACAAACGGCTCGACCCCGCGCCCCTCGCCGTCGCGGTTGGCGAGCATGGCGCG
Source organism: Thermomicrobiales bacterium (assembly GCA_020853615.1). Taxonomy (GTDB): domain Bacteria; phylum Chloroflexota; class Chloroflexia; order Thermomicrobiales; family UBA6265; genus JACCXM01. The sequence goes on from JADYYO010000389.1 coordinate 2,421, forward strand.
ACAGCTTACCTTTTCGAGGGGACCGCCACCCCGGGGCTGGCTGCCGCCCTGCACGAGGCCGGCGTCGCGCCGGAGGGGCCATTCGGCAGCATGGCCGACGCGCTGGCGGCGGCCCGGCGGAATGCCCGGCGCGGGGATGTCGTCCTCCTCTCGCCGGGGTGCGCCTCGTTCGGGCTCTTTCGCGACGAATTCGATCGCGGCGACCGCTTCCGGCAGGAGGTGGCCGCTCTCGCGGTCACGGCAAAGGATCACGCACATGCACGCTGAATCGCCCGCCGCCGAGCGGCTCCTTCCCCCCGCGCCCGCAGCCGTCCACTTCGTCGGCATCGGCGGCATCGGGATGAGCGGGCTGGCCCGCATCCTCAAGCGCTGGGGCTACGAGGTCTCGGGGTCGGACGCGGCCGACTCTCCCCTCCTGAAGGAACTCGGCGCGGAGGGGATGGCCGTCTTCGTCGGCCACGGCGCGACCGATCGGGCGGCGAGCGCCGATCTCGTGGTGGCGACGGCGGCGGTGCGGCCGGACAACCCCGAGATCGAGGCCGCGCGAGCGGCAGGGCGGCTGGTCGTCAAGCGGGCGCAACTCCTCGGCGCGCTCGCCGATGTCCGCCGGGGCATCGCCGTCGCTGGCAGCCACGGCAAGTCGACGACGAGCGGCATGATCGTGACCGCCCTGCGCGCCCTCGGCGCCGACCCGAGCTTCGCCATCGGCGCGCTCCTCGGCGGCGCCGGAGGGACGAACGCCGCACCGGGGGAGGGGGCCGAGATGGTCGTCGAGGCGGACGAGTACGACTGGTCCTTCCTCCAGCTCCACCCGCACATCGCGATCGTCACCAACGTCGATTACGACCACCCCGACCTCTTCCCCGACGCCGAGAGTTACGACGCCGCCTTCGCGCGCTTCGTCGGCGGGATGCCGAGGGACGGCACGCTGATCATCGCCGCCGACGACCCCGGCTGCGCGCGCCTGATGCAACGAGCCGACTGGGCGCCGCCGGCCAGCGTCACGACCTTCGGCGAGGAGGCGGGCGCTAACTGGCGGCTGGAGCAGACCGAGGAGGGGTGGCGGGTCACGGGCGTTGACGACATCGCCGTCCCGCTGCTGCTGCAAGTCCCGGGGCGACATAATGCCCGGAACGGGGCCGCCGCGCTCGCCGCCCTCGTCGCCCTCGGCTACGACGCCGCGGCAGCCTCGGCCGCGCTGGCCGGCTTCACCGGCGTCGGGCGGCGCTTCGAGGCGAAGGGGAGAGCGCGGGGGATCGCCGTCATCGACGACTACGCGCACCACCCGCGCGAGATCGCCGCGACGCTGCGCGCGGCGCGCGAGCGCTATCCGAAGCGGCGGCTCTGGGCGGTCTTCCAGCCGCACACCTATTCCCGCCTGAAGGCGCTTTTGCCCGACTTCGCGGCGTCGTTCACCGATGCCGACCGGGTGATGATCCTCGATGTCTACGCCGCGCGCGAAGCGGACGACCTCGGCGTTTCGGCTGCCGACCTCGTCGCCCGGATGCCGGAGGGAACGCTCGCCGCGCGCGACCCGGCCGATGCCGCCCGGCTGCTGGCCGAGTCGGTCGCGGCCGGCGATGTCGTCCTCACGCTCGGGGCGGGGAGCGTCACCGAGACAGGGCCGCTGCTGCTCGAGCGGCTGCGGGAGGGCGGGCCGCCGGCCCGGCGCGAACGGGCCGCGGCGCCGGGGCGTGCGCGCGCGGCCGCGCAACCGGCGATCAGCATTCCGGAGCGCCCGCACCTCAAGGTCCTGCAGGAGGCGCCGATGCGCCTGCACACGACCTGGAGGATCGGCGGGCCGGCCGACCTCCTCGTCCGCGTCGCCAACCCGGACGATCTCGTCGCCGCGGTCGCCTGGGGCCGCGCGCAGGGGCTGCCGGTCACCGTCCTTGGCGGCGGCAGCAATCTGCTGGTCGGCGACAGGGGCATTCGCGGGCTCGTCGTCCTGTCGCGCACGCCGGGCGAGAAGGCGGGCGACCTGGTCGAGCACGAGGATCTGGGCGATGCCGTCCGCCTGAAGGTCGCGGCGCAGGCGCCCCTCTCCTGGACCGGACGCTTCGCCGCCGAGCGGGGCTGGGCCGGGCTCGACTGGGGCGTGGGGCTGCCCGGCACGATCGGCGGCGCCACGGTCAACAACGCCGGGGCGCATGGGACGGAGCAGAAGGATCATCTGGAGCGAGTCGTCGTCCTGTCCGTGGAGGATGGCGAGGTCGTGGAGCAGCCCGCCGCCTGGCTGGAGCCGGCCTATCGCCACACCATCATCAAGGCCGCGCCGCGGCCCCGGCCGTGGGTCGTCCTGGCGGCGATCATGCGCCTGCCGAAGCGCGACCCGGCCGAATTGATCCGCCTTGCCGACGAGCACGCTGCCTTCCGCAAGTTGACCCAGCCGACCGGGGCATGCGCCGGGTCGACCTTCGCCAACCCGCCGGGTGACTTCGCGGGCCGCCTGCTGGAGGAGAGCGGGATGAAGGGGTTCGCCGTCGGCGGCGCGGCCTTCTCGGCCAAGCACGCCAACTGGATCGTGAACGACGGCACGGCGACCGCCGCCGACGTCCGTGAGTTGATCGCCACGGCGCAGGAGCGGGTGCGGGAGCAGTTCGGGGTAGAGTTGCGCCGCGAGGTCGAATACCTGGGCGAGGAGTAGCACCATGGGGGACGAGTCGATGCAGGGGCGGCGTGGCGGCAAGGTGCGGGTGGCCGTCCTCTTCGGGGGGCAATCCGGCGAGCACGACGTGTCGCTGCGATCGGCGCAGACCGTCATGGGCGCGCTCGACCCGGCGCGCTACGAGGTCATCCCGGTCGGCATCACGCGTGAGGGGCGCTGGCTGACGGGGGGCGATCCCTTCGCGGCGCTGACCGCCACCTCGCCCCTCTTCGCGCTCGGCGACGGCAGCGCGCCCGTGGCGCCCCCCGCCGAGAGCGCGCCGGCGGAGAGCGGCGTGCCGGCCATCTTCTCGGCCGGCGTCGACGTCGTCTTCCCGGTGCTGCACGGGCCGATGGGCGAGGATGGCACCGTGCAGGGCTTCCTCGAGCTGACCGGCATTCCGTATGTCGGCGCCGGCGTGCTCGGCTCCTCGTTGAGCATGGACAAGGCGATGGCCAAGACGGTTCTGGCCCAAGCGGGGCTGCCGCAGGCGCCCTGGCGGCTGGTGACACGCAAGGAGTGGGAGCGCGATCCCGAGGCGGTTACCGACTGGGTCGGCGAGAGCCTCGGCTACCCTTGCTTCGTCAAGCCGGCCAACATGGGCTCCAGCGTCGGCGTGGTCAAGGCGCACGACCCGAGCGAGATGCCGAGCGCCATGCGGCAGGCGTGCCGCTTCGACCGGCGCATCGTCATCGAGCAGGGAGTCGACGCGCGCGAGCTGGAGATCTCCGTCCTCGGCAACGACGAGCCGATCGCCTCGATCGTCGGCGAGGTCATCCCCTCGAACGAGTTCTACGACTACGACGCCAAATACGTCGACGACCGCTCCGAGCTGCTCGTCCCGGCGCCGATTGGCGGCGACACGATGACGCAGATTCAGGAGTTGGCCATCGCCGCCTTCCGCGCGCTCGACCTGGCCGGCATGGCGCGGGTCGACTTCTTCATGGAGCGCAACACCGACCAGATCTTCATTAACGAGGTGAATACGATCCCCGGCTTCACCGCGATCAGCATGTACCCCCGCCTCTGGGCGGCGAGCGGCGTGCCGCTGCCGGAGCTGGTCGATCGCCTCGTCGGGCTCGCCCTCGAGCGCTCGCTGGAGCGCCGCCGCGCGCTGTAGAGCGGCGTGCGCACGTCGTGCCATGCTGATGAAGGAGCATCTCGGCACACGGGACGCGAGGTTCCCGCGAGCCGAGATCCTTCGCACGCTCAGGATGACACGTTTTCGGCACGCTATGGCTCAGCGCACCATCAGAGAATGGGCACGGATGTCTTCTTGATGCTGTAGGGGCTCGTCGTGGCGACCTCCGTCGCCCACCCTGGCTTCAGGTTCCTGAAGAGCCCGTCGGACGTCATGTCCATGACGGCGCACTTGGGATCCTCGAACCCGTTCCCCGGCCCCCACTCCCAGGCGTACCAGCCGATGCCCAGCTCGGCGGTCTTCCTGATGATCGTCTGGTAGTCGATCCGGCCGCCCTCGGCGCAGATGCTGTCGTTGCCGTTGTAGGCGCCGTACTGCGAAAACTCGCCGACAATGAGAGGGTAGTTCCGCGACGCGGCCTCATCGAGCTTGTCGGAGATGAATTGCGCGTCGGCGCCATCGGCGATGCCCCAGTAGAGGTGGACCGAGAAGATCAGGTTGTGGTCCGGGTCGGCATCGAGGAGGGTGGCCGCGCTGGCGTTCAGCACATCGAGGTTCTTGCCGTAATCAGGCGCGTCGATGACTAGCGGCGTGCGAATGCCGGCGCAGCGCATCCGCTGCACGGCGCCGCGGTAGCCGTCGATGAATTTCCCGGACTGCACCTGGTCATCGCCCACCTCGTTGCCGATATTGACGAGGAGCGCATCCTGATGGGCGGCGATGATGTCGACGATCTGCGGCCGCGTCCAGTAGTTGACCAGATCGTTGAGGCGGTTCCAGTTCCCGGTGGCATCATGCAACTCGATCATTGGCAGCAGGCGGGCACCGATCGCATTGTCGATCAGGGCCTTCAGATCGTTCGGGTTTGTGTTCCCCTGATCGTCCTTGATCGCCCAGACGATACGGACCGAGTTGGCGCCGGTCTTGGCGATCTCGGGGAAGTAGGTCTCTCCTCTCGGGTCCGCGTCGTCGTAGACGGACATCTTGTTGACGCCGCGGAGGAGCACGGCGTTCCCGACCGGGTCGAGGATGTCCGACCCGTTCACCGTGAACGCTCCGCTGGGGTTGCCACTCGGGGTGCAGTTGCCGCCGCCGCCGTTGCCGCCGTGCCCGTGGCCATGATGCTTCTTCTTTTTCTTGCGCTTGGCTCCGGCCAGGTCGCTCTCCAACAGGGGGAGCCCAACGGCCCCGAGGGTGGCAGCGCCGAGCAATCGGAGGGTCTGGCGACGAGTGCTGCCGCTGGCGATGATCACACTCAGGCGATCGATTCGTTGCTGCTCCATCTCGGGCTCCTCGGATACGGGTAACACTCGTTACCTTTGACGCGCTGGCGCTCGGAACCTGGCGTTGTCGGCAATTGCCTCGACGCCCGGGCCGTTCCGGACGACGCGCGGGGCAGGGCGCTCCCCGCCCCGCGGGTCGTGCCGCGACTCACTACCCTTCGGGGTTAGGAACGCAGTGTGGCTGGTTGTTGTCGTCGAACTCGCAGTAGAAGTTGCCGCAGCAGTCACACTCCGTGCATGATCCTCCCGGCGGCACGCAGCACCAGGTGTCGACTCCCTCCACAGTGCTGCTGCAGGTGTGGCGGGTCGTGGG
>JADYYO010000390.1 GCA_020853615.1 Thermomicrobiales bacterium
CCCGCCGGAATGGCTATGCCAGGGCGTGCTTGTCGAGCTCCTCGCGCAGGGCGCGCAGCGTCTTGTTTCGGTCCCGCAACGCCGCGATCAGCGTCGCCCACTCATCGCCCCGTTCCGCCCCCGTCAGGATCTGCTTGACCCGCTCCAGATACTCCGTTGCCGTCTGGTAGTTCCCGCGGCCGCGCGCCATGATCAGTCGGTCGGCCAGGCGCTGGTAGATGCGGATCGCCTCTTCGGGGAACTCCGCCTCGGCCGCCGCCGCGACACGCGCCTCCCACCCCTGCGGATGCGTGCCCCAGCCAAGCGTGTATCCGAAGCCCCCATAGGCGGTGCCCACGTAGCCGATGTTGCGAGGATCCTTCTTCTCGGTCTTCTTCAGCGCCTCGATCGCCTCGGCGACCTCCCCCTCGGCGAGATGGATCTCGATGAGCGAGGTCCAGTCGCCCCGCTTCTTCAGCGTCGCCAGCAACTCCTTGCGCAGCGCCGGCCAGGGGTCGTCGGGTTGGCCGGGCAGGAGGGCCGCCGCTTTGACCGCGTCATAGGTCGCCTTCGCCGGGAGCGCCTTGAAGCGCTCGCGCGCCAGTTTCAACGCCTTCTCCGGGTGGCCGTGCGCGGCGTACTGCTGCTCCAGCCACGCCCGAAGCCGCTGGTCATCCTGCGCGTTCTGCCCCTTCCGCTCCCAGAGCATGTCGTCGACCAGGTGGATCGCCTGCTCGATTCGTTGCGGATCGCCCGTCGCGATCAGGCGATTGGCGAAAGTCGTCAGCGGCGTGGCCGCGGCGAGCGGCAAGCGCGATCGCCTCCTCGACGCGGTGCATCTTCAGGAGCGACTCGGCGGCCTCCTCCCAGAGCTCGGCGTTGCGGTACTCGGCCAGCAACTCCTCGTCGGAGAGCCCGGCCTCGCCATGTAGCAGCGAAAGGAATCCGATTGCCGTGCGGCTCTGCCACGAGTGGGTCCAGAGATCGACATCCGAGGCGGATGTCATCGCTTCCCGAATGCGATCTCCGATATGGCGCTGCTCCTCCGAGGTGGCGCCGCGCGCGATCGCCTCCGGCCCCTCGTTCGCCAGGTCGAGTCCGCCGGCGTCGATGCTGGCCTGCCAGATAGTGAAGAGGGCGTCGAGCAACTGCCGCCGCTCGCCCGGCGAACGCTGCTCCTCCTCGGATAGACTGCCCTGGGCATCGAGGCACGCCGCCAGGCGCTCGTCGGCGTTGGCAAGGAGGCCGGAGAAACCGCCGCTTTCGTCGTACATCGTGGTCAGGTGCGGCGCGAGCTCCTCGACGAGGATCGCCTCGACCAGGAAGAGATTTCGCCAGTCGCCGGCATCGGCATAATCGTCGGCGAGCGCGGCGATCCGCTCCAGATTGCCGGCGATGCGAGAGGCCGCCCCGTAATAGTCATCGTAGTCATACCAGCCACGCCGGCCGTAGCCACCATCGTCCCGAAGCGCGGCGCCGATCTGGCGGCGGATGGCCGCCTCGTTGACCGGCGCGGCGCCCGCCGCGCCAGCGATCGAGATCGGCAGATCGAGGAGCGGCTCCAGCTCCGGCACGTCCCGCACCATCGCTTCGATCAGCGCGACCAGCTCGTCGCGGCTCCGCTCCGCCAGCGCATCGGAGATGGGCGCGCGGACCTCGAAGCGCTCCGGCTGCTCGACCCAGGTCAGCAGGAGCGCAACGACATGCTTGCAGAAGCCGCCGCGCGGGCAGTCGCAGGCATAGCTGACCGGATTCTTCGCCTTCGGCTGATCGGGGAGCGCCAGCGTCGCCTCGACGAGGTAGGGGCCGCCGCTGGAGCCGTGGCAGCGGGCGCGTAGCGTCCGCTCGCGGCGAAACGCGCCGAAGATGCGGCCGGAGCGAGCGTACCCCTGGCCCCGCTTGAAGCTGCCGGCGTCGGTTCTGGCTTCGATCCCCTCGCGGGTCAGAGGGGCGAGGCCCGATTCGGCGTGGATCGTCTCGCGTTGAGGCCGATGGTTTGGTACTGGCGCGGGGCATGGCGGGGTCTCCTGGCGGGGATGGGATGGCAGTGTCGTGTCGCGGACAAGCGGAAGTGGCTCAACCCCCCATTTCAGCGAGGGCATCCCGATGGGCGTGCAGCGCCTCTTCGCCGCGCACGACGAGGATCACCCGGTCGACAGCCGGGTGACCCTGCAGCCAGGCGGCGATCTCGGCGACGGCGATGCGGGCGGCGCACGCCATCGGGAAGCCGTACGCCCCGGTCGAGATGGCCGGGAAGGCGATCGTGCGCGCCCCGGCGCGCTCGGCGAGGGCGAGGCTCTCTCGGTAGCAAGAGGCGATCAGCTCGTCCTCGCCGCGATGCCCCCCATGCCAGACCGGGCCGACGGTGTGGATCACCCATCTGGCCGGGAGATCGAAGCCGGGGGTGATCCGCGCCTCGCCGGTCGGGCAGCCGCCGATCGTCCGGCACGCCTCCAGCAGGCGCGGGCCGGCCGCGCGGTGGATCGCGCCATCGACGCCGCCCCCGCCGAGCAGCGAAGTATTGGCGGCGTTGACGATGGCGTCGACGGGGAGCGTCGTGATGTCGGCCTGCCGCACCTCGAGGCGATCGACCATCGGAATCGCCCCGCGCTACACCGGGATCGCGACCGGCTCCGGCAGCGGCGACATGATCGCCTCCGGGTCGAGCCGGCGCAGCAGATCGAGGCCGAGCTTCGCGCGTCGCAGCCGCTCCCGCGTCAGCGCCACCGCCGTCGATTCGAGATGGGTGCCGCTCGGGTAGATGTTCGGCGCGTTGCGCAGCCCGAACTTGAGGTAGACCGGGGCCGCAACGCGGACGATCTCCGCGATCTCGTAGTGGCGGACGAAGCCGCCAATGTCGTCCGGAACCTCGATGTAGATGTCGAGCGGCATCGCGGTCACCGCCCGGATCGCGGCGAGCTGGGCGAGGCTGAGGTCGGTCGGGACGTTGAAGGTGGTCAGCCCGAGCCGCTCCAGGTTCCGGATCGAGACGGGGTTCGAGGCGCCGAGCATCACCGAGCCCTTCAGGATGAGCTCCGCCGGCAGCTCCCCCTCCCGCTTCATCGTGCCGAGCACCTCAAGCAGCCCCTCGTCGGTGACGAGGACGCTCTCGATACCGTGCTCGCAGGCGCGGCGCACGTCCTCGACCGCCTGCACGAGCTGGTCCTGCCCGCGCACCTTCGGCGCGACGACGCGGCCCGCCGTGGCGTAGGCCATCGCTCCGGTATCCCATCCAGCGCGCGGGCCGACGAAGAGGCTGATTTCGACGCCGCGCGGGGCCGCGATCTGGCGCATCTCGTCGAGCTCGTCGTCGGTCAGCAACATGACGCCGCTCCCCTGGCTCACCCGGTGAACGGGCACGCCGAGCGCATCCGCCGTCTCGAAGACGGCCCGCAGCGCATTCGGCCCCTCGACCGACGGGATCTCGACGCGCCACTGCCCGCCATCCGGGAAGCGCCGCGGCGAGCTGGGGAGGTCGTGCAAATCGCCGGGCGGCAGCCCCATCTGCTCCAGAAATCGTCGCGTCCGCTCCATGCCGTTCTGCGCCACCGGTCGCCTCCTCACGCATCCGTTTCCATCATGCGGCCATTCTACGCCCGTTCCTCCCGTCTTTCCCCGGCGCCGCGCTCTCACGGCTCGGGCAGTGGCGCGTCGTGCAGAGGGGCGGATCAGACATCCGCGTCGCGCTCACCGGCTCGCCCCATGGTGCGCTTCCGATTGCCCGCCTCGCGCCGAGGGCGTATCGTGCGGCTGTCGGCCGGAACGACGGCCGCGCCAAGGAGGGATGAGAGAATGACCGACGGAACGGCAACCCGCGAGATCCCGCGAGACGTGCATGCCCTGCTGCAGCGCATCGACGACGCGTGGCGCGCCTTCATGGCCGCGCTCGACGGGATTCCCGAGGAGCGCCTGGCCGACGCCGGGGTGGCCGGCGAGTGGTCAGCGCAGGATCTGTTCGGGCACATCGC
>JADYYO010000391.1 GCA_020853615.1 Thermomicrobiales bacterium
GAGGACATCGTCAAGATCGTCGTCTACCTCACCGACGTCCGCTACCGCGATCCGGTCTACCAGGTCATGGGCCGCTGGCTGAAAGGCGTCTTCCCTGTCTCGACCGGCGTCGTCGTCACCGCCCTCGCCCGCCCCGAATGGATTGTCGAAATCGACGCGACAGCCGTCATCCCTGAGTCGAGGAGTCGAGAAGTCGAGAAGCAGTCGGGAGTCGTGAGTCGGAAGTCGTAAGCCAAAGGCCAACGGCCAGAAGCCAACAGCCAGTAGCCAGGAGCCGTCATGACCCTCTCCATCGCCGGCCGCTGCGCCCGCACTGGGCAGTTCGGGGTGGCCATCTCCTCGTCGTCGCCGGCGGTGGCGGCGCGCTGCGCCTACGCGCGGGCGGGCGTCGGCGCGGCCTGCACGCAGAACATCACCGATCCGCGGCTCGGGCCGGCGCTCCTCGATCGGATGGAGGCGGGAGATCCGGCGCCGCAAGCGATGGCGGTCGTGGTCGCACGCGAGCCGCTGATCGCCTATCGCCAGCTCTCGGCCATCGACCGCAACGGGATGACCGCCGCCTGGTCGGGCGAGGGGACCCTCGGCCGGCACACGACCGCCGAAAGGCGCGACTGCGTGGCGGCAGGCAACCTCCTCTCGCGGCTCGAGGTGCCCTCCGCGATGGCGGCGGCCTTCGCCGAGCGCCCCGACGACGACCTCGCCACGCGCCTGGTCGCCGCGCTCGCCGCCGGGCTGGACGCCGGCGGCGAAGAGGGGCCGGTCCACTCGGCGGGCCTGCTCGTCGTCAGCGACATGCCCTTTCCCCTGACCGATCTGCGCGTCGACTGGTCAGAGGATCCGGTCGCCGACCTGGTCGCGCTCTGGCGCCTCTGGAGGCCGCACGCCGCCGCCTACCGCCAGCGCGCCATCGACCCCTCCGCCGCGCCGCGTTATGGCGTGCCGGGAGACGAGTGAGCGGCGCTTCCCCGGCATGGGGGAGAGAGCGGCTCGCCGCAACGACCGAGAGCCGGCTCCAAATCGGAGCCGGCCCTCGTTGCCATTGGTCGCGATGACCTCGCCCTACTTGCGGCGCTTGCAGCGGTGGCTCTTGCAGAGGAACTTGCTGCAGCAGTCGCGGTTCTTGTCGCAGTAGGCGTTCTTCTTGCCGCAGCCCCGCTTGTACGCGCAGACGTTTTCGAACGCCTCGCCGACGGCCTCGCCGGCGGGCTGGATCTTCTTGCAGATCAGCCCCTCGCAGCAGTCCTTCTTCGTCTTGCAGCCCTGCTCGCGCTTGCCGCAGCGCCCCTTGGACCGCTTGCGCGCATCGGTTCCGGCGAGGCCCGCGCCGATGCCAGCCGCGCCGATCAGGCCGGCGGCGAGGCCGCGCAGCGCGCCGCGTCGGGTGGTGGCGGCCCCAACCGAGCGCGTCAACCGGTCAAAATGCGTGCTATCCAAAACGGATCTCCTCTCCCACTCGTGCGCGAGACAACCTGCCGAAAGCCTGGCGCCATCGGAATGGCCAGGCCAGAACGGATGCGCAGGGCACGCCCTGAAGCTCGTCTTTCTATTGTCTCGTTGTCGTGGAAGTGATGTCAAGTTAAGGCGCAAGCGTAGCTCATCAGAGCAGGGAGCGGAGCAATGAAACGAGGGCGCTCAAGCGAGCGCCCTCGGCGGCCGAACTGCCGGAATCGTGAAGAGCGCTCACCGTGATGAGCGGCTCCCCTGAAGCGCGGCTACTTGTTCTTCCGCTTGCACTTCCGGTTCTGGCAGACCAGCTTGTTGCAGCAATCGTTGTTTCGCTTGCAGGCGTCGTTCTTCTTGCCGCCGCACTTCTTCTTGTAGGTGCAGACGCCCGGCCGCCCCGAGAGGTCGCAGTAGAGGCCCTTCTTGCAGTTCGAGTTCTTCTTGCAGTTCTGGTTCTTGTACCCCTTCCCCTCGGCCTCGACGTCATCGGCCAGCGCCGCACGACCGAGCGCACCCACGCCCAGCAGCGCCAGCGCGCCACCGGCCGCCGTCTTGATCATGGCGCGGCGGTCGGTCTGCTCGCCGATCTGGCGGGTCAGGCTGTCGAATCGCTTGTCGTCCACAGATACCTCCCGGGGATTCTCCCCAACTGTGCAACTTCCTCACACAGTTCATCTTAGCACACGCCCTGCCGACACCAGGCAACAGGACGCGCTTCCGCTGACGTGGACCTCGGCCGCGCCCCCACACAGGCGAGCCGGCCATACGGCCCGTGGCATTGGGTCCGGGGACGCGCCACACCACAGGAGTCGACGTTATGACCGAAATGTGTGTGCAGTGTGAGCGCAAGACGGAGATATGACGCCGTTCGGCCGGAATCGTGACATCCGGTCGCAGGCTGGAACTCGTCGCGGCGCGACCCTCCTCCGTCGACTCCATGCGAGAGATACACCACGGGCCGAAGAGCAGATTCGTGCTCCTCCGGGTTCGCCGGAATCGTGAACGCCAACGACGCGGAGTGCCTGCTGGCGCTCCGCGTCCGCGCGTTCGCCTCGGTTCGGAATTCGACGAGCTATTTATTCACGCATTTGCTCTTGTTCTTGTTGCAGCGGAGCCCGCTGCAGCAGTCGTCGTTGCTGTCGCAGTAGTCCTTCTTCTTCCCGCACCCATTCCGATACCGGCACTCGTAGCGGATCTTCTTCTTCTTGTGCTTGCCGTGCTTCCGCTTCTTCTTGATCTTCTTGCAGTAGAGCCCCTTGCCGCAGTCATTGTCCTTCTTGCACTTGTCGCCGTCGCCGCCCTTCTTCTCGATCCCCAGCTCCTCGGCCAGGGCGTCGGCGCCGACCATCGCCAGGGCGCCACCCGCCAGCGCCCGGAACATCGCCCGGCGCGACGGCGCCGCGCCGATCGCCTCGGTTATGGCATCGAATCGCTGGTCGTCCATCGGCGCCCCCTTCGCTCGGTCCAACTCTCCCGCAGTGACTCGCCCCGGCATCTGCCGAACGGCGTCGGCAGCCTGCCATCCCTACTCTACCTGGCAATCTGCCGGCGCCGCGTGGCCACGAAACCGCCAGCGGTCCCGAATTTGATGCGGGTCCGGCACGGCTCCGCGCGTCTGGAGTCGCCCTCGCCCCGCCGAGGACAAGACAATAGGGCGGGACGTCCAGATGGACGTCCCGCCCGCGAGGGTGGAAGGCATGGCCGCTGGCGAGCGGCCAGATGAGCGCGCTACCGCTTGCGGCAGCGGTTGTTCGGGCAGTAGAGGTTATCCCCGTTGCAGCAGTCGCTGTTGTTGTTGCACAGGTCGCCCTCGCCGCCGCAGCCATTCCGGTAGCGGCAGCGCCCGCTCCTTCCGGTCAGGATCGGGAACGAGACGCCTGGGGGTCCGACCGGAAAGTCGGCGAGCGTCCCGCCGAGAAGCCCTCTACTGCTCCCATTGCAGTACAGCCCGTCGCCGCAGTCGCTGTTCAAGTCGCAGGTGTCGCCGTTGAAGCCGCTCGCGGCCTCGGCCTCGTGGCCCAGCGCGCCGACGCCGGCGATCGCCAGGACGCCCACGGCTACGACCTTGAACATGCTCCGGCGGTCGGTCTGCCGCGCCACCTGTCGTGAAAGTCGATCGAAGCGTTGCGCATCCATTCGTCGCTCCCTTCGTGAGTCAAGTGTCAGGTACTCCGTACGGAGCAAGGGGCGATCGGCACTCCTGGCGTCCGGCCGTCCCGAGGATCCTGCTACGCCTCCCGGTGCATCTCCGCCGCCTGCCATCATTGGCAGGAGAGATTTCGGCTCATCACCGTTGTTGAGTTCCCGCATGAGGTATTCGCAATGATCCCGTCGTCTCCAGAACTCCACATGGCTCCTTTCGCTAGCGGCTTGCGGACAACCGTCGGCCGCGCGTCCCCTCTGGGGAAACGGAGGCATGCATCTGTCGTGCCAATGCGGCACCGGCGCATGTTCGGCGCGCAACGCTGCCGCCGCGCTCGCGATGACGCGGCTCAGTCGCGCCAGTCGGGGAAGGTCTGGGGGGCCAGCTCGTCGATCGAGCGGCCGGCCCAGTCGCCCTTGTCGACGTTGGCCCACATCCGCTCGCCGGCGGCCTGCAGGTCGCGGGTGAGCGCGGCGAGGTCGACGCCCGGGATCTGGCGGCCGCGCATGCGGATCTCGCCGTCGATCAGGACCGTGTCGAGATCTTCGGCCTGCGCCGAGTAGACGATGTTCCGAATCGGGTCGCGCAGCGGCGTCATGAAGATCGAGTCGCCGCGCCAGAGGAGGAGATCCGCCTTCGCGCCGGGGGCGATCCGGCCGAGGTCGTCACGCCCGAGCGCTTTGGCCCCGGCGAGAGTGGCGGCGTTGAAGACGTCACCGGCGGTGGCGACCTCCGTCTGCCGGTCGACGATCTTGCTGACGACCGCGGTGTAGCGCAGCCCCTCGATCATGCTCTGCGGGCAGGTATCGGTGCCGAGGGTCATATTGACGCCGCGGGCCAGGTAGCGAGCGAAGCTCTCCATGGCGATGCCCCGCCGGGCGAAGACCCAGACGCAATGGGCGACATTCGTACCGGTATCGGCCAGGATGCCGATGTCGTCGCCACTCCACTGCGTCCACGACCCGGGCGCGAGGATGATGGCGTGGCCGAGAATGACGTCCGGCCCGAGGAAGCCGATCTCGCGCAGCCACTCGATGGGCGTCTTGCCGTGGCGGCGTGTCATCTCGAGAAATTCGTTGACCGACTGCGAGGTGTGCAGCGCCATCGGCACGCCAAGGCTGTCGGCCGCCTGCCGCGAGCGGCGCAGCAGATCCTCGCTGCAGGTGTCGACCTGCGAGGGAGAGAGGAACCCTTTGATGCGGTCGTTCTGGGCGCCATCGTACGCCTCGATGAACTGGATGGCGCGCTCCATGCCGCGCCGGCCCGCCTCCTCGTCCCAGGCGTACTGCACCGCCTTGCCATCGTCGGTGTACCAGC
>JADYYO010000392.1 GCA_020853615.1 Thermomicrobiales bacterium
AGCGCGGCGGCGAGCGGCACCTCGTGCGCCTCCCACGCCGCCAACTCCGCCTCCCAGGCGCGGCGGCGGACGCCGCGGTCAGGGTCCATGGCGAGATTGCGAATCTCGCTCATCGGCAGCCTGCGCGCCTCGCCGTCCAGGTCGACTGGCGCCGAAATCTGCGACGTCAGGTTGCCATGCAGCCGCCCCCAGGCCGAGCCGGCCGACGGGGCCATCTCCGCCGCCAGCGACTCCTCCGGCTCGCTCATCAGGTGCGCCGCGGCGATCTGCAGGCGCTGCAGGGGGAAGGCATGCTCGGCCGCGCACGACGACGCGGCGATCAATGCATCGAGCGGTAGAGCGCCAACCCAGGCAGTGAACCGAGTCTGCAGCTTGCTGAACGCCACCATTCGCTCGCGCAATGCGCTGTACCGCGCCTGCGCTAGCTCGTTGCGCGAGTCGGTCGTCACGAAGCCGTAGAGATAGGCGAACATCGAGTCGAGCCGGCATTCCAGGTCGTTGAGCGCTGCCAGCACCGCATCGAACTCCGATACCAATGCCTCGCTGAAGGCGATCCGGGCGCCGGCCCCGACACCGGCCGCATCGAACTGGTCACGCAACCGCCCGACATCTTCGACGAGCCGCGTGAACGCCGCGTCGAACTCCGGCGATTCAAGCCCGGGAAAGAGGACCGAGAGGTCCCAGCGGGGCAGGTCCGCGCCTTCGCGCGCTGCCTCGACCTCGGCTGTCATGGAAGTCGGCTCCTTTCCTCGTCGCGTCATGGCCTCACGGGCGCATTATGGGCGAGCGGCGAGCCCCGCGGCCGGCAAGGCGCAACACGCGCGACGCCGCATGCAAGGGGAAATGCGATGCAGTACCATTCGCCGCGAAATCCGGAATCGGCGAGGCTTGACAAGCAGCGCCATATTCATTAGATTCCGGGTCAACAACTGAAGAGTGCTGCCTTATCGAGACGGGTGGAGGGATTCGGCCCTGTGAAGCCCGGCAGCCTGCGATCCTCGGGTCGCAAGGTGCCAATTCCGGCAGAGCGATCTGCGAGATAAGGGAAGGCGTGAAGACGCACCCCCCCCTCTCGGCGGGGTGTTTTTTTCGTCCTGATCTCCTCGATGTGCGTGGATCGCACGGGCCCCGGCACGAGGTTGCGAATTCTGGAGATCAGGAGATCGACGAGCATGGCCGAAGAGCCTGACACATTTCCCGAAGTCGAAATTCCGGAGAGCCGCCCGCATCTACGGGTGGTGCGCGGCATCGCCGCCTCGCCGCCGGTCGTCGGCGCGCAATTGAGCGTGGAGATCGGCCCGCTCGATCTCGAGATGGGCGGCCGTCTTTCGAACGTGACGCTCGCCTACCAGACCTGGGGCCGCCTCAACGAGCGAGGCGACAATGCCGTCCTCGTCCTGCACGCCTTGACAGGTGACAGCGCGGCCGGCGCCCCCGGAGGATGGTGGGAGCCGCTCATCGGCACTGGCCGCGCCATCGATACCAACAACGCCTTTGTCGTCTGCGTCAACATCCTTGGCGGCTGCCAGGGCACGACCGGCCCCTCGTCGCTCGATCCGCTGACCGGCCGTCCTTACGGTATGCGCTTCCCGCTCATCACCATCGGCGACATCGTGAAGTCGCAGAAGGTGCTGGTCGACGCGCTCGGCATCCGGCGGCTGGTTGCCGTTGGCGGCTCCATCGGCGGCTTTCAGGCGCTCGAATGGGCGACTCGCTACCCGGAGCTCGTCTCGGCCGTCATCCCGGTCGCCGCGACCGGCGCGCTCGACGCGCAAGGCGTCGCCATGAACGAGATCGGCCGCCGCGCGATCATGGCCGACCCCGACTGGCGCGGCGGCTCGTACGCCGCCGAGGGCGTCTTCCCGACTCACGGGCTCGCCATCGCTCGCATGGTTGGCATGGTCACCTACCACTCGAAAGAGAGCATGGACCTCCGCTTCGGCCGCAACCCGGCCACGCGGCCCGTCCTCTACCCGTCGTTCGGCCCGACGTTCGACGTCGAAGGCTACCTTCACCATCACGGCGAGGGGCTGACCAGGCGCTTCGACGCCAACAGCTATCTCTACCTGACGCGGGCCATGGATCTCTACGACGTCGGGCGCAATGGCGGCGAGGACTACTGGCTGAGCCGGATCTCGGCGCCGGTCTCGCTGGTCGGCATCCGCTCCGACTGGCTCTTCCCGCCGGCGGCGATCAGGGCGCTCGGCGAGCGGTTGGCGGCCCTCGGCAAGGAGGTCGAGTACCACGAGCTCGACTCCCCGCACGGCCACGATGCCTTCCTGAAGGAATGGGGGCAGATGACCGAGGCGCTCGGCCCCTTCCTGGCGAAGCAGCTTCCGGCGAGCACACGCGCATGAACCTGGCCGGCTACGAGCTGCGCCCGCCGCGCGGGCCGAAAGATGCCATGCGCCATCCCGTTTGGAGCGACGTGCGCACTATCGATCGCAGACGAGACATGAGGAGAAGAAGAGCATGAGCACAGCAGAAACCGAGGCGCTCGCCGAAACCGAGGTTTCACCCCAGTCGCAGGGGTTCGAGACGCTCGCCTTGCACGCCGGGCAGGAGGTCGACGCGGTCACCAAGTCGCGCGCGGTGCCGATCTACCAGACGACCTCGTACGTCTTCGATAGCCCGGACCACGCCGCCAGCCTCTTCGGGCTGCAGCAGTTCGGCAACATCTACACCCGCATCATGAATCCGACGACCGACGTGCTGGAGAAGCGGGTGGCGGCGCTGGAAGGCGGCGTCGGCGCGCTCGCCCTCGCCTCCGGCCAGGCCGCCGAGACGCTCGCCATCCTCAACATTGCCGAAGCCGGCGACGAGATCGTCTCGACCACCAGCCTCTACGGCGGCACCTACAACCTCTTCGCGCACACGCTGCCGAAGATGGGCATCAAGGTCAACTTCTGCGAGCCGACGCCGGAGGGCGTGAAGCGGGCGATCACCCCGAAGACGAAGCTCGTCTACTCGGAGACCCTTGGGAACCCGGACCTCCTCACGCTCGACATCGAGGCGGTCGCGGACATCGCGCACGATGCCGGCGTCCCGCTGATCATCGACAACACCTTCCCCAGCCCCTATCTGGTGCGGCCGCTCGACCATGGCGCCGATATCGTCGTCGAGTCGCTGACCAAGTTCCTCGGCGGTCATGGCACGTCGATCGGCGGCGTCATCGTCGATGGCGGGTC
>JADYYO010000393.1 GCA_020853615.1 Thermomicrobiales bacterium
CAATTGGTAACGGCCTTACTGTCCTCCAGGCCCCGGCCGGCTACGGCAAGACCACGCTCATCTCAAGCTTCGCGGCCGAGGTGGAATTCCGGCCTGCCTGGCTCACCCTCGATGCCTCCGCCGGCGCACCCGAAGTCCTCGCCCAGCAGCTTGCCGCGGCCCTGGCCGGCGACCGCGAAGTCGAACCCCCCGCCGTCGCAACCAAGTTCAGCGACCTCCAGGCCTACCTCCACGCAGCCGCCCGCCAGGCAGCCGATGAATCGGGCCTCCCCCTCCTCGTCGTCATCGACAACGTCGAAGAGCTCGCCGACGGCCGTGAGGCCGGCGCCCTCCTCGTCTGGCTCATGGAGGTGCTTCCCGAAGGCAGCGAGGTCATCCTTTCTGGTCGCGAGCTTCCCTTCATCCCTTCGATCAATGCCCTCATCGCCACCGGAGAACTGACCGTCCTCGAAGCCGCCGACCTTGCCTTCGACCAGGACGAGCTCGCGGCGGCCATCGAACTATCCGGCGCGGCGGCGAACCCCGGCACCATCGCCCAGCTCACCGCGGGCTGGCCCGTCGCCGTGATGGCGACACTTGCCGGAGGCGCCGGCAGCGGCGACCGGCTGAGCGCGGCCGCCTTCGACCGCTACCTGCAGTCCGAGGTCTGGGAGCGCGTCCCCTCGGAGGTCCAGGATGTGCTCCGCCGCGTGGCCCTCCACCCCACCATCGAACGAGCGGGCGTCGAGCTCGATTTCAGCCCCGCTGCGTGGCGGCAGCTCACCGCCTGGGCCTCCACGCGCGACTTCCTCTGCGAGCACCTGTCGCCGGCCGAGTTCCGGCTCAACCCCATGCTCCGCCAGTTCATCGTCGCGGAGTTCCAGCGCGCCGATCCCGAGGCATACGACGACGCGGTCCAGCACGTCCTCCAGTCCATGATTGCCGCCGGCGACCTCAACGAGGCCGTCGAATTCGCACGCTCGGCTGCCAGCGAGAGGTACCTCGCCGAAGTCCTCGAAGCGCACAGCGGGCAGCTCATCATCCAGGGAGCGTTCACCCTCCTGTGGCGCGCCTTCGAATGCATCAGCACCACCACCCTCGGCCGCCGGCCACTCCTCCGCGCGCTGCTTGCCCGCCTCACCGCGCACCACGGTGACCCGGAGGAGGCGCTCCGGAAGGCCAACCTCGTCCTGCGCGATCCATCCAACATCGGCGCTCCGCGCGTGCATGCCCTCCTGGCCACCCTGCGCTCCCTGCGCCTGCTCGGCCGCCTCGAGGAGGCGACCTCGACAGCGCACCAGTTGCGCGCGCTCGAGTGTGGTGACGACCTCCTCCTCCAGACCGAGGTCGCCTACCAGAGCGCCGAATTCGAACTCTCAATCACCCGCAACTTCGTCCGCGCCGAAGAGCTGCTCAACGAAGCCATCCGCATGAGCGAACACGGGCACGTGGAGCCACTCGGGCTGCTCGCCCGTTCGACTCTCGGCCAGGCGCTCGCCATGCATGGCGATGCCCCCGCCGCCGTGACCGTCCTCACCAGGGCGGCCCAGGGCTGGCGGAGCCTCGGCCGCTCGTCCAACCTCGGGTGGGTGCTCAACAATCTCGGCATGTCCCACCTCCAGGCCGGTGACTTCGCCAGCGCCGTCTCCGTCCTCACAGAGGCCATCCAGGAAGGCGTTGACTGTGGCAACCAGCGCAACGTTGCCTATGCCACGGCCTCGCTGGGCGACGCCGAGCTGGCACTCGGCCACTTCCAGAACGCGCGCGAGCACTACGAAGAGGCCATCCGCATCTGCGCGACCGATGCCCTGGATGAAACGCTCGCATCGCTTTCCATCGCCGGCCTCTCGGCCGCCTTCCTCGGCCTCGGCGACCTCCAACAGGCCGACTTCTTCTCCCGCCGGGCGCTGCTCGTCGCCCTCGCCTCGGCCAACGACTACGAAGTTGCCCACTGCAAGCTGCAGCAGGCCGCCTGCGAGTTCGCGGCCGGTAACTACGTCTCTGCCGTTTCCGAGGCGGCCCAGGCCGCCGAGCGGTTCGAGGCCATGGAGGTGCTCCCCTCCCTCGCCATCGCCCACTACCGCATCGCCATGGCCCAGTTCCGCGCCAACAAGCGCGCTGAAGCCCAGGAAGAGATCGGGCGGAGCGCCGCCGCCATCAAGGAGCCCTGGATGGCCAGCGCGCTCGTCCCCTTGATGCGTGAAAACCCGATGTTCGCCCAGTGGGCGGCGTCCCGTGCTACCGCCGGGCGCGTCTTCCGCGACCTCCTCGAACGCCAGTCGTTCGGCGTCCTCGCGCCCGCCGAAGAACAGGCCGCGGTCGAGCCTCGCGGACGCCTGCCACGTGTCGTGGCGCGGAGCCTCGGCGCGCTCTCCGTCTCTGTCGGCGGCCGCGATGTCTCCGACGAGCAGTGGGCCAGCGCCCGCGCGAAGGAGATGTTCTTCCTCTTGCTTTCGCATCGGTCCGGCCTCCGCAAGGAAGAGGCGGTCGAACACCTCTATCCCGACTTGCCGCGCGAAAAGTGCAACAGCGCCTTCCACTCCAACCTCTACCGCATCCGGAAGGCCCTCTATCAGGACAGTGTGGTGAAGCGCGATGGCGCCTACCTCCTGAACCCCGAAGGCCAGTTCGACTGGGATGTCGAAGAGTTCGAAGCCGCGATCGCGCGGGGCCGGGGCGCCAATCCCGGTTCAAAGGACCGCGCCCTCGCCTTCCAGGAAGCAGTCGAGAAGTACGCGGGGCCCTTCGCCGAAGTGTTCCAGTCGGAGTGGGCGGCCGCCACCCGCGCACGCCTCGAAGGCGAGGCCCACGAGTCGCTGGCCATGCTCGCCGCCTATTTCGCCAGCCGCGATGACTACGAGTCGGCAGCCATGTGCATGGAGCGCGTGCTCCGTGCGAACCAGTACAACGAAGAAGCCGCCTACCAGCTGGCCCGCTATCGCGGGAAGGCCGGCCAGACCGTGCAGGCGCTCCGCTTTATCGATGACTACGGCTCGACCTACGCCTCCGAGCTCGGCGAACAGCTGCCCGAACGGTTCTGGCGGCTCCGCGCCGACATCGCTGCCGGCGTTGCCATCTAACGCCGGCCTTCGTGTCTATGCCCGGGTGTTGTCGCGAGAACTTCGCGAGAACACCCGGCTTAACCTCCACAGGACTTCAAATCGTCCTGGAGGGACACGGAATGACTCGGATCTTCTCGACTCTTGTTGCGGTCTCGTCGCTCGCCATCATCGCTCTCGCAGGCGCCGCGCCGTTCCAGTCCTGGTAGTCCAAAACCAATCCGGGGCACTTCGCCCCGGCAGGTCCCCCGAATGATCGCCCGAACGGTTCGCCGCGCGGGCGATTTGTGGTTTCTGGCTGCCGCCGCGTGCATCTTCCTCATCCAGCAGCTGGCGATCTCGTTCATGTCGACCGGGGGCGCGGAAGGCGCCCTCCGCCGCACCCTGTTCTTCGTCACCACCGTCGCCCTCGTCGCGCTCGCCCTCCGCTTCCGCAGGTACTGGGGCGCGTGGCTGGTCGCGGCAGGCATCGTGCTCAATCTCGTCCCGATGGCGGCGCACGCTGGCGCCATGCCAATCGATTACGAGATCCTCGAGTCTTCCGGCGCCTTCCCCGAAGTCACCCGCGAAGACATCGGCAAGCAGACTAACCACGGCAAGGATGTCGTCCTCGAACGCGACGACATCCGCTTCTTCGCGCTCTCCGATCGCTACGTCATCGACCTGCCCGGCTACGGCACGAACGTCTACTCGCTCGGGGATTTCGTACTGTTTGCTGGTGTTGCCCTTCTCCTCATACAGGCCCCTCTCGTTCTCCTCCGCAGTCCCCGGCACGAATCTCCCCAGGCTGCCTGAGCGCGTCCGGGTGTCCCGTAGCCGCCGGCGGCCTGCTAGTCTTCGCCCCGAGTCA
>JADYYO010000394.1 GCA_020853615.1 Thermomicrobiales bacterium
CAGGGTACGGCCCTCGGCGTCGGCCTTGCTGCGTTCGGCGCCATCGAGCGCGCGGCCAGCGCGGCTGTCACGAACCAGCTCCGCGCCGCGAACCTCCGCCTGCAGAGCGGCGATCTGGCGGCCGACCAGGTCGTTCGCCTCCCCGAGGGGGAGCCGGTCCGCTTCGACCCGGGCGTGACCTCCGGCGGCAAGGGGCTGGAGATGCTCCAGAACCTCTTCGAGGGGCTCGTCTTCATCGACCAGCGCGACGGCTCGCTGCAGATGGGCGTCGCCGAGAAGATGGACGTCAACGAGGAGCAGACCGAGTTCACCTTCACCCTCCGCGACGGCCTCACCTGGTCGGACGGCAGCCCGCTCAATGCGCACGACTTCGAGTGGAGCTGGAAGCGGGTGCTCGACCCCGCCACCAAATCGGAGTACACCTCGGCGCTCTACCCGCTCAAGAACGCGGAAAAGATCGACAAGGGCGAGGCCAAGCTCGATGACCTCGGCGTGAAAGCGAGCGACGACAAGACCCTCGTCGTCACTCTCGAGGGCCCGACCCCCTACTTCCCGCTCCTGGCCGCCACCTGGACCTACTATCCCGTGCCGAAGGCCGCCATCGACGCGCACGGCGAGGCGTGGGTCGAGGCCGGCAACATGATCTCCAACGGCCCGTACGTGCTGACCGCCTGGGACCACGACCAGAGCATGACGCTGGAGCGGAACGAGCAGTACTACGGCGAGAAGCCAACGATCACCAAGGCCGAGTACACCCTCTTCGCCGACCCGGTCGCCCAGGCGCTCGTCGCCTTCGAGAACGACGAGCTCGACCAGGCGCAGGTCGCCGGCGCCGACCTCGATCGCGTCAAGAACGACCCGAACCTGAGCCCGCTGGTCCAGGTCTTCCCCCGCTCCGGCACGCAGTTCATCGTCTGCGACACCACCAACCCGCCGACGGACGATGTCCGCGTCCGGCAGGCGCTGGCGATGGCGATCCAGCGCGACGCGCTGGCGAATGGCGTCCTCAAGGGAGAGTTCTCCCCCGCGCCGACCGTCCTCCCCCCGGACATCCCCGGCTACACCGAGGAGGCCGCGCTCGGCGAGGACGCGGAGAAGGCGAAGCAGCTCCTGGCGGATGCCGGCTACCCGAATGGCGAGGGCTTCCCCGAGTTGACCCTCACCTACACCTCGACCTCGACGCAGGAGAAGAAGTCGGCCGAGTATCTGCAGGGGATCTGGAAGCAGACGCTCGGCATCAACGTCAAGCTCGACCCGCTCGAGGACAAGGCGTTCCAGGACTGGTTCAACGCTCGCACCGACCAGCCGTTCAACATGCTCCTCAGCTTCTGGGGCTCCGACTGGGGCGACCCGGCCAACTGGCACAACCAACTCTTCGACTCCAAGGCCGACTTCTACCACTCCCACTGGAAGAATGAGGAGTTCGACACGACCGTCGAGTCGGCAGCGACGATGGCCGACGCCGATGCCCGCATCGCCGAGTACCAGAAGGCGGAGAAGCTCCTCAACCAGGAGGCGGCCATCATCCCGCTCTTCCACCTCAACCGGATTTATGTCATCAAGCCCTACGTGCAGGGGATCGTCCACTACCCGATCCTCGGCCGCACCTGGCTGCGGTACATCTCGATCCTCAAGCACTAGGTCCGCGACTGGCCAGCGCTCACCCCGGGTCCGGGGTGAGCGCCAATCTCGCCGTTCGATGGAGACGGCATCGCCGGGACGACTGGGAGCATGCGCACAGCCTTCGTCATCCGCCGGGTTCTGGCCTTGATCCCGACCCTGCTGCTGATCTACACCCTGACCTTCTTCCTGATGCACTCGACGCCGGGCGGCCCCTGGGACACCGGGGAGAAACCGATCCCGGCCGACGTGCAAGAGCGGCTGAAGGCCGCCTACGGCCTCGACAAGCCGCTCTGGCAGCAGTACACCGACTTCCTCGGCAAAGCGGTGCGGGGCGACCTCGGCCCCTCCTACACGCAGCGCTCGCGCACCGTGACCGACATCATCGGCGACACCTTCCCCGTCTCGCTGCAACTCGCCGCCATCGCCACCCTCATCGCCGCGCTCGTCGGCATTCCGCTCGGCGTCCTCGGGGCGGTCCGGCACAACCGGCCGCTCGACTACCTCGCGACCTTCGTCTCGGTCTTCGGCATCTCGACCCCCGCCTACGTCGTCACTTCGCTCCTCGTCCTGCTGCTGGCGAGCAAGCTCCACTGGCTGCCGACGAGCGGTTGGGACGGCGTGCGCAGCCCGAAGGTGATCATCCCGGCCCTCTCGCTGGCCCTCTACCCGATGGCCGTCCTGGCGCGCTACACCCGCTCGAGCCTGCTGGAGGTGCTACGCACCGATTACATGCGCACCGCGCGGGCCAAAGGGCTCTCGGAGCGGTCGATCCTCCTGCGCCATGGCATCCGCAATGCGCTCCTGCCGGTGATCACCATTGCCGGCATCGTCCTGGCCGACGTCGCCACCGGCTCCTTCTTCGTCGAGACGATCTATCAGGTGCCGGGGATCGGCCGCTACTTCGTGCAGAGCATCACCGCGCGCGACTACCCGGTCATCCTCGGCACCGTCCTCCTGCTCGGGCTCGTCGTGTCGGTCATGAATCTGCTCGTCGACCTCCTCTACCCGCTCCTCGACCCCCGGATCGGATCGCGGTCATGAGGCGGAGAACACCAGCGGCACGCCCAAGACGTGTCATCCTGAGCCTGCGAAGGATCTCGGTTCCCTGGACCATCGCGTCCCCTGAGCCGCGATGCTTCCTTCGTCATCATGACACGTCGAGTGCGTGTCGCTGGAACGCGGAGGCCGGGTGATGGCCGTCGACAACGCTGCCATGGTGGATGCCGCGATCGCGCCGGAAAGCCCGGGCGCGCTTGGATCGCGCGCGAAGACGACGGGGCTCTGGCAGGAGGCATTCCGCCGCCTCCTCCGCTCCCGGCTGGCGACGATCGCCGCCATCCTCCTCATCCTGCTGGCGCTGGTCGCCATCTTCGCCCCGTTCGTCGCTCCCTACGACTACACCGCGCAGGACTACTCCGCGCTGACGCAGCCCCCCAGCCGCGACCATTGGCTCGGCACCGACGATCTGGGACGGGACATCCTGAGCCGCCTCATCTTCGGCGCTCGCATCTCGCTTGCGGTCGGGCTGGTGGTACAGGCGGTCATCCTCCTCATTGGCGTGCCAGCCGGGCTGATCGCCGCCCACTTCGGCGGCAAGCTCGACGCCTTCATCATGCGCACGGTCGACGCGCTCTACTCGATCCCCAGCCTCCTCTTCGTCATCGTCATCATGACCTTCCTCCGCGCGGCCCTCGCCACGCCCAGTGGCCCATTCATGGAGACCCTCTCCGCCATCGACGCCCAGACGGGCGGCCTGATCGGGATCTTCATCGGGATCGGGCTGATCAACTGGATGCCGGCGGCACGGCTGGTGCGCGGGCAGGCGGTCTCGCTGAAGCAGAAGGAATTCGTCGAGGCGGCGCGCGGCCTCGGCGCGAGCGATAGAAGGATCATGCTGCAGCATCTGCTGCCGAACGTCGTGCCGATCATCGTCGTCACCGCCACCATCGGCATCCCGCAGGCAATCATCTACGAGGCGGGGATCAGCTTCCTCGGCCTCGGCGCTCGCCCGCCGATGCCGAGCTGGGGCCTGATGATCTCGGAGGCGATCCCGAACCTCCGCTCCTACCCCTTCATGCTGATCTCGCCGGCGGTCGCCCTCTCCCTGACCGTCCTCGCCTTCAACTTCCTCGGCGACGGCCTGCGCGACGCGCTCGACCCGTGGATGGAGCGGTGAGCGAGGGGCTGCCGCTTTGCTCAGGAGGTGACGACTGCGCCTCAGGGGGTGCCGGCCTGACGACCTCAGGGGGTGAAGGGGGGAGCCGGACGCGCCTCCTCACCCCCTGCACCCCCTGAGCAAAGCGGCACCCCCTGAACGAAGTGACACCCCCCTACGCCCGCAACCCCAGCAGATCCGCGATGTTCGCGCCGGGGTCGATGACCGGCTCGATCTGGCCCGTGCGGGAGGTGAGGAGGCCGGTGACGCCGGGGCCGTGGCCGGCGACGTACGAGTCGCCGTGGACGATGATGCCGACCGAGACCGCGCCAGAGTAAAAATGCCGGCCGAAGGTGCTGTCGGCGTCGAGGATGGCGACGAAGTCGCCGAAGCGGAGGCCGTCCAGACCGTACTCTTCGACCATCCGCTCGTCGAAGAGATTGATGTCGTAGTCGCCCCGGTAGACATTGTTGCGGCCGAGCCCCGAGCCCATGATCGCAGCCGGGGCGCACTTCGCCACTGGCACGACCAGCTTCCCGTTTCGCGTCTCGGTGATCCAGCGTTCGAAGAGATCGGGCGAAAGCCCCGTGCACCGGATATCGGGAAAATCGTCGATCTCGAGCCCGACCCCCCATGCCTCCACCTGAATCCGGTCGCCGATCACCATCTGCCGCAGGTCGTCGTCGGCGAAGTCGATCATGACGTGCTCGATCCCGCCGTGCGTCCCCGTCACGACGCCCTCGGCCCCCTTCGCCTCGCCCGAGACCATCACCGCCCGGTTCCCGACACAGGAGAGGATGTTGTAACCGCCGTTCGCCTTCTCATCGGGGTTGCGGGAGGAGACGGCCGGCTCGATGTGGTCGCCGACCAGCCCGGCGATGCGGTCTCCCACCCGCACGTTGTAAGTGATGCCGCCGGTGCCCGGGACGATCTTCGGCACGCCTTCATGGGAAACGAGATACGGCGCGCTCCAGCCGGTCTCGAACTCCTGCGGCGCGATCTCGCCGACCACCGCCACCTTGACCAGCTTCTCCCGATTCGTCCTGATTCCCACGTGGCGCCCTCCCTTACCGAATTGCCGGTAGCCCTCGCATCGACTCACGAGCGCTTCGGCGGGATTATGCATGCGGCGCATCGCGCCGGGGAATGTCACGAAGCACGCGACGGCGCGATTCCCGGAGCGGGAATCGCGCCGTCGCCCTCGTCAACGATCGGCTACGGGAGGTATGGATACGTCGGGTAGACGTATCCCGGGGTCCAGTACGGCGAGTAGCCGTAGTAGCCGTACAGGTCGCCGTAGTAGTTGCGGTCGTCAATCAGCGTCGGGTCGTACTCCGGCGCCCCAACGAGCCGGTCCCGCGTCATGTTGACCGCGACCTCGTCGGGGCCGACCCGCGTCACGGCATCGACCGGGAGCAGGAAAGTCTTCTCCCCGATCCCCAGGAAGCCGCCGGAGGCGACGCGCAGGAAGCGGACCTTCCGCTCGCGCTGGTCGATCATCAGCGCGTCGACGTGGCCGATGTCATCGCCGTTGCGGTCGACGACCTTCCGGCCGCGAATATCCTGCAGCGGGTCGGCGATCGTCAGGTCGGTGTCGCCGAGCTTGACCAGCTTGTCGGTGTTGACGTCGGTGATGGTGTCTCGCGCCATCAGATGCTCCTTTCGTGGTGGCGGGGTCTCCGCCCCGCCACGCGGTTGCGGGCCGTGAAGGGCGGGCGTCGGCAGGCGGCCACCATGCGGCACGGCACGGAGGAGAGGGCTGAAGCCCTAAGACCGGTTTTGCCGAAGCGGCTCGCGTCGCGGCCACGGATGGCGTGTCTTCAGCCCAGGGGAAGGGGAGAAGAAGCAGATCATTCCGCGGGGCGGCGCATCGCTCGCCATCGCCCGCCATGGATAGGAGCGCACAACACGTGCCATCGTCCCCTGGGTGCATCGGCGCGCCGCGCCAACGCACCCAGGAGTCAGAACGTACGGAAGGCCGTGTGGTCCACCACGCGGCCTTCCGTACGTTCTGAAGTCTCTGCTTCAGGCGTCGACATGCCACCTGGCGGCGCGAGCCGTGGCGGCCCGGGTCAATCGGCTCGGCCGCGTGGATGGCGCCATCGAGCCGATTCCCACGGCCCGGAGCATGACGCGCCTGTCAGCCGATCGCGCCGGTGATGAAGTTATTGATCGCCGGGTCGCTGACTTCGGCATAGACGCCCGGAAAGTCGGGATCGGCGCACCCTTGGCCGAAGCTGACGATGCCAATCTGCGTGTTCTCGAAGATCGGCACCACCACCTTTTTGACCTTGCGCTTCTTCCCCTTCTTCTTCTTGCCCTTGATCTTCTCGATGCGCTCGCCAACTTTCACCTGGGCGAAGAGGGGTCCACCGCTGTCCCCCTGGCAGGAATCCCGGCCGGGCGCGCCCGCGCAGATCATGCTGTTGGGGTCGAACTCACCGGGGCGGTTGTAGGCGGCTGCGCAATCCGCATCGCTGACGACGGCGATATCGGCTTCCAGCAGCACCGACGAGGAATTGCCGCCATCGCTGGTCCGGCCCCACCCGGACACTACTACCGGCTGCCCAGCCCCATTGAAGCGGTCGTCACCCGAGCCAACAAACGCCACTGGGGTCCCAATGCCAGCCGGCACGTCCCGATCCAGTTCGAGCACCGCCACATCAAACGCCTGCGACACGTCGGGATCCCAACTCGGATGCCGGGATACCTCCACCACGCCAAAGATATTCTCCTGTCCTAGCCGATCGAGATTGACCTCACCGATGGCCACGAAGTAGTCGGCGGTGAGGAATGGCGGGTTGTGGCCGCCGTCAGGTCCCGTGCAGTGCGCCGCGGTCAGCACGTGCCGGGGGGTGACGAGGCTCCCGCCGCAGGCGACCCCGGTGTCTTGCGGCCCCGTTTCGTAGTAGACCATGAAGGGGAGTTCCCCCTGTGGCACCGGGTGGCCGCCGACGATCTCGGGCTGCGCGTGACGCGGCCGGCGGCCCTTCGCCATGGCGCCGTTGCCGAAGCGCGAGCCGAGGGCGCTGGCGAGGGGAACGGCCGCCAGCACGCCGACCAGACGGCGGCGAGTGCCGACTCCCGACAACGCGTACGCGAGTTGATCAACCAGAGGAGCGCTCATGACTGTCGACCTCCACTCGATTCGACCGCAACACCACCTTGGAATTGCAATCATTCTGTCAGGGAAGTATCGATTTGTGAATAGTCAAGGTACCGGGTTTTGTACGGGGTTTTCTCCGGTATGGAGACATCCGACGACCGCGGCGCGGCCGCGAATTTCCCGGTCCTTGCTTGATAACTCCGGGAGATTTCGCCGACCGATTACCAGCCGGCAAGAGTGCACGACCCCAAGATAATCACGTCATTTCTCCTACATTATCTTGAATACATCCACGTATAAATACCTAAATATATCCACATCACCTCAGTGCCACGCACGCCTCCCAGGTCGCCACCAGCGCCCCATCGTAGGCCGGCGCCTCATCGCCAAGCAGATTGCCATGCGTCGGCCGCTCCAGGAGAGCGCCACCGAGCATCAGCGCCTGCCAGAGGCCGTCGATCGCGGCATCGTGGGCGCGCCGATCGTCGAGATCGATCAGCCGGAAGAGGTCGTTCGCCTCCACGGCGGCCACCCCTCCTGGCGCCCCACCTCCTCCATCGTGGCCCGGGTGCGCAGCCCCCGCCCCGCGTCGTCGCTCAAGTCGGGAATCAGCGGGAACCCGTGCGGCAACATCGCCGAGAAGACGAGCGGCATCGCATCTCACCTCACCCTGAACGTTGTGGGCCCGGAACACCGGGACTCGAGCCCGCGCAATCGGCAGGCGGTGGCGCGACCGCGCATTGCCTACAATAGCGACGGGCCGCCGCCGGAAGATCCGGAGCATCGTCCGCGATGGTGTCCGGCCCAGGCTTGCCGCGAGCAACGCTGAGTGAAGGAGAAGCGATCGCCATGTCCCTCGATCGACGCCGATTCCTCATGCTGACCGCGAGCGCCGCGGCCATCCCGGCCCTCCGTCGCGCCGGCGCCCTGGCCCAGGACGCGACCCCGGCAGCAAGCCCGGAGGCCAACCCGCGCACCCTCTACGGCCCGGTCAAGGGCAACAAGGAGTACAAGCTCGCCTACATGCAGGTCTTCCCCGACAACCCGTTCTGGCAGACGATGAAAGACGCCATCGACTCCCGGGCCAAAGAGGATGGCGTCACCGTCGACACCTTCGCCCTGCCGACCGCCAGCGGCGTCGCCGATCAGGTCGGTTTGATGGAGAACGCCGTCACCCAGGGGTACGACGGCATCATCCTCGGCACCGTCGACGCGGCCGGGATCGTGCCTGGCATCCAGGCGGCCAACGACGCCAAGATCCCGGTCCTCGCCGTCGACACGGCGCCGGCCGGCGGCGACTACATCAGTCTGGTGCAGACCGACAACGTGGCCGCGGCCGAGATGGGCGGCAACTTCATCGTCGAGAAGATCGGCGGCAAGGGGAAGGTGCTCAACCTGCAGGGCGACCTCGCCAACCAGACCGGCCAGGCCCGCAACGAGGGGGTGCACAAGGCGTTCGACGCTCACCCCGAGATCCAGGTCATCGACCAGAGCACGATGTGGCTCGGCGAGCGAGGGCTCTCCATCACCGAGAACATCCTCACCTCCGACCCCGACATCGTCGCCATCTTCGCGGCCAACGACCCGCCCGCGCTCGGCGCGGTGCAGGCGCTGAAGGCGGCCGGCCGCAGCGACGTCATCGTCGTCGGCTTCGACGGCACCGAGGCGGGCTTGCAGGCGGTCAAGGATGGCGACCTCGCCGCCGATGTCCTCCAGTTCCCGGACGCGATGGGGATCATCGGCGTCGACCTGATGGTCCGCCACCTCAACGGCGAGTCAATCCCGGAGAAGGTCGACTCCGGTTCCGGGCTGGCGACCAAGGAGAACGTCGACCAGTATCTGAAGTAAGAGAGACCCTCACCCCCTACCGCCACCCAGCGGGTACCCGGCCCTGTGCGCAGGGCGAGGGGAGCGTTTGGCGAGATGAGGCGTCACCCTCGAAGCGTCATTGAGGGACGCCGAGGGAGAGTTGCAGAGCAGCGCAGCCGCCTTCTGTCACGACCTTCGACGTCAGCACACCCTCTCCCTGCG
>JADYYO010000395.1 GCA_020853615.1 Thermomicrobiales bacterium
CACGGTCAGGGCGCCGACGAAGAGGCCGCGCAGCAGCATTGGCTTGCGGCCGTAGCGGTCGGCCAGCACGCCCCAGATCGGCGCGGTGATCGCCATCATGGCGGCGCCGGCAGCGTTGATGCCACCCGCCCAGAGGGTCTGCCCCTCGATTGTTGTCACGCCGAGATCGCCCAGATAGAAGGGGAGAAACGGCACACGGGAGGAGAAGCCGATCAGCGCCAGGATCTCGCCGCACCAGACGGCGTAGAGGGTCACGGTCCAGCCCGGTTGCCCCCTCTCCTCCGGCGCCGGGTCGGTTTCTGGCGTTGAACTCATGATCCGTGAGTCTACGTCCGGTCGCCGGAACGGGGAAGCCCCTGTCCTCGTTCGGGACGGCCGCGCCTCCAGCGGACGATCAGCGGCGCGCGCCGTACTCGCTGCCGAGGAGGGCGATATCCCAGGCGCCGAAGGTGGCGCGGCTGCCGCGCACGCAACTCTCCGGCTCGGTCCGATAGGCATCGGGGATCGCCGTCGTGGCGTGCATCAGCTCATGGCAAACCCGACTCTGCCCAAGCCGGATCTGGTCGTCGCGCAGGACGATCAGCGCCTCGCGGATCGTCTCGTTGCGCCGTGTCGTCGAGGTCGCGGCCGGGCGGGCGAAGCGGTCGATCGAGCAGACGCTGATCGCGCGCCGATTGCGGTCGATCGCGGCGCAGGGGATCGTGCGGGCGTCCCGGTAGACGAAGCGCGGCGCGCCCGGGGGCAAGGCCGCGTTGAGCGCGGCGATCTCGGCCACGATGATCGGCCCCCAGCGGCTGCCGCTCGTATGGTCGCGCACGACCACGACCTCGCGCCGCCACCGCGCCGCCTCGGCGACCGGCGTCATCGCGATCAGGGTGATGGCAACGAGAAGCGCCGCGGCGGACATCGTCACGACATCGAGACGGAGATGTTTCACGTCACCTCACTGCACGAGAGGCAGACGCCGTACGCGTTGCGTGATTCCGGCGCCATCATACGCTGGCGGTTGCGCAATTGATGCGGCCATATTTCGAGAGGAGACGCCGCGTCGGGCCGCCGGAGGCTGAAAGCCTCCGGCTACGAATACGGGAAAGGACCCTGAAGGGCCCTGATGCAGGTTGCCGTCCTTATGAAGGAAATCAAGATAGCGAGTTATCCTGTCTGTGCACAACCGCACGAATCATTCCTGGTATCACAGGTGCGTTCATGATGCGGTCGCCGCCTGCCAGGGCCCTGATGGCGGTTGCTAAAATAGTCCGGCCACCACTGGCACTCGCTCATCGTGGAGGTGCGCCCCATGCCCGCCCCGCTGGCTATCGCCTTGACCGCCATCCAGGGGCACGACCTGGAACAGGTGCGCGATCACGACCCGACCCCGTATCTGCGCGAGAAGGCCGCCGCCATCCTGAAGGTGGCCGGCGGGCAGTCGTTGCGGGACGTGGCCCGGAGCGGACGGCTGCGCCCGCGTCGTCCGGAGACGATCTCCGCCTGGGTGCGCCGCTATCAGGCCGAGGGCGTGGCCGGCTTGCGGGTCCGGACGGGACGGGGCCGCAAATCGGCCTTTTTCCCCCCTCTCGCCGACGGCGGCGCGGGCCGCGCTGCTGGCGGTCATCCACCGCGCCCCTCGGCTGTTCGGCCTGGCGCGCAGCCGCTGGCGCCTACGCGATGTGGCGACGGGGCGGCACGCGCGGGCCCCGGGCAGCATCCCCCGCATCCTGCGCCGCCTGGGGGTGCGGTATAAACGCGGACGGGCCTATTTCCACTCCCCCGATCTGGCCTACGACGCCAAGCTGGCCGCCATCACGGCGGCGCAACTGCTGGCCCACGCGCATCCCGAGGCGGTGGTCCTCCTCTATGAGGCTGAGTTCACGTACTATAGGCGGCCCTCCCTCAGCCGCGCCTGCGCGCCGGCCGCCACCGATGCGCCGCGCGCGGACCAAGGCTAGGGCACCAACACGAAGCGGCGCAGCGCGGCCTGCCTGGACGCGGTGACGGGGCGGGTCGTGGCCTGGCAGCGCCACCGCGTCGACCGCAAGACCCTGCGGCGCTATTATCAGGCGATCGTGGCGGCCGACCCGGAGGCCGAGGGCATCGATCTGACCCAGGACACCTGGCCAGTGCACGTCCATGCGGACGTGCTGGCGGCGCTGCCGGCGGCGATCCACCTGCTGCCCCTGCCCACGTACGCGCCCTGGACCAACCCGGTCGAAGATCTGTGGCGCGTGCTCAATGGCGAGGTCCCGCATCATCACGTCTTTGGCGATGACTGGGCCGCGCTGCAGGAGGCGGTCACCGCCTGGCTGGCCCAGTGGCACGACGGCTCGACGGCGCTCCTCCATCTCGTCGGCCTGTGTCCGGAATAATAGGGCAACCGCCATCAGGGTCCTTCCGGTATTCGTAGCCGGAGGCTGAAAGCCTCCGGCGGCCCGGGCGCGGCGTTTCCTCTCGATGCGTACACTTCCCTCCGTTATGCCTATCAGCCAACCCGTCCCCCGCGCCTCCCGCGTCTTGCAGGCGTTCAGAGCCCTGCTCCTCTGCGCGCTCCTCTCGTCGAGCGTCTGGCTGGCACCGCTGGTGGCCGCCGATCCCGCGGCCACGCCGGTCGCTTCCGACCGTTTCGCCGATGTCGTCCCCGATGCGCTCCCCCGCGCCGAGGCGGCCGCGTCCGCGCTGAGCGATATTCGCCTGCGCGTCGCGCTCGACCCGGCCGCGAGCACGATCGGCGGCGAGATGCAGGTGATCTGGCGCAATCCGGCGCGCGAGCCACTCTCCGAGGTCTGGTTCCGGCTCTTCCCGAACGCGGGCTACTACGGCGAGGGGAACCTGGCGGTCGACGCGCTCACGGCCGATGGCGCGCCGGTCGCGCCGGAATTCGCGCTCGACGAGACGGCGCTGCGCGTCCCACTACCACAGGCGATTGCGCCCGGCGACAGCGCCGAGATCGGCATGACCTTCACCACCACGATTCCGACCGACTCGACCGGCTCCTACGGCATCCTGACCCACGACACGCGGCACGGATCCTGGGTTCTGGCCGACTGGTTCCCGCTCCTCTCCGTCCATGAAGAGGGCGCGGGCTGGGCGCTGCCGCCCGTGACCCCCTTCGGCGACCCGACATACGCGCCGAGCGCGCTCTACGACGTGGCGATCGCCGCGCCGGCCGCTCTGGCCGTCATCGCCACGGGCGTTCCGCTCGCGCAGGAGACGGGGGACGGCATCACGACCCGGCGCTTCATCGCCGGGCCCGCGCGCGACTTCGTGATCGTCGCCGATGACGACCTTGCGCCCGAAGGCCGCGACGTTGCCGCGACCGAGGTGACCCTCTGGACAGCGCCGGATCTCGATGCCGCCGTCAGACGGCAGACGCTCGCCATCGCCGCGGATGCTCTCCGCAATTTCGGCGACTGGTTCGGCCCCTATCCGGCCCGTTCGGTCGATCTCGTCCAGGTCGACCCCTCGGGCGCGCTCGGCATCGCCTGGTCGGGGCTTCTCTTCCTCGACGGGCCCTCCCTCCTCGAGACGTATGGCGAGCAGGACCCGGAGCGGCTGGCCGCGATCGTCGCTCACGAGATGTCGCACCTCTGGTGGGGCATTCTCGTCGGCGGCGACTCGAACGCGCACGGCTACATCCAGGAGGGGCTGGCCACCGTCTCGTCGCTTCTTTATATCCAGAAGGCCTACGGCTCCGTCGCCGCGGCCCGGCAGCTCGACGCCTGGGTGACCGGCCCCGCCCTGCGCCTCCTCAACGCCGGCGACGCGGTCGTCGACATCCCCGCCGCCGAGGGGCAGGACGAGGCGGTCCGCGCCAACGCGCTCTACGGCAAGGGATCGCTCGGCTTCCTCGCCATCCGGCAGGAGATCGGCCCCGAGGCGTTCAACGCCGCGCTACGCGACATCGCCAGCCGCTACGCCTGGGGCGAGATGACGCCCGATGAACTGCGCGCCGCCTTCGAGCGCGCCTCCGGCCGCGGCCTCGCCGCCCTCTGGAGCCGATGGTTCGACGAAGCCGCCATGACCCGCGCCGAGATCGACAGCGTCGTCGCGGCGTTCAACGGGGGTGATGGGTGATAGGGGGAACTGATGTCGGATGTCAGATGGCAGATGTCCGAGTGGGATCGTCGCTGGCTTCGTCGCGACATCCGACATCCGACATCTGCCACCCATCACCCAACCCCTATCACCCGCCGATGCACGCGGTGCCCGATGCGCAGCCAGGCAATCTCGCCATCTTCGCGCAGGAATTCGGCCTGCTCGTTCTCGAAGGGGGGATCGAGGGCGAGGAGGAGGTCGGGTTGCGTGGTGAGGGCCAGGCGGGAGGGGGGAACCTCCGGGCCGATCTCCTCCTCCGGCATGGCCCGGTTGCGTGAGGCGCGCAGCAGCAGGTCGTCGCCGTCGAGGGTGAGGGTGTAGTCGGTGAGCGCCGCCGTGTAGCGGCCGGCGTAGGGCGCGAGCGCGTCCCGACTGCCGGCGATCGTCCCTGGCCTTTCCTCCTCGATCCCGAGGTAGGCACGCAGCGCGACCTCCTGCACGCGGTCGATCATCTCCGAGCCGCGCTCGCTATTCGTTAGCAGGACGATGGCGACGTTGCGCTCCGGCGCGATGACTAGCCGCGACTGCTGGAAGCGCATGCTGCCGCCGTGCCACATCAGCCGGATTGGGCCGGAGGGCGATTTGGCATCGCGGGTGTACCAGGTGAGCCCGGTGAAGGCGCCCTCGGCGCCAGGGTAGCGCAGCTCGCGCAGCAGCTCGCGGCTGGCGTTGTCGAGAATTTCGTTGCCGGCATCGTCGCGGCCGCCGCTGGTGAAGCGCGCCCAGCGGAGCATGTCGCGGGCGGTGGAGGAGAGCCCGCCAACCGGGTCGATTGCCCCGACGCCGTACCAGCGCCCCGGCTCGGCGGTATCCCCCTCCTGATAGACGGCGCTGAAGCCCATCGCCACCTTCGCCGTCAGGAGGTCGGTGAGGCGGTACCCCGTGTTCTGCATGCCGAGCGGCTGCAGC
>JADYYO010000396.1 GCA_020853615.1 Thermomicrobiales bacterium
CGGCGCGAAGCGGTAGGCCGGGTTCTCGTGCCAGTGGAGTTGCAGCCGCGTGCCGCGCATCAGCGGCGAGATCCGCGCCTGCTCGGCGAAGACCGCCGCACAGCCGTCGTCCATCAGGTTCGCCGAACCGACGATGGCGTGTGGCCACCCCGACTGGTCGGCCACCTCCTGCACCCAGCGCACCTCATCGACCGACTTCTCCAGCGGCCAGTTCGTCTGCACGTAGACCGACTTCTCGATGCCAAAGGGCGAGACATCGGCGATGTACTCCGCGATCGGATAGTCGCGCCGAATCGGCTCGTAGGGGCCGAAGATGCGCGGCACCATCGGCCCAGCCAGCCAGTCCAGATCCTGCTTGCGCCAGATGTGATGATGGGCGTCGACAATGCCGGTCGTCATGCGCTCCTCCGTTCCTCCTGCCACCTCGCGCCCGCGCGTCGCCGCGGCCGATGCTCCAACCCGGGCAGCCCCTCCAACTCCGCCAGCAGCGCCGCCGGCGACGAGCCGTCTCCGAGGCGATCGAGCGAGCCGAGCACCGCCCGCATGCCGCGCGTCACTGGTCGGTAGGTTGGGTCGCCCCGCAGCGGCGTCAGCCAGACGAGGCGGTGTCCCAGTCGCGCCAGCCGCTCCGTCGCCTCGGCCATCGGCCCCGGATCGCCCAGTTCGAGGCCATCCGACAGGACAACGATCAGCGCCCCGCGCGCGAACGAGACGAAGCGGCTGTTGCCCAGAAACCGCGTGAAGGTCTCCCCGATACGGGTGCCGCCGTCGAAGTCGTTGATGACCGGCGCCAGCGCGGCCAGCGCCGCGTCGAGATCGGGCTGGCGCAGGATCGGCGTCACCCGGGTGAGGCGGGTGCCGAAGGTGAAGACCTCGGCCCGCGCCGCCGCCCGCACGATGGCGTGGGCGAAGCGGAGAAAGGCCGGGCTGTTCGCCTTCAGCGAGCCGGAGACATCGATCAGCAGGAGAACGCGGCGCCCGCGTTGCGACCGTCGCTGGTAGCGGAGGTGCACCACGTCGCCGCCGGTCCGCCTCGACTCGGCCAGCGTGCGGCGCAGATCGAGATCGCCGCGTCGCCGGTCCCGCACGCGCCGCCGCCCGCTCGTGCGCGGCAGGGATCGGCAGGCGATCTCCACCATCCTTGCCCAGATCACCCGCTCGTCATCGCTCGCCCTTGCAAGCCGGCGGCGGTTGCGGAGGTCGTCGCGGCTCGCTTCTCGGCCGGTTCCCTCCCCCTGATCGACGAATGACGCCGCGCTCTCGGGGCTCGCGGCCGGCCGCTCCGTCTCGCTCTCCTCGCTCTCGTCGTCGCCAGTTGCCCCCAGCGTCTCGAACCAACCCGAGCGGAACCAGGCGTCGAAGAGGCGATCGAACGACGCGATCTCCTCCTGCCGCGAGACGAGCGTGACCCGAGCCGCCCAGTAGAGATCGTCGATCGAGCGCAGCGGCGTCAGCCCGACCGCGCGCAGGAAATCGACCCGGCGCGGGATGAGCGTGGCCACACCACTCGCCGCCAGCGCGTCGAGGAACCCTTCGAGATGCTCCCGCGCCAGCGACGTCATGGGGAGGCGAGCGCCAGCAGGTCGTCCGCCTCGGCCGCGACCCGCGCCAGATC
Source organism: Thermomicrobiales bacterium (assembly GCA_020853615.1). GTDB lineage: Bacteria > Chloroflexota > Chloroflexia > Thermomicrobiales > UBA6265 > JACCXM01. The sequence continues at coordinate 1,616 of JADYYO010000396.1, forward strand.
CTCCTCGTCCTTGAGGAGCAGCCCGAGCGAGCGGCGCAGGGCGGCCGGCCAGGCGGCGCCCCGCTCCTCCAGGATGCGGGCCCCCCGCGCCCACTCGACCGTCTCCGCGATGCCCGGCTTCTTGAGCAGCGGCAGCTCGCGCACCCGCGCCACCGCCGCCACCAGCGCCGCGGCAGCCGCGTCGGTCACGCCCGGCGCCAGCGCCGAGACGATGCGCCGCTCCCGCTGCGGCTCCGGGAAGTCGATCCAGTGGTACATGCAGCGCCGCTTCAGCGCATCGTGCAACTCGCGGGTGCGATTCGACGTCAGGATCACCATCGGCGTCGCCTCGGCCCGCACCGTCCCCAGCTCGGGGATCGTGATCTGGAAATCGCTCAGGAACTCGAGCAGGAACGCCTCGAACTCCGCGTCGGCGCGGTCGATCTCGTCGATCAGAATCACCGCGCCCCCCGCCACGCGCAGGGCACGCAGCAGCGGCCGCTCCAGCAGGAACTCGGGCGTGTAGATCTCCGCCAGGGCGCCGTCCGCGCGCTCGCTGGCGCGGAGTTGCAGGAGCTGCCGGGCGTAGTTCCACTCGTAGAGCGCCTGCGAAGCGTCGAGCCCCTCGTAGCACTGCAGCCGGATCAACTCGCGGCGGGTCGTCGTGGCGAGCGCGCGCGCAACCTCGGTCTTGCCGACCCCCGGCTCCCCCTCCAGCAGCAGCGGCTTCCCCAGCGCCTCGCTCAGAAATATCGCTGTCGCCAACCCCTCGTCGGCGAAGTATCTCGCCTCCGCCAGCGTCCCCTGCACAGATTCGGGACTGGCATAGCGGTCACTCATCGGCGCCACCGCCCCGATGGAACCATTCAAGAACGAACGCGCCCATCGTAGGGGCGACACCTGTGTCGCCCGGTCTGATCCGCCACGACCGCCGGTGATGGTGACGATGTTGCCAGTCCGTTGCCGGGTTGTTGGGGAGGCGGGCGACACAGGTGTCGCCCCTACAGCCGTCGCGCCAGACATTCAGCATGTGGTCAGCCACTCACGCATTCGCGGTGCGCAAGGCGTCGAGGCCGCGCAGGATCTTCTCCGGCGTGAAGGGCATCGATTCGACCCGCACGCCACAGGCGTCGTAGATCGCGTTCGCGATCGCCGGAATCGGGGAGTTCGCCGTCATCTCGCCGATCCCCTTGCCGCCGTACGGGCCGTTCGCCGCAGGCCGCTCCAGAATGACGCTCTCCATCGCCGCCAGGTCGGCCGGACCCGGCATCAGGTATTCGCTGTAGTCGGTCGGGCCGTGCGCGCGGTCCGGGTAGTACGGCTCCGTCGTCTCGAAGAGCGCGTGCGAGATCCCCATCCAGGCCCCCCCGACGATCTGCTGGTGCGCCATCGCCGGGTTGAGCGCCCGCCCCATCTCGTAGACGTTGTACATGTTCAGGACCTCGACGATCCCCGTCTCGTCGTCGACCTCGACCTCGGCGACGGTGCAGGCGTGCGCCTGGCAGGAGTCGGGATCCATCTCGCCCGTCTCCGGCACCGGCTCGCTCTTCGGCTTGAGGAAGATGCCGCGCCCCGAGATCGTCTTCCCCTGCTTGAAGTGCGCGGCCAGCGCCAGGTCGACGACGTGGATCTTCTTCTCCTCGGAGCCCTTCAGCTTGATGAAGCCGGTTCCGTCCGTCTCCAGGTCGGCGGCGTCGACCTCCAGCTCCTCGGCCGCCACCTCGAGCATGATCTCGCGCGCCTCGCGCGCCGCCATGATCACCGCGTTGCCGACACGATGCGTCCCCCGGCTGGCGAAGGTCCCCATGCAGTGCGGGCCGGTGTCGGTGTCGGCGGTGTCGACGAGGATCATCTCCAGCGGCAGCCCCAGTGTCTCCGCCGCGCATTGGGCGACGACCGTCTTCAACCCCTGCCCCAGATCGACCGAGGAGAGGGTGATGACGAAGGTGCCGGTCGTGGTCGAATGGATCAGCGCCTGCGAGGGGTCGCCCCCCAGGTTCATGCCGGTCGGATAGTTGACGGCGGCGAATCCCCGCCCGCGAAGCCTGGCCATTACGCGCCCCTCCCATCCGTCGACGACATTGCGCGATACGCCGCCGGCAGCTCGTGCTCGACCAGCTCGGCGGCGCGCTGCATCACCTCGATCAGGGCGGCCCCCTCGACGAGCTTGCGGTGCGCCTTCATATCGCCGTCGCGGTAGGCATTCTGCAGCCGCATGACGAGCGGGTCGATGCCGAGCGCCTTCGCCACGCGGTCCATCTGGCTCTCGAGCGCGAAGTCGGCGATCGTCACGCCGAAGCCGCGCATCGCGCTCGAAGGCGTCCGGTTGGTGTAGACGCAGTAGGCATCGACCCAGACGTTCGGGATGGTGTATGGCCCTGGCATGTGCGCCGCCGCCTTCGTCGTCCCGTAGGGAGAGTGACGGGAGTAGGCGCCGGCATCGACGTAGAGGGTGATCTTGCGCGCCAGGATGCGGCCGTCGTTGGTGACGCCATCCTTGATGATGATCCGCTCGGCCGCGCGCGGCGAGGAGACCTGCATCTCCTCCGCCCGGCTGTAGACGTACTTGACCGGCCGGTTCGTGAGCTGCGCGGCGATGCAGGCGATCGGCTCGACCATGACGTCGACCTTGCCGCCGAAGCCGCCGCCGACCGTGCCGCCGATAACGCGCAGCCGGTTGAAGGGGATGCCGAGCGTCAGCGCCGTGTTGTCGAGCGTGAAGTAGCAGGCCTGCGTGTCGGAGTGGATCTTCAGCCGTCCGTCCGCCTCCGGCTTGACGATGCAACCGGTCGTCTCCAGCGGCGCGTGCTCGATCGGCGACGACTGGTAGGTGAACTCGAAGATCTGGTCGGCCTCGGCAAAGCCTTTCTCGATGTCGCCGAAGCGGATGCGCCGGCAGTTGTGTCCCTCATAAGTGAAGTAGTTGTGGCCGTGCCTCGGGTTGACGACGATCGTCTCCGGCCGCAGCGCCTCCTCGACGTCGAAGACCGCCGGCAGCTCCTCGTAGTCGACCCGGATCCGGCTCGCCCCCTCGCGCGCCGCCGCCTCCGTCTCGGCGACGACGGCGCAGATCGGCTCGCCCATGTAGAGGACCCGGTCCTCGGCCAGGACCGGCTCGTCATCCGGCTCGACGCCGATCAGGCGCAGGATCGTGTACCAGTTGTTCGGCACGTCGCGCCACGTCAGCACGCGCAGGACACCCGGAACCTCGAGCGCCGGGGCGGTGTCGACGCCCCTGATCAGCGCGTGGTGCCGCGTCGAGCGGTGCATCTTCAGATGCGTCATGCCGGGGTAGTGGACATCCTCGAAGTACTGCGTCTGCCCCATGACATGGCCGCGCGCGTCGGCGCGCGGCGCGGGCGTGCCGACCACCTGCAGGTCGGCGTCGCGTTCATCGGCAAAATAGTCGGCATCGATGGTCGCGAGGCGCATCGGCATGGCCATCCCCTCCCTCTAGTCGGCGGCCGCCGTCGATGCGGCCCGAGCCCGGGCCGCGCCATCGAGAATCGCGTCGACGATCGCCTCGTACCCGGTGCAGCGGCAGACATTGCCCGAGATCGCCCGCACGACATCGCCGCGGGTCGGCGCCGGGTTCTCGGCCAGCAGCGCGGTCGCCGACATCAGCATCCCCGGCGTGCAGAAGCCGCACTGTGTGGCGAAGCCCTCGACGAAGGCGGCCTGCAGCGGCGAGAGCGCGTTGCCGTCGGCGAGCCCTTCGAGCGTCTCGACGGCCGCCCCCACGATCGTCTCGACCGGGATGAGGCAGGAGGGGACGACCCGGCCGTCGACGATGACGTCGCATGTGCCGCACGTCCCCTGCGCGCACCCCCGCTTGGCGGCGGTCAAGCCCAGGTTCTCCCGCAACGCCATGAGGAGCGTCGTCCCCGGTTTGGCCAGGAACTCTGCGTCCTGGCCGTTGACGGTCAATTGCACGATGGTCGAGGCCATGTCCCGTCCCTCTCTGGAATCATCGGTCGTCGCTCACTCGCTTATAGCGCCGTGCCGAAATGGTGTCATCCTGAGCGGCGCGAAGCATCTCGGCTCATCGAAAGCGATCGTCTCCTGAGCCGAGATGCTTCGTTCCTCAGCATGACACGTCTTCTGCACGCCGCTCTATTCGCCGAGGATGGCGCGGCGGATGTGCACCGGCAGCACGCGCGCCCGGTACCAGGCGCTGGCGTAGGCATCAGAAAACGGTTCGGCATCGTCGATCGCGTGCTCGGCGGCCGCCGCGACCGTGGCAGCGTCGAGCGGCTTGCCGAGCAGCGCGGCCTCGACCGATGGTGCGCGCAGGGGGCGTCGCCCGACACCGCCGAGCGCGACCCGCGCCGAGGCGACCGCGTCGCTCTCGACCGTGATGACGGCGGCCACCGTGACGATCGCCGCCGAGTTGAGCTTGCGCCGCATCGCCTTGGTGAAAAACCAACTCCCTTCGGTCGGCACGGCGAACTCCACCCCGGTCACGATCTCCCTCGCCGCGACACCGCTAGCGACGATCTCCGCCACAGGAGCCTCGCGCTGCCCCTGCTGCCCGGCGACCATCACGGTCGCGTCGAGGGCGAGGAGCGCAACGGCGAGATCTCCGTATGGTTGCCAGGCGAAGAGGTTCCCCCCGACGGTGGCCAGGTTGCGGATCGGCGGCGACGCGATCGCCTCGATGACGGGATGGAGGAACGCCAGGCGCGGATCGGCGCCGACGTCCGCGAGACGTGTCGCCGCCCCGATGCGGGCGCGATCCCCTTCGACGGCGATACCCTCGAGCCCGAGCCGCTTCGTGCTCACCAGCGACTGGATCGGCGTCACCTCGTTGTTGACGGCCGGCATCAGCAGCGTCCCCCCGGCGAGTAGGGCCGCCGTGGGATCGTTCGCCAGAAGCCCCGCCGCCTCGCCAAGATCGGACGGCATGTGGACGCGCTGCAGCACTGCAGGTCTCCCTTCGATTGTCCGGTTATCGATTATCGAGGATCATACGCGGATCATCGCCGCTGTCAACACGCCGGCGAAAGCACGGGACCGAAGGCTGGGGAGTGGGACGAATGCTCTTGCCGCGACAGTCGCTCCGCGAGCAGGTGCGCGACGCCCTGCTCCGGGACATCCTGCACGGCGTCTACCAGCCGGGGGACCGGCTGGTCGAAATGAAGATCGCGCGCGATCTCGGCACCAGCCAGTCGCCGGTGCGCGAGGCGCTGCGCGAGCTGGAAGCGCTGGGGTTCGTCGCCAGCGCGCGCCATCGCGGCACCGTGGTCGGTGATGTCTGGAAGCGCGGGCTGCGCGAAATCTACGCCGTGCGCGGCGGTCTGGAGGAGCTCGCCACGCGACTGGCGACCCCCGCGCTGGCCGGCGATGTCTCGGCGCTGCAAGCCGAGGTCGACGCCATGCGCGAGGCCGCTCGCGCCGGCAATGTCGACGGTCTCGTCACGCACAGCTACCGCTTCCACCGAGCGATCATCGAGGCGAGCGCCAATCATCTCCTGCTGAGCGTCTGGCAGGGGCTCCAGATCGAAACGCGCACCACCATCACCATGATGGCGCCGGGCATCGATCTGCAGGAAGCGGCGGAGTGCCACCAACCGATCGTCGACGCCATCGCGTCGGGCGACGTGGAGCTCGCCTGCCGTGTCACGCGCGAGCATCAGGAATTCTTCGAGCGGCTCCCCCTGCCGGTCGCCGAGCTGCCTCCCGACTGCCGCGAGCGCGACGGTCGCGATCCTCAACCGGCATGACCGTGACGCCGGCTGCCGATGGCAACGCGGAATTCGCCACTGACGACTGTCGCGCTTGTTCCGCGCGCCCATAGCGAGCCATCCCTCGCGGGAGTAGCATGGAAATCACCCGGGCGCCGGCCCGGGCGCCGGTCACTCATCCACAACCAAAGGGGGATCTCATGACCCGTGCCCTGCTCCCCGTCGCGCTCGCCTTCGCCCTCCTCGGCATGGTCTTCGTCGGTGCCGCGCGTGGCCAGGAGGCAACCCCGGCCGCCGGTGATACGGAAGCGGTCGCCCGGCAATTCGTCGAGGCGATGAACACGGCCTTCACGACCGGGGAGACGACCGCGCTCGATGACGTGGTCGCTGCCAACTACGTCAACCACACCCCCTCGCCAACCCGCGGCGGGTCCATGGCTGCCCCGGATCTCGCGGGGTTGAAGGAATCGTTCGGCGCCGTGCACGAGGTCTTCCCCGACGCAAGGGTCAGCGTCAAGGACGCGATCGTCGAAGGGGATCAGGCAGCGCTGCTCATCGATTTCACTGGCATGCGCGGCATGGAGAGCGACACCGACGGCGTCATCGTCGTCCGCGTCGTGGATGGGAAGGTCGCGGAGAGCTGGAACTTCCAGAGCGGCGGCGCGGCCGGCATGCAGCCGATGTTCGAGGCGACCCCGCAGGCATAGGGAGATCGCTCGTGCGTCGTGAAGTGCC
>JADYYO010000397.1 GCA_020853615.1 Thermomicrobiales bacterium
AAGCCTGGCGAGACGCTCGGGCTCGTCGGCGAGTCGGGCTGCGGCAAGTCGACGACGGGTCGCGCCATCCTGCAGCTCTACAAGCCGACCGACGGCGAGGTGATCTTCAAGGGGAAGGATCTCACCAGGCTGAATGGCGGCGAGATGCGCAAGATGCGCCGCCACCTGCAGATGATCTTCCAGGACCCCTACGCCTCGCTCAACCCGCGCATGACTGTCGGCAACATCGTCTCCGAGCCGATGCAGATTCACAATCTGGTGCCGAAGAAGGAGCGCACCCAGCGCGTCCAGGAGCTGCTGGAGACCGTCGGCCTCAACCCCTACTTCGCCAACCGCTACCCGCACGAGTTCTCCGGCGGCCAGCGGCAGCGCATCGGCATCGCCCGAGCTCTGGCGGCGAACCCCGATTTCATCGTCGCCGACGAGCCGGTCTCCGCGCTCGACGTCTCGATTCAGGCGCAGATCGTGAACCTGCTGGAGGACCTTCAGGAGCGGTTTGGCCTGACCTATCTCTTCATCGCGCACGACCTCTCGGTGGTCAAGCACATCTCCGATCGCGTGGCGGTCATGTACCTCGGCAAGATCGTCGAGATGGCCGACCGGAACGAGCTCTACGCCGATCCGCTCCACCCCTACACCAAGGCGCTTCTCTCGGCGGTGCCGATTCCGGACCCGGTCGTCGAGAAGCGGCGCGAGCGGATCATCCTGCCGGGCGACGTGCCCAGCCCGATCAACCCGCCCTCTGGCTGCCACTTCCACACCCGCTGCCCCTACGCCATGGACGTCTGCCGCCAGGTCGATCCGGTCTTTGCCGACCAGGGCAACGGGCATCATGTCGCCTGCCACCTCTATCCGGGGTCAGGCGCGGAGCAGGCGCCCGGCGGCGCGGCGAAGTTCCAGGCGATCTGAGCAGCCGCGAAAGACGATACGCGCCAATGCCAGGATTCGGAAACTTCGATCCCCAGTTCTTCATCGCCATCCTCGTGACCTTCGTGATCGCCATCACGGTTCACGAGTTCATGCACGCGTGGACGGCGTCGGTGCTCGGCGACGACACGGCCCGCTACCTGGGCCGTGTCACGCTCAACCCGGCCGCCCATTTCGACCCCGTCGGCGCCTTGATGTTCCTCTTCATCGCGCTCGGCTTTCCGGCGATCGCCTGGGGGAAGCCGGTCCCGGTCAACGACTTCCGGCTGCACCCCGCAGGCCGATTCGGGCGCCATGGCAGCATGGCGCTGGTCGCGCTCGCCGGCCCGCTCTCGAACGTCGTCCTCGGCGCCATCGCCGCCTTCCTGCTGCGCGCCCTGCCCGCCGCCGACGTGCAGATGAATGGGCTCGCCTTCTGGCTCCAGATCTTCATGACCGTGAACTTCCTGCTCGCGGCTTTCAACATGGTGCCGCTGCCGCCGCTCGACGGCTCGCGCATCCTCACGGCCCTCCTCCCCGACTTCTGGCGGCCGGTCCTCGCGCCGCTCGAGCGCTATGGCATCCCGATCCTCTTCGTCCTGCTCGTCTTCGGGCGCGGCATCGGCAGCAGCATCATCTCCGGCATCACCGAGCCGGTGCGGCAGTTGCTGATGCGCGTCTTCGCCGGCGGGTAATCCTCCGCTTTCCGCCCTTCATGCGCCTCATCGTGAACTGCAGCCAACGTGCGTCCATCGCGTAGACTCCAGGTATGGCAACCACCTCGTCGGCGATGCCAACCCTCGACGGCTACCAACTGCGGCTTTCGGTCTTCGAAGGCCCGCTCGACGTGCTGCTTCGACTCATCGAGCGGGAGCGGTTGCCAATCAGCGAGGTGTCGCTCCTCGCGGTCCTCGACCAGTTCATCGCCTATTCGCGCACGCTCGAATCGCCCGCTCCGGAGGTGGTGGCCGAGTTCGCTGCGGTCGCCGGGCGCCTCTCGCTCCTGAAGTCGCGATCGCTCCTGCCACGGCCCGTGCGAGAACCCGAGGAATCGGACGAAGCCGATCTCGTCCGCCGGCTCGCGGAGTATCGGGCGGTGAAGGCCGCCGCGGAGCTGCTCGCCGCGCGCCAGCGCGACGGCAGCGGCAGTTTTGGCCGGGGCGAGGCGATCGCGGGCCCCGAGGCCGCTCCTCCGCGTCTCGTGCCCCAACCGCCGACAGCGCTGACCAAGGCGGTTCGGCGCTGGTTCGCGCGACTCCCGGAGCGGCCGGCGCTGGTCCCGGGCCGTCGCATCGTCACCCTCCGCGAGATGATCGCGCGCATCCTCGGTTCGCTCGCCTCGCACCCGACCGTCTCCTTCGAGAGTATCCGCCAGTCGTGCCAAAGTCGGCAGGAAGTGGCCGCCGGATTTCTGGCTATGCTCACCCTCCTGCGCCGCCACGCGATCGTCGCGCGCCAGGAGAGCCTCTTCGGAGAGATCGTGATGGCAAAGGCCGAGCCGCCAGAAGACGACGCCAGTGCCAGCCGAACCGGATAACCAGATGCCGCGGTTGGCGCAACGCGCGCTCGGGCTCGACACCGGCGACGGGCAGCCACCTGCCGTCGACCCCGAGGAGTTGCCGCCGCTGCTCGAGGCCCTCCTGCTTGTGGCTCCGGAGCCGGCACGCCTCGCAGATCTCGCCGCCGTGGCCGGCGTCAGCGTCGCGGAGGTCACGGCGGCGCTGGAGGCGATGAACCGGGACGAGCGGCGCGGCCTGGTCGTCGTCCAGCACCATGGCACGGCGCATCTCTCTTCGGCGCCGCGCTTTGCCGCCCAGGTACGCCGCTTCCTGCGCATCGAGCGCGAGGTTCGTCTCTCCGGCGCGGCGCTCGAGACCCTCGCGCTCATCGCCTATCGGCAACCCGTGACGCGCGCCGAGATCGAGGCGCTGCGTGGCGTCGACTCCTCGGGGGTACTCGCCACGCTCCATTCGCGCGGGCTGATCGAGATCGCGGGCCGGCTGCCGACGGTCGGCAACCCGATCCAGTACGCGACCACGATCGAGTTTCTGCGGCAGTTCGGGTTGAGATCGCTCGACGAGCTGCCACCCCTCGACCAATTCGCCGGCCAGGTCGTGGAGCGCCTCTTCGAGGCGACTCCCGAGTCGAACAGTGCGCCGATCGGCGACGAGGCGACGCCCGACGAAGGCGTCTAACCGGTTGGGCTTCCGCTCAGGGCGCGGACGCGGGAGACCGCCTCGGCCAGAGCCGCGACGGTCTCGTCCATCTGCTCACCGGTGTTGCCCCAACCGACTGTGAAGCGCAGGGCCGAGCGGCACGACTCCTCGGCCATTCCCATGGCGCGCAACACATGACTCGGTTCGGTGTTCCCCGTCGTGCAGGCCGAGCCGGACGAGGCCGCGATGCCGAGAACGTCGAGGCTCAGCAGGAGCATCTCCCCCACCGCCCCGGGCATGGAGACGTTCAGATTGTTCGGCAGCCGCCGCTCGGCATCGCGCGGGCCATTAATCTCGGCGCCCGGAATCGCATCGAGTATCCCGCGCATGAGCCTGTCGCGGAGGTCAGCGCAATGCCGCGCGTAGTCGGCTCGCATGGCCTCGGCGCGTTCGAGCGCCAGGCCCATGCCGACAATGCCTGGCACGTTCTCCGTGCCCCCGCGCCGCCCCTGCTCCTGGCCGCCCCCGACCTGCTGGAAATCGATGACGGTCCCCTGCCGCACGTAGAGCGCGCCGACCCCCTTGGGGCCATAGACCTTGTGCGCCGAGAGGGAGAGCAGATCGACGCCGAGCTCATCGACATCGAGCGCCAGGCTGCCCGCGGCCTGCACGGCGTCGGTGTGGACGGGGATGCCGCGCTCGCGTGCCAGCGCCGCGATCTCGCGAAGGGGCTGGATCGCGCCCGTTTCGTTATTCGCGTACATCACGGAAATGAGGCAAGTCTCCGGCCTCAGCGCCGCCACAATCGCGTCCGGATGCACGACCCCGTCGCGATTGGGCAGCACATAGGTCGCGGCGAACCCCTGCCGCTCGAGCGCCTGCGCCGTTTGCAGCACCGCGTGGTGCTCGATCGCGGTCGTGACGATGTGCGCGGCTCCTCCCGCTGCGGCGCGAGCCGCCCAGGCTACCCCGCGCACCGCCAGATTGTCGCTCTCGGTCGCTCCGCTCGTGAAGAGGACCTCCCCTGGCTCGCAGCCGAGGACCCGCGCAACGCGCATCCGCGCCAGGTCGACGCCCGCTCGCGCATCCTGGCCGAGCTGGTAGATGCTCGACGGATTGCCGAAGCGCTGGGAAAAGTACGGCAGCATCGCCTCCAACACCGCCGGGTCGACCGGGGTAGTGGCCGCGTGATCGAGATAGATCGTTTCAGGCATGCGCCTCACCGGGTCCACGGCGTGTCCCCGGTCATCGTCATCTCTTCTCGCATCCTTGCGAGTCAGTCGGGGGACGCAGCGTCGGAGTGGGCCGGGGCAGCCGCGGGAGCATCGGCCCCTGGGCGATTGTTCGGCGACTGCGCCACCAGGTCGCCCAGCGTGGTCGAATCGAGCGTCGTCACGATCGCGTCGCGCACGCGCAGCCAGACCGGCCGCGTCTCGCAACCTTCGATCAGGGGGCACGTCTGGTCAGTGAGGTCTTCGGAGACGCAGTCCATCGGCGCCACCGGGCCTTCCATGATCCGGTAGACTTCGCCGACCCGGACCTCGCTCGGATCGCGGGTCAGCGTATAGCCGCCGCGCGCGCCTCGCGTGCTCTTGACCAAGCCGGCTCGCCGCAGCGGCCCGATCAACTGCTCCAGATACGACATCGGTATTGCCGATGCCTTCGACATGGCCGCAATCGACATCGGGCCCTGCCCGTGATTCTTGGCGAGTGCAACCATGGCCCGGACGCCGTATTCCCCTCGCGATGAAACCTTCATGGCAATCCTGCGGGGTACAAAGCCGGATCCAGGCTGATCGTACCCTCGTTCGCCCAGGAGTTCAAGACAACTGTCAAGTTTTGGGGCAACCTGGCGCGCCGGGGCTACAAGCGTTGCGCGCCGAGCGGACTTCGCCGGAGAAGGTCGCGGAGGGTCTGCAGCGGGTCGGGCGCGAGCTGCCGGTAGATGTGAATGAACCGATCGCCGGTGAACATGCCGCGATAGACCCCCGACTCGGTCACCGGCACCGACCAGCAGTCGTGCTCGCTCATGATCCGCTGCACCTCGAAGACCGGGGTGTCGGCGTCGACCGAGATGGCGTCGGTGTCCATGACATCGGCGACCGTTCGCCCCGGGGTCGCCATGCCGAGCTCGGCCAGGAGGCGGTTCCGCCAGAGCATGCCAACGACGCGGCCCCCTTCGGTGACCGCCAGATCGCGCGGGCCGCCGCGCAGCGCGTAGGTGAGGGGCTGCGACGGCGAGATGCCGCCCATGTCCCAGAGGGCGAACTGGCCGACGCGCATCCGCCGCAGTGACGATTCGACCCGCACCGCGCGGTCCTCGGCGAAGGCGATCACCATCACGAAGAGGGCGAGCAGCGCCAGGATCACGCTCTGCGCGACGACGATGCTGAAGATGAGGAAGAGGGCCGCCAGGACCTCGCCCAGCAGCGCCGCGACCCGAGTCGCGGTCTCCCGGCCACAGAGCGCCGTCAGGCCCGCCCGAAAGACTCGGCCGCCATCCATGGGGAATGCGGGGAGCAGATTGGTCGCGATGAGGAGCAGGTTGGCGTAGACGAGCGTTGTCAGCAGCCCGGTCAGCGACGGCTTGAAGACCGTTTGCGCGTACTCCTCGAGGGAGGAGAAGCCGGAGATGATCCCCACCAGCAACACCACCGGCGCGAGCGCGGTGACGAGCGCCAGGTTGGCGGCCGGGCCGGCCAGCGCAATCGCGATCTCGGCGCGCGGCTCGACCGGCAACTGCTCCATCCGCGCCACCCCGCCGACGGCGGAAAGCGAGATATCGTGCACGCGTACGCCATGCTGCCGCGCCATGAAGACGTGGCCAAACTCGTGGACGAGGACGCAGGCGAAGATCAGCAGCACGACGAGCAGCGTGAAGAAGACCGCGCCGGAGCTCCCCCCGACGCCGATGCGCCGCCAGTCGATGAGCACCCAGAGGAAGACCAGAGCAAACGTCGGGTGCAGCCGGACATCGACATCTCGAACGCGGGCAACCGTCAGCGATCGCGTCATGAAAGGAGAGTAGCGAACCCCGCCCGCGATCACAAGCCTCTTTTCGGTCCAATCTCGCCAAAACTGCCTCTGAGGCTGTGCGATCGCGGGCGTGCGGCCTCCGGAGACCGCGGCCGCTGTCCGGCGGTTGGCCGCTGGCTCCGTGCTACACTCTGCTACTCGGTATTGGACGATTCTCCCGGACCTGCGGCCACGTCGGTCGGGCACAACATGGCATGACCGATTCTGGACTGAGCACCCGTCTTCGACAGCAATCCCGCCGCGCGGGCCTGATGGTCGGCATCACGATGGCCCTCGCCATCGCCATCTGCATCCTCGGCTCCGCGGGGCTCTTCGCCTGGCTCTCCCGGCC
>JADYYO010000398.1 GCA_020853615.1 Thermomicrobiales bacterium
CGGAGGCGGAAAGCCTCCGGCGACGCCCAACGGAAGGACCCTCAAGGGCCCTGGATACGGTCGCCGCAGTATTTCAGCAACCGCCATGATGGGGCTTTTCGTCACGTAGCCAGAGGCTTTCAGCCTCTGGCGCGGTGGGCAGCGCGTGATCCCCATCAACCGAGATGCCTCGTTCCCCGGCACGACACCGATCACGCGGCGTGGCGGTGAGGCAGGCATGCGCTTTGGCCGGGTCGAGGGGATCGTGAGCCCGATCGAGCGGGACGGCGCGCTGGCGCTCCACCTCGTTGTCTGGCTCGATACCGGCCGACGTATCGAGACGGTGCGCGATGAGACGCTCGCCCCCCTGCGGCCGGTGTCGGGCTTCGCCGACCTGGCGTGGCACGCCGACCAGTGGACGCAGGAGACGATCGGCACCACCCTCGCCGAGCAGGGGTGGGAGGCGATCGCCGCCGGGGACGTGCCGCTCGCCGAGGCGGGGGAGGAGGCGAACATGCTGCCCCGCTCGGCCCCCTATAGCGTGCGCAACCTCTCCTGGGGATGAGCGAGCGGGAGATCATGGCTGAACAGGGCGGGGCTGTGGCCGAATTGGCCGGCGGTGGCGCATCTGGCCCGCCCTGGCGATCGCGCCGCTGGCTGATCCCGGCGCTGCTGATCGTGCAGCTCCTCCTCGCCGCGCTGGCGCTCGCCGTCTGGGTCTGGACGCCCGACGCTCCCGCGCTCCCCCCCTTGCCGGACACGGCTGCCCCGCTCGCCGGGGAGGGGGCGACCTACGAGAGCGCGCTTCCCCTCGCCCAGGCGCAGGCCGACGCCTGGCTGCCGGATGCCCGGCTGCTCAACGCCTCGATGCAGGTCGATTGGGACTGGACCGTGCCGCCCGGCATGTCGGCGGCGCTCCCCGGCACCGGCTGGCTGACCTACACCTTCATCGCCCCCTGGCAACCCCCGAGCCGGCCGCCGGGCGCCGCCTCGCTGAGCGTGGTGATCGAGCGGTTGAGCGGGAGAATCGTCTCGCGGGAGACGCGGGGGTGGGAGCGCGCGCCGGAGTTCCGGCCGCCCCCGCCGCCAGCCGCGATCGACGCGGCGCGGGCGACGCTGCTCGCCGAAGCGGCGGGGGGAACCGACTTCCGGCGCGGCTGCCCCCAGTATCGGCACCTCTCGCGCACCTTCCCGATTGCGGCCGGCCGCACCGATTGGCCGCAACACTGGGTGGTCCTCTACGAGGACAGCCGCACGCCCGACCAGCACGGGCTGCTGCTGCGCATCGACGCCGCGTCGGGTGAGGTGCTCGACCGCGAGAGCCACGCGCCCGACTGCGCGGCGAATTCGTGAGCGCGGCGAAGTGGATTCCGCAGCGGCGGTAATGGCGACGTCCCCTCCAACGTGTCATGCCGAGTGCCGCGACACGCAGATCGTGTCATACGGATCGTGTCATGCTGAGGAACGAAGCATCTCGGCACGGGGGAAACGGGGGTGCCGGGAGCCGAGATCCTTCGCTGCGCTCAGGATGACACCGTCGCTGTGTCACGGCACTGAGGAACGAAGCATCTCGGCTCAATGCTGACGCGGTTCGGGGGAGCCGGGAGCCTTCGCAAGCTCAGGATGACACCTTCCCCGGACTTCGCACCGCTCGTCCGATCGTGGCCCTGATCCGAGGGGGTGATAGGATGATGTGCCGGGGGCGAAGCAGGGTTCGATGGGCAGGAGGAGTGCGCGGCGGATGAAGGTGCTGATATCGGCCGACATGGAGGGGACCTGCGGCGTCGTGTCGTGGGTGCAGGTGACGCCGCCGGAGTACGCCGATGCCGGCGAGCCGGTCGCCGCCGACCGCTACCTGCGCACGCGGGAGCGAATGACCGCCGAGGTGAACGCCGCGATCGAGGGGGCGCTGGCGGGGGGCGCGGACGAGGTGATCGTCAACGACAGCCACGACGGCATGCGCAACCTCCTCCCCGAGCAGCTTCACCCCGCGGTCCGTTTCATCACCGGCAACGACAAGCCGCTCGGGATGATGCAGGGGGTCGATCTGGCGGGGGTCGGCGCGGTCTTCTACACCGGCTATCACGCCAAGGCGGGCACCCCGGCCGCGCCACTGGCCCACACGTGGACCGGCTGGCTCAACGATGTCCGGCTCGACGGCGTTTCGACCGGCGAGTTCGGCATCAATGCCGCCGTGGCCGGCTATTTTGGGGTTCCCGTGGTGCTGGTGACCGGCGACGACAAGGCGGTCGCGCAGACGCGGGCGCTCCTCGGCGAGCAGGTGGCGGGGGCGGTGGTGAAGGAGGGGATCTCGACCTTCTCCGCCCTGCATCACCACCCGGAGAAATCGCGGCAGGTGATCCGGGAGGCCGCCGAGGCGGCGATGGGGAACGTGGCCTCTGCCTCGCCGTATCTTCTGCCGCCGGGCGCCAGCGTCGAGCTCGAGTTCGACCATCAGGCGCGCGCCGATCAGGCGGTGCTGGTCCCGGGCGTGGTGCGGACCGGCGAGCGCGCGGTCTCCTGGATCGCGCCGAACGGCCGCGATTTCATCCTCACCTTTCGCGCGGTGATGAAGTGCGCCGGCATCCGCATGTCGCCGTAGCGATGGGCGTGGGCGAGGGAAGGAACGGCCTGGCCGAGACGCCATTTATCCCGGCGGCGCCAACGGTGCCCGAGGTCATCGCCTGGTGGTCGCGGCAGACGCCGGGCGCGCCGGCGCTGCTCGATCTCGACGGCCGCGTCGTCACCTATGGCCATCTGCAGCGAAGCATCGACGCGTTCCGGGCTCGACTCGCGGCGCTGGGTATCGGGCGGGGCGGCCGCGTCATTCTGGCGCTGCCGGACGGGGTGACGGCGGCGATGACGGGCCTGGCCACGATCGCCTCGGCCGTGGCAGTTCCGGTCAATCCGGGGCACGCGCCAGCCGAGGCTGAGCCGACCGTCGCGGCAGTCAATCCGGCGCTGGTGGTGGTCGCGGCCGGGGCCAGCACGGTCTACCGCGAGGCCGCCGCCGCGGCTGGGGCGCCGGTGATGGAGCTGGACCCGGAAGCGATGCTGGGGGATGACCGCATCAAAACAACCGCCAAGTTGGCGACCGCTGTCGACTCCCTAGATGCCGCCGACCTCGCCATGATCCTCCTCACCTCGGGCACGACCGCCCGCGCCGGGCGCCGGCCACGCAGGCGAACCTGCTGGCGACCTGCCGCGTCCGGGCACAGGCGTGGCGCTTGGGGCCGGACGACCGTGGCCTCAGCACCTCCCGGGTCTACTTCGTCCTTGGTCTGGCGCAGGTCGCGGATGCCCTCGTGACGGGCGGATCGTCGATTGTCGTCGCCGCCTGGCGGGTGGCGCAGCGACCGGAGTGCGTGCGCTCCCTGGGCGCCACCTGGGCCTGGCTCACGCCGGGCCTGCTGGAGACGCTCCTCGCCCGACCCGAGGCCGAGGGCATCCGCGATTGGCCACTCCGGTTCATCCGCAGCGGCAGCGCGCAGGTGACGCCCGACCTGATCGTCCGGTGCTAGGCGGTGCTCGGCGTGCCGCTGCTGGTCGGGTACGGCATGACGGAGGCGCTCGGCTACGCCACCGCCGAGGGCGTGCCGGAGGCGGCGCCGCGCAGGCTCGGCTCGGTTGGCCGGGCGTGGCCCGAGGTGGAGATCGCCATCCGCGACGAGGCGAGGCAGCCGCTGGCGGACGGGGAGATCGGGGAGGCGTGTCCGGTCTACGCCTTCCCCGGCGATCCGCCGTTCCCCACCAGGGCAGCGCCCGAGGGGCGCGCGATGGTTGCCACGATGCAGGAGGTGCAACCGGCCGGGCCGTACCGCCTCCTCGGGGCCTGCGTCGGCGGCGTCTTCACATGGGAGATGGCCTGCCAGCGCGAAGCGGCCGGCGAGACGGTCGACCTCATGCTCATCGATACCCGCAATCCCCGTCTCCAGATCGACGAGGGAGACTTTCGGCAAGCGGCGGCGACCGCGCGGACGCCGGACGAGCGCCGTGCATGGCGCCGAGAGCGGCAGGCCGCGAGACGGCGACGCGGCGAGGCTCCCCGCGCGTGTCGGGGCGCTGCCCATGGCGCCGCCGCGAGCGCCTGCCGCGTCATGATCTCCCGTGCCTACGATCCCCGGCCGTTCGGCGGACGCGTGCACTTGCTGGTCAACGCGGAGTGGCATCGGACCAGTCCGATGCTCGGATGGAACGGCTTGCTCGACGACCGGCTGCAGGTGGCGGTGCTTCCCGGCCGCCATGGCATCGATTGGGATATTCCGGGCGTAGCTGACTGGCTGGGGCAGACGCTGCGCCAGAGGTGGCTGGCGATGTGCCCGCGGGGGTGGTACGGGAAGAGATCGGCCTGGATCAGCGTCCTTCCAACGCCGCGATGTCGGCCTCGATGTCGGCCAGCCGCTTGCGCGCAACCGGGAGCCGCTCCGACCACTTGTAGCGGTCGGCCTCCTCCGCCTCCTGCTCCCGCGCGATGCGCGCCGCCTCCTGGTTCAGCGTCTGCCGCCGGTACGCGCGCGCGGCGCACTCGTCGCAGTGGCCCCGCCAGTCGCGCCAGCCGCCGCACGCCTCGCAGGGCCGGGCGAGGTCGGCGAGGGTCGGCGCCTCCGGCAACGGCTCGCCGTCGAGGGCGCGATCGCGCAGATCGATGGCGAAGACGTTGAGACTCTGCTCCAGGTGCCGCGAGAGCGCCTCGCGCCGGTCGGGCGGCACGCTCGTGGGGATGAGCGCGGCGACATTCCCCGCCCGCTGCTGCAGTTGCCCCTTGACCACCGGACCGCCCCGCTGGTCCCAGTCGATCTCCTCCTCCCAGAGGAAGCGCTCCGGCCCGATCGCGAACGAGACGCTGACCGGCTCCTCGAGGTCGACCTCGATGCCCGTGATCGGCGTTTCGGGGAGGGGCACGCCGGGGAGGATCGGCAGCGCGTCGAGCGCGTGCAGATCGTCCTCGATCGTCGCCAGCGAGCGCTCGAGCAGGGCGATGCGCTCGCGCCAGGGGTTCTCCGGCTCCCGGGCCGACACCGCCCGCTCCAGATCGTAGGTGGCCATGTCGTGCCGGCGGCGCAGCGCGTCGAGCCGCTGCTGCATGGCGGGGTCGGCCGCGCGCGGCACGCGGCGCACGATGCCGCTCGCATCCGGCGCGACGACAGGCTCCTCGCGCTCCGGTTCCGGTTGCTTGCCGAAGAGTCGTTTCCAGACCATTGCTACCACTCCTGTCCCGTATGGTGGCACAGCCGGCGCGAATCGGGCGGGCAGGGGCCACGAAAGCGTCGGGGATGCGGGGGAATGTCGTGGTCTTCAGGAGGCGTCTCGGCGTGCGGACAGGGCACGGCATGCCGTGTTCCTACAGGAGATATGGGTTCGGTCGGGGCACGCATGCCGTGCCTACGTCGCCCGGTGGACCGATCGTCGGTCCTTCGCGCAGGTCATTTGGAATGATGCCACGCATGCAGACCATCAATGCGCCTTGACCTGAATCCGGGCCGGGGCAACAATCGGGAGGCCAGGACGGGGGAAATCCTCTGCAGACGGGAGTCGATCATGTCGCGCGCCGCATCGAGCCAGCCGTTGTCGCATCCGGAGGAGCACGAGGTCGCCTGGGCCCCGGACGATGCCTACCAGGAGCGCTCGCGCCTGCGCCGCTTCATGGTGCGGCACGGCATCGCCTCCTACGGCGAGTTGCTGGCGCGGGCCAACGCCGACCCGGCCTGGTACTGGGGCGCGGTCGCCGACGACCTGGGGCTCGTCTGGAGCCGCCCCTACCAGCAGGTGCTCGATCTCTCTCGCGGGGAGCCGTGGGCGGAGTGGTTCACCGGCGGCGGCTTCAACTACGTCAGCAACGCCCTCGATCGCTACGCCGAGGGGCCGGACGCGGATCGGCTGGCGCTGATCTGGGAAGGCGATGACGTCGCCGTCCAGCGCCTGACCTTCCGTGAGTTGCACGCCGAGACGAACCGGCTCGCGAACGCCCTGCGCGCGCTCGGGGTGGAGCGGGGCGACCGGGTCGGGGTCTTCATGCCGATGCTCCCGGAGACGGCGATGGCGATGCTGGCGCTCGGGAAGCTGGGCGCGGTCTTCCTGCCGATGTTCTCCGGCTTCGGCGCCGAGGCGCTCGCCTCACGGCTACAGGATGGCGAGGCGAGCTTTCTGATCACGACCGATGGCGCACTGCGGCGGGGGAAGTCGATCGCCATGAAGCGGGTCGCCGACGAGGCGATGGCGCAGGCGCCGACCGTGCGCGGCTGCCTGGTGCTGCGCCGCACCGGCGAGGATGTGCCGATGATGCCGGGGCGCGACGTCTGGTGGCACGAGGTCGTGCCGCGGGAGTCGCCCAACTTCGCCACGGTCGAGACCGATGCGAACGAGCCGTACATGATCATCTACACCTCGGGCACGACTGGCCGCCCGAAGGGGGCGGTCCATGTCCACGCCGGCTTCCCGATCAAGGCGGCGCACGACCTGGCCGCCTGCTTCGACCTGCAGGCGGACGACACCCTCTTCTGGCTGACCGATCTCGGCTGGATGATGGGACCCTGGCTGATCGCCGGCGGCCTCATCGTCGGGGCGACGGTCCTCCTCTTCGAGGGGACTCCTGACTACCCCGAGCCGGATCGTCTCTGGCGGCTGGTGGAGGATCATCGGGTGACGATCCTCGGGGTTGCGCCGACGGCGATCCGGGCGCTGATGGGCAAGGGGGAGGCGTGGCCGCGCGGGCGGGACCGCTCATCGCTGCGGATCCTCGGCTCGACCGGCGAGACGTGGAACCCGGAGCCGTGGCGCTGGTATTTCGACGAGGTCGGTGAGGGACGCTGCCCGATCATCAACTACTCGGGCGGGACGGAGACGAGCGGAGGCATCGTCGGCTCGGTCACGCTGCGCCCGATCGTCCCCTGCGGCTTCAACACCCCCGTGCCGGGGATGGACGCCGACGTGACCGACAGCGCCGGAAACCCGGTCCGGGGCGAGGTCGGTGAGTTGGTAGTGCGGCAGCCGTGGGTCGGCATGACGCGTGGCTTCTGGCACGACCCGGAGCGCTACCTGGAGACCTACTGGAGCCGGATCCCCGGCGTCTGGGTGCATGGCGACTGGGCCGAGATCGACGACGACGGGCAGTGGTTCATCCGCGGCCGCTCGGACGACACCTTGAAAGTCGCTGGGAAGCGGGTCGGCCCGGCCGAGGTCGAATCGGCGGCGACGGCGCACCCGGCGGTGCAGGAGGCGGCGGCGGTCGGGGCGCCGCACGAGGTAAAGGGGGAGTGCATCGTCGTCTTCGCGGTGCCGCGCCCGGGCGTCGCGCCGACGGAGGCGCTGGCGGACGAGGTGCGGCAGACGATCGCCGGCCAGCTCGGCGCCGCGCTGCGCCCGGAGCGGCTGCACTGGGTCGGCGATCTGCCGAAGACGCGCAATGCGAAGATCATGCGCCGTGTCATCCGCGCCGCCTATCTCGGTCTGCCCCCTGGCGACATCACCGCGCTGGAGAACCCGGCGGCGGTCGAGGTCGTCGCCGCCTGTGCAAACGAGGGATCGGCGGAGGGCAATCACCGATCCTGACGTCCTTCGGCCAACGCCCATCCTCGCGCGGTGGCGGCCCGAATCGGGCCGCCAAGCGTTACAGCAGATGAAGGCGCGGGTAAGCGTCGATTGAAGGCTCCTGCCGAAGATCACTCTCCGTGGGTTCCGTTCGGCGCTTGACGCCCGGCCGGAGGGATGCCAGCATTCGCTACGTGCCCCGCCCGATCATTGCCAGGTGTCTGACGGGGCGGGTGCGCTCCCCACACGGGGTCTCCCCCATCCTTCATCCCAGGGCATTGTCTGCTGACCCAGGACGGTCCGCGTGTCGCGTCGTTATCGCCAGTCTCCGGTCTTTTATGAACCCGCCCCGGCGCGCTGGCCGTGGGTGCTGGCGTTCGTCGCCATCGTCGCCGTGGCCGTCGCGGCGATGCTCCTGCGCCCCGACCTGGTTCCGCGCAACCCGCTGAGCGACCTCCTGCGGCAGGGCGGAGCCCCGGCAGGGATGGGGCCCGGCGGGGAGCAGGCGGCGCTCGAGGGAACGCCCAGGGCCGCGAAGTCCGCGTCCGGCGCGGAGCCGAGTCCAGCCACCCCGGAGCCCGACCTGACCGAGGACGAGGTCGCTGCCGCCTGGGTCGCGCGCTGGAATGCCCGCGACTACGACGGCCTCTACGACCTGACGTCGGGAACCGTCCGCCGTACCCTTTCGCGCGAGGAGTTCACCGCTCGCTACCAGGGAATCGCCGAGCGGGCCGAGCTGCAAGCGGTCGACGCGAAAGTGACCGGCAACGCCGGTTCGACGCGGCGGGCGCCGATCTCGGTGACGTTCGATTCCGGGGTGGTCGGGCGCTTCACGGAGGAGAACTCGATTCCGCTGGTTCGGGAGGATGATGGCTGGCGCGTCGCCTGGACCCCCTCCCTCATCTTCCGCGATCTTGGCGCCGATGGCTGCGTCGACGTCGACCGTCTCCCGGCCGGCCGGGGCAAGATCCTCGACCGGCATGGCGAGCCGCTGGCGTACGACGGGGTGGTCGAGCGGATCGGCGTGGTGCCGGGGCAGATCCCGCCGGAACAGGAGGGGGCGATTCTCGGCGAACTGAGCGACCTGACCGGCATGACCGAGGATGCCATTCGGGATCGCTACGGCAAGGCCGACCCGAGCTGGTTCGTGCCCATCAAGGATTTCCCGAAGGACGAGGCTGGCCGGCTGCTCGATGTCGTCTCGCGCCTGCCGGGGGTCTCGCTCAAGTCGGAGACCGCTCGCGTCTATCCGCTCGGCGAGCGCGCCGCCCACATCACCGGCTATATCTCGGAGCCGACCGCCGAGCAGCTTGCCGCGAACCCGGAGCTGACCCCGGGGCAGTTCATCGGCCAATCCGGGATCGAGGCGGGCGCCGACGATATCCTCTCCGGGGTTCCCGGCGGCCGGCTGATCGTCGTCCATTGCGACTCCCGAGTCGAGCGCTCGACGATCGCCTCGCGTGAGCCGGTCCCCCCGCGCGACGTGCAACTGACGATCGATCGCGGGTTCCAGATGGCGGTCTATGATGCGATGCAAGCCGAGGGGAAGCTGCGCGGCGCGGGGGTCGTGCTCGACCCGCGCGACGGCGAGGTGCTGGCGATCGCCAGCGTCCCCAGCTACGACCCGAACGGCTTCATCCTCGGCTTCTCCGCCCAGGACCGGGCCGCGCTGCAGTCCGAGGCGCAACGGCCGCTCCTCTCACGAGCGACCGAGGGGGTCTATCCGACCGGATCCGCCTTCAAGCCGATCACCTTCGCCGCGGCGATGGAGGGGCTGCATTACACGCCAGATACCGTGCTCGATTGCCCAGCCACCTTCCAGCTCGCGGGTGCGAATCAGGTCTGGGAGGACTGGACGGTCGACTACGGGCTCGGTCCGCAGGGACCGCTGACGCTGCATCAGGCGCTGGTCAACTCCTGCAACACGGTCTTCTACGCGATTGGGCGCGATCTCGACGCGATGGACCCGGAGTACCTGCCGAATATGGCCAAGGCATTCGGCCTGGGCGAGCCGACCGGCATCCCCTACCTCCCGGAGGCGGGCGGCGTCGTGCCCGATCCGGAGTGGAAGCTGGCGACCTTCGGCGATTACTGGGCCACCGGCGACGCGATCAACCTCTCCATTGGCCAGGGCTTTCTGCAGGTCTCCCCGCTGCAATTGGCGACCGCTTACGCCGCCATCGCCAATGGCGGCGACCTGCTGCAGCCCTACATCGTCTCCCGGATCATCGACCCGAGTGGCAAGACCGAGGAGGTCGGTAAGCGGGTCGTGCGCGGCGAGCTTCCCCTCTCGAAGGCGACGCTGGCGGCGCTGCAATCGGCGATGCACGACCAGACGAGCGACCCTTACGGCAACGGGTCGTACCGCGTCTTCGGCGACATGGCCTGGCCGATCGGCGGCAAGACCGGGACGGCGCAGCAGAACGGAAACGCGGCGACGAAGCCACACTCCTGGTTCGCCGGGTTCGGGCCCTTCGGGAGCGAGGCGCAGATCGCCTCGGCGGTGATGTACGAGAGCGCGGGGGAGGGGGTCAGCTTCGCCGCCCCGGCCACCCGCCGCATCTACGACGCCTGGTACAGCTCGGACCTGCGCGAGGAGCCGGCCGCGACACCCTGATGGCAACTGCCCAGGTCGTGGGGAGCGCGGCTGGAGTCGTCGGTCACGCCTCCGGCATCTCGGCTACAGTCTCTTCCCATCGAGCGTTGGCGCGCGACGGAGAGAGAGCGACATGTACGGGACACGCGGGCGGATCGGCCTCATTACCCTGGCGACGGACACGAGCGTGCTGCCGGAGATCGCCCGCACGATGCCGGATGATGTCGCGGTCTACCCCGCGCCGATCGTCCTGCCGCGCGGCGAGGTCAACGCCGCCGCATTGGCGGAGATGCTGGAGAGGGACCAGCTCGAGCGGGCAGCCTCGCTCCTCGCCTGGGCCGAGGTGCAGGTCATCCTCTTCGCCTGCACGACCGGGAGTCTGGTGCATGGCGTCGGCTGGGATCGGGAGTTGGCCCGCCGGATCGAGGGGGCGAGCGGCATCCCCGCCACCACCACGACGACAGCGGTCCTGGAGGCGCTGCGGGCCGTCGAGGCGACCGCTCTTGCCGTCGCCACCCCTTACATCGATGAGTTGAACGCCATCGAGCGGCGGTTTCTCGAGGCGAGCGGCTTCCGGGTCAGCGCCATCGCGGGGCTCGGTTGCGCGACCGACTTCGAGATCGGCCGCCTCGGGCCGGACGATGCGCGGGCGTTGGCGGCGCGCGTCGATGCGCCGGAGGCCGACGCCATCTTCATCTCCTGCACGAACTTCCACTGCCTGCCGGCGGTCGCCGCGATCGAGCGCACCTCCGGCAAGCCGGTCGTCACCAGCAATCTGGCTGGCGCGTGGGCCACGCTGCGCCGCATCGGCGTCGCTGACGCGATCCCGGGGTATGGCCGCCTGCTCACCCTGCCAGCGCCCGGCATGGCAGTGACGGCATGACCGCCGCGACGCCCGCGCCTGACGAGCCGGGCGCCAGCAACCCGGCGCCCGGCCGGGACGGCGAGCAGCGCTACCTGATCGGTGACACGCTCTTCCTGCGCGGCCTGGAGCTGGGCGACGCGGCCTGGGCGACCGCCTGGCGGCCATCCCCCTTCCCGATCTCGGCGCGGCAGGCGGAGGAGCAGCTCAGGAAGTTGGTTCCCGGCCAGCAAGGGCGGCGGATAGCGCGGCTGGTCGCCTGCCGCCGCGATGACGGCCGCCCGGTCGGCTCGGTGCTGGTCGACGATTCGGAGGCGACCGAATCGGTGGTGGTTCTGCATGCCGACCCCGCGCTCGGGCCACGTGGGGCCGATCTGCAGGCGGAGATGCTGGCGCTGGTCGTGCCGTGGCTCTCGGCAGAGCGGCAGCGGCCGGTGGTCCGGCTGGCGACCGATGCCGGTCTGGCGCCGGTGATGCGTCGCGCGGAGGCGCTGGAGATGCGGCCGGCGGCTCGCCTGCGGGACGGCGTCTGGCGCGATGGCGCGTTGCACGACCGGATCTTCCTCGATCTGCTGCATCCAGCGTGGGTCGAGCGGCTGGGCGACCCGGGGCCCGGCATCGCCGAGGCCGGGGAGCCGATCCTGTCTCCTCGCGCGCCCGCGCCCCGCCGGGACCCCGACGCCGCGCTGCCCCTCCCGCCGAACGCGCTGATCGGCAGCGAGCGGCTGGCGCTGCGGCCGTTTCAGGTCGAGGACGCTGCCACGGTCACGACGCTGCTCCGGCGCGAGCCGGACGCCAGCTTCGGGCATAGCCGCTTCCCCTACAGCCCGATCGCCTTCAGCGAAGGGTTCGGCGAGATCGGGGCGCACGACCCCCCCGAGGAGCTCGAGCTGGCCGTGGTGCTGCGCGAGACGGGCGAGCTGTTCGGCGAGGTCGGCCTCTATGGCATCGACTGGCTGGCCAGGAGCGCCGAGACCGGGTCGTGGATCTACCGGGCCGAGCAGCGGGGCGCGGGGTACGGGACGGAGGCGAAGCGTCTCCTCCTGGAGTACGCCTTCGACCGGCTCGGCCTGCACATGCTCTGGTCGTGGGTCAAATCGCGCAACCCGCGCTCGCAGGCGGCGCTACGCAAGCAGGGCTACCGCGATGCCGGCCGCCTGAGCTGGACGAACTTCGGCCCCGACGGCTTCGAGGACGCGCGCATGTTCGACCTGCTGGCGCACGAGTGGCGAGGGGGGTGATGGGGGTTGGGTGATAGGGTGATGGTTGGGTGATGGGGGCGGCGCCTGCGTCGCCTGGGCCGCCCCGCCACGAATATCCATGTTTGCACCGGCGTGGCAAGGCATGAACCGCCCGGCCGGGGAGCCCGGGCGACGCAGGCGCCGCCCCCACAGCCGAGCCCCCATCACCCAACCATCACCCTATCACCCAACCCCCATCACCCCAACGCCCGCTCGATGCTCGCTTCGACCTCGTTCGCCTCGGGGAAGCGGTCGAGCGCGTTCTTCGAGAAGATCCGTTTCCGGTTGAGAAAGACCTCGAACGACCCTGATTCGCCCGGGGCGAGCGTGACGCTGCGAATCTGGTCGTGATGATCATGAAGGAGGCTCTCCGCCAGACCGGCGGCTCGTGTGAGGTAGCCTCAGGAGGTGCAGTACTCGATGCGGACCGTCGGCTTCCGCGTCTTCCGCGCCGCACCGGCCCCCTGCTCGGCGTCTGCCACGTCGTCATCTCCCTGCTGTCGTGCCACGCGCCCGAATCTGGCGCGTGTGTGAGTGTCCCATGAACTGACGGCAGGGACCATGGGTGCGGCTACCCACGGGCGCCCTCCGCGCGATTCCGGCGGTACACTCGTGCACACGGTCTCCGGACATGATATCGGGGGGGAAGGTGCGCCGGTTCAGACCCACGACTGGCCGAATCGGTTCGGGGGTATGGCTCAATCGCCGGCAGGCGCTCCTGCTGGCAGCCGGAGCCGGGGCGACAGCCTGGTCCCCCTGGTGGCGCGGTCGCGCCCGGGCGCGGCAGGAGCAATTGCCGGGCGAGCCAACCGGCCCGACCGCGCCGCCGGGAGCACAGCGCGAGGGAGAGCATCTCGTCGTCGGAGCGCCGCGCGAGCCGGGCTCGCTTCACCCCTGGCTGGCGAGCACGATCGCCGCCTACGATCTCCTCGATGGGGTGATGGATGGCCTCTTCCGCTATTCGGCGGCCGGGAAGCTGCAGCCGGCCCTCGCCGAGAGCGTCGCCATCAGCGACGACGGCCTCACCTACACCTTCGCCCTGCGGCAGGGCGTTCACTATCACAACGGCGAGCCGTTTCGCGGCGAGGACTTCGTCACCGCCTGGGAGTTGGCTCAGGATCGCGCCTTCGACGCCCTCAGCACCGTCGGCTGGCAGAAGGTCGCGAATGTCGACGTGCCGGATGCTGCCACGCTCGTGGTGACGACGAGCGATCCCTACGCGCCCTTCCTGTCGACCGTGGCGACGACCTACCTCTGTCCGAAAGCGGCCCTCGCGGAGGGGGTCGAGTCGTTCCGCGAGGTCTACGGCCGCGCC
The DNA here is from genome assembly GCA_020853615.1 of Thermomicrobiales bacterium. Taxonomy (GTDB): domain Bacteria; phylum Chloroflexota; class Chloroflexia; order Thermomicrobiales; family UBA6265; genus JACCXM01. Next base: position 13,521 of record JADYYO010000398.1, read on the forward strand.
CCGATCGGCACCGGGCCGTTCCGGATCGCTGCCTGGGAGCCGGGCGAAGCGATCGCGCTGGAGCGATGGGACGGCTACTGGGGGACGACCGCGCGGCTGGCGTCGATCGACTACCGCCCCTACGCCGGGTCCGCCGAGTTGGTGGCGGCGCTCGCGGCGGGCGAGGTCGACATCGCCGGCGGCGCCGGGGCGATCCCGCCCGACCGGGCCGACGAGGTCGCGGCGTTGCCGGGGGTGACGCTGTTCCAGCACGGCACAATGAACTGGCAGCACGTCGATCTGAAGCAGATGGCCTTCCTGCGCGAGACGCCGGTGCGCCAGGCGCTCGACTTTGCCACGCCGCGCGACGCGATCGTGGCCGATCTGCTGGCGGGCGGGGCGACCGCTGCCTTCGCCGACCAGTCGCCCGCGTCGTGGGCCTTTAGCCAAACCCTCCGGCCGCGCGCATTCGATCCAGCGCAGGCGGCGAGCCTCCTCGATCAGACGGGGCTGGCAGCCGGCGAGGATGGCGTGCGGACCCGCGATGGGAAGCGCTTCGAGATCGACCTCTGGGGGGTCGAGGGGGACGATCAGGTGCGGGCGATCCTCGACCGAATCGCAGCGGAGTGGAATGCCATCGGCGTCTCGACGCTGGTGCAGACCGCCCCGCCCGACGCGCTCTGGGGGCCGCTCGGCTACCAGTTCTCCGACCGGATGACCGGTTGCCTCTACACCTGGACCAACGCCAACGACCCCGACGACCTCTTCTACTGGCACTCGTCGCAGATCCCGACCAGCCCCGATGGCTCGGGCGGCAACCTGCCGGCCTTTTTCTATCCCTACGCCTTTCAGGAGGAGATCGACGGCCTGACGGTCGACGCCGCCTCGACGCTCGACCTGGAGGAGCGGAAGGCGCTCTACGAGCAGATCCAGTCGCTCTTGGCGCGCGAGGTCCCGGTGCTCTTTCTCTACTGGGAGCGCGCCTTCCCGGCTGCGTTGGATGACGTCGGCGGCTTCTGGCCGAGCGCCTGGACGCCGCTCCTCTGGAACGCGGCCGACTGGTACCTGGCTGACGGCTCGATTGCCGCCACGCCAGTCACCGGGGAGTAGCCCCGTTGTAAGAAATCCGGATACTCACTGCCGCCTTGCCGAGGCCTCCCCTCACCCCCGACCGCCACCCAGGGGTACCCGGCCCTGTGCGCAGGGCGAGGGGAGCATGTAGCGAGATTTCGCGTCAGAACCAAATGAAAGATACGGAATCCGGGTAAAGGATTTACTTCTGTCATGACAACTTGCGAAAACCCTCCCCTCGCCCACCGGAGTGGGCCGGGTACCCTCTGGATGGCGGCTGGGGGTGAGGGGAGGCCTCGGCAAAGTGGTGGTGATTACCCGGATTTCGTATTCGCTATCGCCTCGCACCGGGCCAGACGGCGAGCCCGGCGGAGGCGAGCGCGAGGAGGCCCAGGCCGATGCCGAGCGCGGGGTAGCCGCCGAGGCTGATCAGGACGCCGCCGAGGACCGCGCCGCCCGCCGTGCCGAGATTGAGAATGGTGCCGTTCAGGACCATCGTGACGCCGGCCCCCGCCGGGCTCTCGGCGGCGAGGAGTGCGACGACGCCGACGCCGCAGATGGCGGAAGCGACGCTGGCGACGACGAGGAGCGGCACCGCGGCCCAGCCCGCGCCACCCGTCAGGACGACGGCGATCAGCCCCCCGCCAACCACGCTTCCGAGCGCGATCGCCGCCGGCGAGGAGAGCCGCGCCAGGCGCCCGGTGGCGATGCTGCCGGCGGCGTACGCGCCCCCGGTCAGGGCGTAGACGATGCCGACTGCCCCCGTGCTCAGGCCCATCGCCGTCCCGAGAAAGGCCCCGAGGTAGGTGAGGAGGCCGATCCACCACGCGCCGCGCAGCGCCGTCAGGCCGAAGAGGCGCAGCGACGGCGCGTGCTGCAGGAGCGGCGCGTAGGCGCGGGCGAGCGCCCGCACGCGGAGGGGCGTATCGGGGCGCTGGTTATCGGGCGGCAGCGTGGTGACGACGAACCAGCTCGCCGCTGCCCCGACCAGCGCGGCGACGCCGAGGGCCACCCGCCAGTTCGTCAGCCCGCCGATCGCGGTCAGCAGCGGCGCGCCGGCGATCGACGCGCTGCTCAGGGAGGCGGTCGTCCAGCCGATGGCGCGCCGCCGCGCCTCGCCGCTGAAGGCGGTCCCGGCGATGGCGAGAGGGAGGGCGAAAACGAGCGCGTCGCCGAGGCCGCCCGCGATGCTGATGCCGAGAAGGACCGGGTAGCTCGGGGCGAGGCTCGTGCCGAGGAGGGTGGCGGTTACCGCGACGAGACCGACGAGGAGCGGGCGGCGGTAGCCGTAGCGGTCGGCCAATGGGCCAATCGCCAGCCCGAGGGCGGCGCTGATCAGCACCATGACCGTCATCACCTGCCCGAGGAGGGGCACCGTCGTTTGCAGGTCGCGCGCCATCTCGGGATAGAAGGGGGTCGGGGCGAAGAAGTTGAGCGCCGCCAGAAAGGAAGCGACGCAGAGGGCCGCCAGCATCCGCCCCTCGCTCGGGCGCTGCATGGCGGGAGCCTGCCTCGCTATATCGGCCGGAAGTTCGGCGTCTATCGCCCGTTCCTTTCCGCGCGGTGGGCACGCGAGTGCGATGGAGCGGATCAGACCTCGCTCGCTTGCGCGGCGCCGGAGGCGAGCAACTCCGCGATCTCCTCGTCGCCGTAGCCCGCCTCGGCGAGGATCGCGCGCGTCTGCTGGCCGAGGAGCGGCGGCGCGTGGCGGGCGCGCACCGCCTCGCCATCGATGTGGTAGGGCGCGCCGGCGACCTCGATCCGGCCGATCGTCGGGTGGTCGACCGGCATGACGAGATCCTGCGCCCGGGTCTGCGCGTCCTCCATCGCCTGCGCGACATCGCGGATGGGGCCGCACGGCACGCCGGCGGCATCGAGGCGGCTCACCACCTCGTCTGTCGCTAGCTCTGACAGTCGCGGCTCGATCGCCGCGTAGAGCGCCTCCCGGTTCATCGAGCGGCCGGCGTTGGTGGCGAAGCGCGCATCGGCGGCGAGATCGGGCAGCTCCAGCGCCGCGCAGAAGCGCTGCCAGAGGGAGTCGTTGCCGACGGCGATGTTGGCGTAGCCGTCGGCGGTGCGGAAGGTGTCGTAGGGGGCGATCATCGGATGCGCGTTGCCGAGCCGGGCCGGCGTGGCGCCGGTCGAGAGGTAGAGCCCCGCCTGATAGGTCAGCAGGGCCGCCTGCCCGCCGAGCATCGAGACGTCGATGTAGCTCCCCTCGCCGCTCCGCTCGCGGTCGAAGAGGGCGGCGGCGATGGCGTAGGCGGCGAACATGCCGCCGGCGATATCGGCGATCGGGATGCCGAGGCGAGTCGGCGGGCCCTCGGGGTGGCCCGTGATGCTCATCATGCCGCTGACCCCCTGCACGATGAGGTCGTAGGCGGTGCGTTGGTAGTCGGGGCCCGACTGGCCGAAGCCGGAGATGGAGGCGAAGACGATGGCCGGGTTGCGCGCCCTGACCGCGTCGTAGCCGAAGCCGAGGCGCCCGATCGTGCCGGGGGAGAAATTCTCGACCAGCACGTCCGCCCCGTCGACCAGCCGCCAGAGGGCGTCGCGGGCTGCCGCCTGCTTGAGGTCGAGCGCGATCGAGCGCTTGTTGCGGTTGATCGAGAGGTAGTAGACCGACTCGCTGCCGGCGAACGGCGGCCCCCAGTGCCGGGTGTCGTCGCCGCGCCCCGGGATCTCGACCTTCACCACGTCGGCGCCGAGATCGCCGAGCATCATCGTGCAGTAGGGGCCGACCATCACCCGGGTCAGGTCGAGCACTCGCACCCCGGCCAGCGGCAGCCCCGGCCGCCGCTCCCCCGCCGCACCCGTCGCCGCACCGTCGCCTGCCATCGCCCGGTCTCACCTTCCTGTCACTCGAAAATCTGCGCGGCTGGAGTCTACAGCAGCGCCCAAACGCCGTGTCATCCTGAGCTGGCGAAGGATCTTGCGTCCCCGGAACCACGTCTTCCCTGCGCCGAGATGCTTCGTTCCTCAGCATGACACGTCGTGGGCATGGTGCTCTAGCAGCAGAGCGTGTTGACAGTGATACGTACCACTGTTACGATGCGCCCACGAGCGGTGAAGAAGACCGCCCTGGATGCCGGGTGAGGCGACTGGAAGGAGCGAGCGCGTGAGCGGCGAGGCGCGCGCGTCGTACGACGCGGGTGACCGCCCCGAGGCGATGACGCTGGGGGAGCTGACCGACGCCGCGGGCGTGTCGGTGCGGACGGTCCGCTACTACATCGCCGAGGGGCTCCTCCCGCCGCCGGAGGGGTCGGGGCCGGCGAGCGCCTATGCGCGAGGGCATCTCGACCGGCTGCGGCTGATCCAGCGGCTGAAGGCGGCCTATCTCCCTCTGAAGGAGATCCGCCGCCGGCTGGCCGGGCTGGACGACGCGGCGGTGCGGGCGCTCCTCGACGCGGAGGAGGGCGGTATGCAGGCAGCGACAGAACTGCCGTACGACGCGTCGCTGGCCGACGCGCGGGAGTACCTCGCGCTGCTCGAGTCGCGCGGGCGCTACCGCACCGAGCCGATGCCCCTGGCGATGGCGGATGCGGCGATGGCGCCGCCCGCCGCCCCGGAGCCGCGGGGGGCGCGCGTGCACGAGCGGAGCGCGTCGCTCAGGGAGGAGCTGCCCCCGGCAGCGGCGCCGGCCGCGGGCGAGGAGGGGGAGCAGCGGATGCGGCGCCATATCCGGCTCGGCGACGAGGCCGAGTTGGTGATTTCCGACCAGGTCTACGCGCGGCATCGCGACCGCATCGACTGGCTGGTGCGCTGGGCGCGCAAGGTCTTCGACTGACGCGGGTTCCGACGAATCGATAGCGCAATGCGCTGGCGAGGCGGCGCAACGCCGCTCGCGGAGTGCCCTTTGCATCCTTGATGCCGCCCGCCGCACGGGCCGCGCGACTCCCACACGAGGAAAGGAGCCACATGATGATGAGCAATGATGCAGCACACGGTGATCCGCATGGTGGCGAGCCGGGGTCGACGAACGGGCCATCCGCCACGGTCGAGGCGCGCTGGGAGCGGCCGGTCGTGGCGGCTGGCGGGGGGGAGGCGCTGCTGCTGGTCCGCATCAGCGCGGTCGAGGCGCCCGACCTGGTGCGGCGGGCGCCGCTCGACGTCGCCTTCGTGCTCGACCGCTCCGGGTCGATGCACGGCGGCAAGCTCGACCTGGCGCGGGAGGGGGTCTCGGTGGCGCTGACCCGGCTGCGCGATGCCGACCGGGCGGCGCTCGTCGTCTACGACAACGCGGTCGACACGATCCAGCCGTTGGCAGCGGCAACGCCGCGCATGAAGGCGAGCCTGCGCGTGGCACTCCATGGCGTCGATCCCGGCGGCTCGACCTTCCTCTCGGGCGGCTGGCTCGCCGGTTGCCGGGAGCTGGCCGAGGCGCCGACGCCCTCGCAACTCGATGGGCTATCGCGCATTCGGCGGACGATCCTGCTGACCGACGGCCTGGCGAACATCGGCATGCTCGACGCGGGCGAGTTGGCGCGGCATGCTGGCGAGTTGCGACGGCACGGGATCGCGACCACCACGGTTGGCGTCGGCCTCGATTTCGACGAGGGGTTGCTCAGCGCCATGGCGGAGGCCGGCGGCGGCAACTTCCAGTATGTTGCCGACCCGGAGGGGTTGAAAGCCTTCTTCGCTCGCGAGCTGGAGGAGCTCTTCAGCGTCGTCGCATCCAGGTTCGTCGTGAGGCTGTCGCTGCCGCCGGGCGTCGAGTCCGAGATCAGCTCGGCCTTTCCGGTCGAGTCGCGGCCGTGCGAGCTGGAGGTGGCGGTCGGAGACATCGCGGCGGGCGATGCGCTCGATCTCGTCTTCGCGCTGACGCTGAACCCGGGGGCGGTTGGCGATCTCGTTCCGATCGGGGTGGGCGCGCACTGGGTCGACCCACGGTTCGATGAGGCCCGGTACGGTGCGGCTGACCCGGGCGCGCTGCGCCGCGTCGAGCGTGCTGAGGCCGATGCCACGGCACGTGACGATCGCGTGGCCGAGCAGGTGGCGCTGCAGCGCGCCGCCGCCGAGCGCCGGGCCGGCCTGGAGCTCGACCGGGCGGGGCGCTTCGCGGAGTCGCGGGCGCGCATGCAACGGGCGAGCATGATGCTGTTCGATGCGCCGCGGACGGACGCCGTGCTCTTCGACCTCGCCGAAAGCGAGGGGCTGGCCGAAGCGCCGAGCGGGTACGCCATCGACATGCATTTCCGCAAGCGCGCCCAGCATCGCGAGGGGCAGCGACGACGCGGTCGGCTGGTGCGGGATGACTCGGCGGCGGAGGCGCGCTAATCGCGCCGAGCGTGCGTCGCTCGCCTCCGGATGGTTCATGTCGCGTGCTCGGGGTTGCGGCACAGCAGCACGGAGGCGAGCGCCAGCAGCAGCAGGAACTCACGCGACCGACATCAAGAAATCCGTAAGACTACGGATCTCCTCCAGGGTCATCACCTCCAGACTGGATGGGGCGAACCGCGACGCCTCATGCGATGCGCGCTGGAGGAGACCATGGACGGGGAACGATTCGATCGGCTCGCGCGGCTGGTCGGCGAGCGCTCCACGCGACGGCGGCTGGCCGAGGCATTTGTGGCGCTCGGCCTCTTCGCGGCCGGCGAGGCAGGCGAGACGAGCGCCGGGAAGAAGCACAAGCACGGGAAAAAGCCCAGGAAGTGCAAGGCGGGCAAGGCGAAATGCGGCGGCGCGTGCGTCGACACCACGACCGACGGGCGAAACTGCGGGAAATGCGGGAACGCCTGCGGCGCCGGCAAGGCGTGCGTCGGCGGCGCGTGCCAGGGCGGGGGGTGCTCAGACGGCCAACGCCTCTGCAACGGGGCGTGCGTCGACACTCAGACCGACACCCGCCATTGCGGCGCGTGCGATGCCCCGTGTGACCGCGGCCGATGCGTGGGTGGCGAGTGCATCGAGTGCGCCAACCAGGACGACTGCGGCGGGTACGACTACAACAACCTGGTCTGCAAGAGTGGCCGCTGCGTCTGCGCCAAGGCGGACGAGGGGATCTGCACGCGGTACCTCGACGGCCGGGGCAGTTGCCACGTCTGCTGCCCCGGCGGCAGCGGCCAATGCCTGCGCGACGAGGTCTGCCAGGTATCGGAGACACCCTCCGGGCTCTCCGCAGTCTGCACCTGCCCGACTGGCTGGCAGCGATGCACGTATCTGCCAGCCGGCACCTGCGTGGCAGACCCGATGCGGGATCCGCACAAATGCGGTCAGTTCTGCAAGGACTGCGATGCCAGCGATCCCGGGGCGATCTGCTGCCAGGGATCCTGCACTCGTGGCTGTAGTCCAGGGTATCGAGGCTCTGGCTGCATGCAGAGCGATCCCTGCGGGTCCGACTGTCAGCCATGCGGCAGCGGGACGATCTGCTGCAACCAGGGTCCTGGCACCGAACCGAGTTGCATCCCGGATACCCATGGCGGATTCTGCTACCTGAACACCTGAGCCGGGGGCCAATTCGGACGCCGGCTCCTTCGCCCAGCCAGCCGGGCGAAGGAGCCGGCAGCGTGTACTCGGGGAACCGTCAGCGCTCCGGCTATCCCTTCACGGCTCATCCTGCTATAACCACTGCGCAATACACGCTACCCACTGCTGCGACGGTCAGCAGCGCGAGCAGGAATCCGATGAGCAGCTCCCGACCCGTGGACGGCGCGCGAGAGGCGCCGCGGGACGAAAACCACGTCGATCCGGGGCCGCGGCCGCAATTCACCCTGATGCCCTTCCCGCCGATCGAGGCGGCGAAGGCGCGCGCGCTGCCCGCGCCCCTGACCCTCTTCATCGGCCGCGAGCGGGAGTTGGCGGCGCTTTCGGCGCTCCTGCGACGCGATCATGTGCGGCTGGTGACCCTCACGGGGCCCGGAGGCGTCGGCAAGACGCGCCTCTCGCTCCAACTCGCGGCGGCGATGGCCGAGCGCTTCGCGGATGGCGTCGCGTTCGTGCCGCTCGCCTCGGTGCGTGATGCCGCGCTCGTCCCCTCGGCTATCGGCATCGCGCTCGACATGGAGGGCGGAGAGGAGAAACCGGCGCAGGAGCGGCTACGCGACTACTTGCGTGACCGAGCGATGCTCCTCGTCCTCGACAACGCCGAACAGGTGCTCGCGGCCGGCGCGAGTCTGGTCGATCTCCTCGTCGCGTGCCCCCGGCTCACCCTCCTCGTCACCAGCCGCGCGCCCCTCCGGATCAGCGGCGAGCGCGTGTTCGCCCTGTCGCCTCTGGCGCTGCCCCCGCGCCACGCGGCTCGTCAACGGGCGGCCGATCGCCCGCCGCTCGCGGAGTTGGCAGCGGTCGAGGCCGTGCGGCTCTTCGTCGATCGCGCCGAGGCGGCCGCCTCCGAATTTGCCCTGACCCCGGAAAATGCGGAGGCGGTGGCCGCGATCTGCGAGCGGACCGACGGCCTGCCGCTGGCGATCGAGCTTGCCGCCGCGCGCGTCAGCCTCCTCGCGCCCGAGGCGATCCTGGAGCGGCTCGAGCTCCGGCTGCCGCTCCTCAGCGGCGGCCCGCGCGACCAGCCGGCCCGCCTGCAAACGATGCACGACGCGATCGCCTGGAGCTACGACCTTCTGAGCGACGAGGAGCGGGATGCCTTCCGGCGACTCTCCGTCTTCGTCGGCGGCTTCGTCATCGACGCGGCCGAGGCCATCCTCGACGCGACGGAATGCGACGGCAAGGCGGCCGAGCCTGCTCTTGAGCCAGCGATCTTCGCCCGCGGGTCCGTGCTCGATCTCGTGCAACGCCTGCTCGACCAGGCCGTTCTCTCGCGGCAGACCGGCCGGGCCGGGGAGCCGCGCATCGGCATGCTGGAGACGATTCGCGAATTCGGGCTCGAGCAGTTGCGCGCCAGCGGGCAGGAGCGGAGCGCGCGTGACGCCCACGCCGCCTGGTGCCTCGCGCTGGCGGAGCGGGCCGAGCCGGAGCTGGCTGGCCCACGGCAGGAGCTCTGGGCGCGGCGGCTGGAGGCCGAGCTGCCGAACATTCGCGCCGCGCTCGACTGGTTTGCCACGACGGGAGATGCCTCTGGCGCGTTGCGGCTGGCCGGGGCGGTCGGCTGGCTCTGGTCGACCGCGCCCTATCTGGAGGAAGCCAGGGGTCGCTTCAATGCCATCCTCGCCCTGCCGGGGGTTGACGAGGCTCCCGCTGCCCTGGCCAAGCTCCTCGTCTCGGCGGGCGATGTTGCCGACTGGCAGGGGGACCAGCCTCGCGCGCGAGCTCACTTCGAGCGGGCGCTCGCGCTCTACCGCCAGCTCGGCGATCATCATCGGGCCGCCGGAGTGCTCCGCGGGCTCGGCAGCAGCGCGATCGACGTTGACGAGATCGACCGCGCGTTGGCGCTCCTCGAGGAGAGCCTGGCGCTGGCCCGGGAGGTGGAGCACGACTGGGAGGTGGCGGCGGCCACAAACCTGATCGGCGTTGCCCGCGCCATTCAGGGCGATCTTGCCGCCGCGCTGGAGCATCACCTCGTGGCCGCCGAGCGGTGGCGCCGCCTCGGCGACACGGGGCATGTCGTCACCGCGCTCTCGTCGGCGGGCTGGGTTGCCATGCGCGCGCAGGAGTGGCAGCGGGCCGCCGCAGCCTACCGCGAATCGCTGCAGATCGCCACGGAGGGGAATGACGCCTGGTATGTCGCCTGGTGCGTCATTGGCGCCGGCAGCATCGCCGCGGGCCGGGGCGACCGCGAGCGGGCTGCTCGCCTCCTCGCGGCCGGCATCGCCGAGCGCGAGCGGCTTGGCATGCCGTTGCGACCGCACATCCAGGCGGTGATCGACCAGTGTGTCGCCGGCCTGCAAGCGGCAATGGGGCAAGACGCGTTTGCCGCCGCCGTGGAGGTCGGACGAGCGAATTCGATCGCGATGGCGGCGGCAGAGACGGCGGAATTCCTGACGGCCATCGAGCAGGAGGCGCCGGACTCGTCCTCCACCCCGGCGCCCTACCGCCTGACGCGCCGCGAGCGCGATGTCCTGCGGCTCGTTGCCGAGGGCCGGTCCGATCGGGAGATTGCGGAGCTGCTCTTCATCAGCCCGCGCACCGCCTCCAGCCACGTCGCCTCGATCATCAACAAGCTCGGCGTCGATTCGCGCACCGCCGCCGCCGCCCTCGCCTTCCGCCTCGGCCTGGGCTGAGCGATCGGCCATTTGCCTGTCCGCGCCCATCCACTGGCGCACAACGGCACGCCGCGAGCGGAAGTGGCATATCTTCTGCATCGCTCTGTCGTATGGACGCGCGTCCCGATCATGCACGACGGAGACAGACCCATGGCGACCAAGACCGACATCACCGCGACGAACCTGACCGAAGAGGACCGGAAATTCCTCGAGCAGAACCGCGATCTCCTCTCGCGCTCGACCCTGACCGCGAAGTGGATCAACGCTCCCGGCGAGAAGGCCGACCGCGACGGCCAAACGCTGGCCACGCGCAATCCGGAGGTGATCAAGGCGTGGGCGGAGACCCGGGGCGGCCAACCCGCGACGGTCCCCGGCACCGAGCATAACGGGCGCCCCGGTGTGCTTCGCTTCGCGTTCGGTGGCAGCGACGACAAGCAGTTGCAGGATATCTCGTGGGATGACTGGCTTGGCACCTTCGAGCAGCGCCACCTCGTCTTCCTCTTCCAGCAGACGAAGACAGATGGCGACCAGTCGAACTTCTTCCGCCTCGACAGCCCCGACCGCGAAGACGCGTGAGATCGCGGTTCATCTTCCCAGGCTCTTCGATGCGCTGCGCCCGACCATCGTCGAATGCCGCGGATTGGCATTTCCGATACTGAGACCGTATCGTTATCACATACGGAAGCCGTAAATTGCTGGCGATCGATGAGGCCCCGTGCGAATAGCTGTCCGGAGGGTGGCGTGCCTGGACAAGCACCAAGAGTAGCACGGGACCTCATTGTGTCTCCGGAGGCCACTCCCACAAATCGCTGACCTTCGAGCGAATGTAGTTGTAAAACGCACTGTTGTTGCGACGATAGCGAGTATTTATTGCACCGCCGGCAATGACGTCTTGTCCACGACGAGGACGCGCGCGGTGAAGTCCTGCTTTCGCAGCATCTCGAGGAACGACCAGCGTACGTCTTCGCTGGCGTTGACCCATTTGAACTCGTTACGGGGCGAGAAGCCCAGACGTTGTCGAAGGTCGTCAATCGCGATATGAAACGGAATGGGATCCGCAACGAGCAACAGGGTGATGACGAAATATCGGGATGACCCTTGTCTGAATTTGAAGCCCGTATCCCCGGATTCGTCGAGATAGACGAACATCCAGCTCTCTCGGAACTCCGAACAACCGAAATCAGGAGACGGCAGGCATTGTGCAGTCTGCCATACGCGCGGGTCTCTGCCTGGCCTCGCCGAGCGACGCGCAATGGCGAGTCTTCGGGCAATCATTTCATGATTGGTTTGGAGGAAAATCGTAGGTCAGGCTGGTCACGCGCAGGGCGATGTAGGTGAAATCGCCGGCTTCGAGATGCCAGGCGCCCTCGCCGGCGATGGGCACGCGCACGCCGGAGAAGGCGCCGTAGTCGCGGATCGGCGTCTCCCATGGCGTGAGGAGATACCGCCCGTCGACCGTGCGATACCGGTCGGCGGTCATCGTGACCAGCTGGCCGGCGTCGTCCCAGACGAAGATGCCAGAGACGCGCTGGTCGTGGTCGTGGATCGTCGCCCGGGCGGAATGGGCATCGATCGCCTCCCACTGCACCCCTGGACTGAGCGCGGCCGCCGGGAACCACATGATCTCGTTCAGGTACCGCTGCAGGCTGGCGGCGTCGATCTCGGGGCCGCTCGCCCGTCCTAACGGGATCAGGCCGAGAAGCCGGGGCTCTGTGCCGCCGCGACCGGCGATGTAGCGATCCAGCACCCGCACCGAGACGAACGGCGCAACCGCGCCCTCGGCCGCCCAGACGAACCCCGGCGGGTCCGTCGTGTAGACCTGGCGCGCGGTGAAGGGGAGCCAGGGAGCATCCGGGCCGAGGCGAATCCTCCCCTCCTGCTGGAGGTGGACGATGCGCGGGATCTCTTGTCCGACCACGCTCGCGGCGCGGAGCCAGCGGGCAACCGGTTCCGGCAATCCCGCGAGATCGCGTTCGGCGATCACCCGCCCCTGCCGATTGGCGCTCTGGCCCAGCAGCCTCCCGACCTCCCGGGCGACCAACCGCGAGAAGACCAGATGGCCCACGGCGAGCAGCCCGATTGCCGCCGCCGCCACGACGATCCCGACGAGAACGATGCGCCGCTTCCTGCTCATGCCGGCTCCGCGCTGCTCATGGCATCCCGTGGAAACGGTATCGCGATCCGGCGCGACCTGTTACGTTCCCGGGCGGGTATCATGTCGCGGCATTCGCCACTGGCGCAACCGTTCCGGGGAAGAGGGCATCGATGACGACGTATGACGTAACCGCGCGCAACAGAATCCTCCGCAAGTCCCAGCGGGCGCACTACGACGCCGACGAGGTCTACGCGATCGTCGATGCGGCGCTGGTCTGCCACGTCGGCTACGAGATCGACGGCCAGCCCTACGCCATGCCGACCCTCATCGCCCGCGACGGCGACACCCTCCTGCTGCATGGCGCGTCGAAGTCGCGCACGCTGCTGCATGCCGGCGCCGGGAACCCGATCTGCGTCACGGTCACGCACACCGACGGCATCGTGCTGGCCCGCTCGGCCTTCAACCATTCGATCAACTACCGCTCGGCGATGATCTACGGCACGGGCCGCCTCGTGGCCGACCCCGACGAGAAGCTCAACGCGCTCATCCGCTTCACCGAGAAGCTTCTCCCCGGGCGATGGGACGATACGCGGCCGATGACCGCGCAGGAGCTCAAGGCGACGGGCGTGGTGGCTGTCGAGATCGACGGCGCGTCGGCCAAGGTGCGCACGGGCATGCCGATCGACGAGCCGGAAGACGTCGGCCTTCCCTACTGGGGCGGCATCATCCCGGTACGCCAGCGGCTCGGCGACCCGGTCGCGGACAGCCATGTGCCCGCCGACATGCCGGTCCCAGCGTATCTCCTCGACTACGTCGCGCGCAGCCGGGGAGAGTAATTACAGCGGCGTGCGCAAATCGTGTCCTGCTGACGAAGGAAGCATCCCGGCTCGAGTGGAGTGTGGTGCCCGCGAGCCGAGATCCTTCGCAAGCTCAGGATGACGCCGCTTCCGCATGCCACTTTAGGGTGAGGCAATGTACGTTGGAGAAACGCGTGATGGCGGTTAGTCTCGAACTCATGGATGTTGATGCTGGGAATCTCGTTGGGTCGTATGCGACGATCGAGGAGGCACTGGAAATTGTCCGTAACGCGTACTCGCGGCATGGAGAACCGGGAGTGCAAGGCCTTGTTCTGCTCCTGATTCGTGAGGATGGATCACAAAAGGAGATTTCCTCGGATCTCGATCTCGTTCGGCTGGCCGTCGGTCGCCAGCTGATGGCGCGTCCATCCTGGCTCATCGTTGCGATCTCAATGCCCTGGTTTGTCGCGACGCATCTCACCTTGTCGTCGTGAAGACCTCGATCCGGTCGTTGTCCGCGTCGGCGATGTAGACGCGGTTCGCCCGGTCGGTTGCCACGCCCATCGGGTTGAAGCCGGCAAGACCGGCGGTGCTGGCGCCCCATTTCGTCCGGAAGGTCCCCTTCGGTGAGAAGACCTGCACCCGGCGGTTCCCCGTGTCGGTCACGATCACCCGGCCCCGGCTGTCGATCGCGATGTCGCGGGGGTCGCGGAATGAGCCGTTCGCGCTCCCCTCGCGTCCCCACTTGCGCAGGAACTTCCCCTTGGCGCTGAAGACCTGAATCCGGCTGTTGCTGCCATCGACGACGTAGACCCGTCCCCTGCGGTCGGTCGCGATTCCTCTCGGATACGAGAACTTGCCGGGCACGCTGCCGCGACCGCCGAAGGCGCGCAGGAACTTGCCGCGCGCGCTGAAGATCTGGACGCGATTGTTCGACGAGTCGGCGACGTAGATGCGCCCGCGGCGGCCGACCGCCACGCCCCACGGGTCGGCGAACCGGCCACGTCCCGTGCCGTGGCCGCCAAACCGGCGGATGAACCCGCCGGTCGCCGAGAAGATCTGGATGCGGTGGTTGAGGGTGTCGGCGACGTAGACCTGCCCCTTCGCATCGACGGCGACGCCGCGCGGCCGGGAGAACTGGCCGTTCCCCGACCCGTATTTGCCCCACTGGCGGACGAAGCCGCCGGTCGGCGTGAATTGCTGGATGCGGTTGTTGTACGAGTCGGCCACGTAGACACGGTCGCTGAAGACGGCCACGCCGCGCGGGCCATCGAGCCGGCCGCCGGCGGTGCCGGTGCTGCCCCAGCTCCGGGAGAAGAGATAGCGCGGCGCCGCGGCCAGCGCCTCGCCGACATCCCTGGCCACGGCCAGCGCGGCAGCGCCCAGCAGCGCGCGTCGTGTCATTCCGCCTTGCATGGCGCCTCCCGCGTCAATCGTGTTGCCGGCGTTCATCGCAATGATCGCCGATTTTCACGATTCAGGCGTCAGGGGCGATCCAGAGAGCTTCCGTCGCACCATCCCGCGGCGCCACTCGGCGTGACGACCTGGTACCAGGCGAGGCCGTCCGCGTCGACCGGCCCCGCCATGACCGACTCGACCTCCCCCAATGGGAGCGTGGCCAGGATGGCCGCGGAGAGACCGGGCGCCTCGCGCAGGTTGAGGGGGCCATCGATGACGACGACCGCATCGCCGGGAGCGAAATCGAGCCAGGCCTCCTGCCGGCGCTTCCTGCCCCGGTTGCGCCGATCCTCCCGCTCGTCTCCGCCGCCGACCGCCGCCTCCTCGGGCGGCAGATCGGTCACGGGCGTCGCGCCGCCGTCGCCACTGCCCGGCGCCGCGTCATCCATGGGCGGCGATGGCGAGGCAGCGTCGGGCGGTGTCCCCGAGGCGGATGCGCCCGGGTCTGGCCGCAGCAGATTGCCGGCGATCCAGCCGCTGAGCGAGGCGCCCTGGACCTTGTACCAGATGATCCGGTCGTTCGTAGTCGGCCCCTGCAGGATGATCAGCCGCTCGCCGACGGCCACGTTGGCGACGACATCGAAGTCGAGCCCTGGCCCCTCGCGCAGGCTGTTCCCCTCCTTGATCGTGACGACGCGCATCCCGGGATACCACTCCGGCGGCGGCGGGGATGGGTCGTCGCGCCCCTTGATCACGCGGCGCACTTCGCCCCGGATCGTCTCCAGATGCGCGTAGAACTCGTCGCCGGGGCAAGTCGTGTTGTTGACGTCGCGGTGCCCGCAGATCGTCGGCAGGCTGGGAATGTCGTGGAAGGCGGCGCTGCCGACTGGATCGAGGTCGCGGGCTGCCCAGGCCGTGATCCAGACGATGGCGTTGTGCATCTCCGGAGTGATGTCCGCGTCGAAGAAGCGCCCCATCAGGCAGATGCCGCAGCTCCCGGTGTTGTACCCCTCGGCATGCCCGCCGACGGCGGTTTCGCCGCCGATCCGCCCCTCGTAGACATTCCCCAGGAAGTCGACCAGGTAGTTGTAGCCGATGTCGCCCCAGCCCCGGGTGATCGTGTGGAAGTAGTAGATCGAGCGCATCTCCAGCACCGGATCGTTGAAGTTGGCGGTATCCGCGTGGTGGATGATGACGTGCTCGACCGCCTGATACTCGAGCGGCCAGATCTCGTTGCCCTTCTTGTCGTAGCGGAGCGACTCGTCGGCGCCCCAGCCGACGCGGCTGATGACGGGCGGTTTGGCGAAGGCGGGGGCAGTTGCTGGCTCCGCCACCTGCTCCAGCGTCGGCCCGGCAGCCGCGTCGATGTAATCGAGCTCGAAGCCGGGCAGGCTCGCCAGATTGCCGTCGCCGTCGTAGGTGCGGTACTGCAGAAAGGTCCCGCCGGGCGTGGCCACGAGGGCGCCGATGTGCCGCCCGGCGCGGTCCGGCCGCCCATTGTGCCCGGCGCGGCCGATCCAGAGCGGCTCCGACCAGGTCACGCCGTCGGGACTCCAGAGCACCTCGACGATCGCGTCGGGGTCTCCCTCGCCGCTCCAGCTCGGGGCGATGGCCTGGAAGGGATATTCGGTGGCGAAGGTGATGAAGGCGCCCGGTTCGGCCTGCTGCGCGAGGCCGGCCTCCTCCGCCTCGATCCAGCGCCCGCCACGGATGGTGTTCGCCTCTTGCCGAAGGGGCATCGCCCGTGTGGACGGCGCGCTGCCGCCGAGGAAGAACCCCGCAGCCGCACCGGCGCCCGCACGCAACACGGCCCGCCGCCCGAGGCGCGGCATCAGCGCGCCGGCATCCCGTCGTTCGCTCACTTGGCGGCACACGCGATCTACTCCGTCATGACCCTGCACGGGGATGAGCGCCCTGGCCGAGCGGGGAGCCTGGTCGCGTGAAACACACGGGTTCGTGCGGGTGTCCGCGAGGCGATCGCGGTTACGGGGATAGCGCGGATGCTACGAGCGGCGGTGACGGACTGTCAACAGCGAGCGAGGCTACTGGCTGTTGGCTCTTGGCCGTTGGCTATCGGCTATCAGCTATCAGCTATCGGCTTTCGGCTGCTGGCCGTTGGTTCACGTCGTGCAACTTCCGACTCCCGGCTTTTCTCTTGCCGGCTCGCCGTCTCGCCGGCTACCCGTCTCCGGGCCGATGGGTTTCGCCGATCCATTTGAGGAGATCCCAGCAGCTCGCGGCGGCGCTGATCATCAGCAGGAGCACGATGGCGATCGCCCAGCCGAGGCTGTCGGCGTCCTGACGCCAGATGGTCAGGGCCAGCCAGAGGCAGGTCGCGTACGCGAGCGTCGGGGAGATGACGAGCCCGACCGCCCGGTTCCCGCGCCAATGCGGATCCGGATCGTGCCGCACCTTGCGCAGATCGGTCGTGACCCGAAGCAGGCCCTGGGCGCCCACGATGACCAGGGTGATCATCAGCGCCGTGCCAGAGTCATCGGGCACGAGCCCCATCAGGCCGATCAGGAGGAGCACGATGAGGCTGTGGAACGTCTGGCCAGCCAGCACCCGCTGCCCGGCCGGGCTCGTGTCCGCCATGATCGCCGGGTTCAGGCCGAGCGCCACGAAGAGGAGGCCGGTCAGGGTTCCCGCGATCCCGGCCAACGTCGCAAAGAACTCATGCCACTCGCCGAATTGCGCGCCGAAATCTCCCACCATGACGCTCCTCCCCCCGTCGCCACCATCCTATGCCGCGACGATGCGCGCGTCATCCCCCGAGGAGGGGAGGATCGCCATCTGACATTGACACGCGATCCGAGAGGCGCTGTTATGCTCCCGGCGGACAGCAGGATCGGAGGAGACGGAAGGGGACGGAGTGAGGCGGGGAATGCTCTTCGGAATTCAGACGCCGACACAGAAGCCGTGGCCCGAGTTGGCCGAGCAGTGGCAGTGGCTGGAGCGCCTGGGGTTTGACAGCCTCTGGCTGGCGGACCACTATGTGCCGCCCTTCAAGCTCGACGGCCCCATCTTCGAGCCGTGGACCCTCCTCGCCGCGCTGGCGCTGGCGACCGAGCGGGTTCGCTTCGGCGTGCTCGTCTCGTGCAACACCTTCCGCCACCCGCCGCTGGTCGCGAAAGAGGCGGTCACCATCGACCACATCTCGGGCGGGCGGCTCGAGTTCGGCCTCGGCGCGGGGTGGTTCGTCCCCGAGCACGAGATGTTCGGCATTCCCTTTCCCGGCAACGCCGAGCTGGTCGGGCGCTTTCGGGAGGCTGTCGAGATCTGCCATCTCCTCTTTACGCAGGACGTGACCACCTACGAGGGGGAGTACTATCAGGTGCGCGAGGCGCCCTTCCGCCCGGCGCCCGTGCAGGACCCGCTCCCCTTCACCCTCGGCGCGCACGGCCCGCGCATGATGCGCATCGTCGCCCGCTACGCGGCTCGTTGGAACTCGACCGGCACGCTCGCCGAGATGACCGAGCGGAACCGGCTGCTCGACGAGGCGTGCGCCGCGGTCGGCCGCGACCCGTCCGCGATCCTCCGCTCGCACCTCTACGTGCCGGCCATCCTTCCCGACGAGCACCCGTGGGACTCGCCCGAGGCGCTGCGCGACTTCACGGGGCGGCTGCAGGAGGCGGGGATCCGCGAGGCGATCCTGCAGATCCCGCCGGGGATCGACCCGGGGCACGTCGAGCGGATCGCCGAGACCGCCGCGGAGCTTCGCGCCGTCCCGGTCTGATCCGGCTTGCCGACAGGACCGTGTAAACGATGTGTCATGCTGACGAAGGA
>JADYYO010000399.1 GCA_020853615.1 Thermomicrobiales bacterium
TCAATACCCCCGCCGCTTGTCGACGAGGTTCATCAGCGTCTCGCCGCGCGCGTAGCGCTGCAGGTTCTCCTTCAGGATCTCGACGCAGCGCCGCTCCTTCTCGGTCGAATCGCCGGCGGTGTGCGGCGTGATGATCAGGTTCGGCGCGTCCCAGAGGCGGCTATCGGGGGAGAGGGGCTCGACCTCCGCCACGTCGATGCCGGCGCCGGCGAGCTTGCCGCTCTCGAGGGCGTCGGCGAGCGCGTTCTCATCGACGATCCCGCCGCGCGAGACGACGATGAGGTAGGCCTCGGGCTTCATCAGCGCCAGCGCCTCGGCGTCGATCAGGTGGTACGACTCGTTCGTGAGGGGCGCCGAGACGACGACGACATCCGACTGCCGCAGCAGGTCGGGGAGCCGATCCATCCCCCAGACCTCGGTCACGAAGGGCGCGCCCGCTTCCGGGTGCGTATCGACGGCGAGCACCTCCATGTCGAACCCGCGCGCCCGCTGCGCGACCGCGCGGCCGATCGCGCCGTAGCCGATGATGCCCATGGTGCGGCCCCAGATCTCGGTATTGGTGTGATAGAGATCGGACCAGGCCCAGCGATGCTCGCGCTGCGCCTGCGCGCTCTGGGGAATGTGGCGCGTGAGCGCGAAGAGGAGGGCGAAGGTGTGCTCGCCGATCGATGGCCCGTGCGCGCCGCGCGTGTTGGTGAGAACGACGTCGTTCTCGACCAGCTCCGTCAGCGTCTGCAGGAAGTTTACCCCGGCGCTCGGCGCCTGAATCCACTTCAGCGCCTTCCCCTGCTGCAGCAGATCGGCGCTCGGGAAGCCGTAGTAGACATCGGCGTCAACGATCTCTTGCGCCAGCTCCTCCGGCGTCGTGACCTGCACGAGCTGCATGCCCGGAATATCGAGATCGTCCAGCAGCCCGAAATGCCGGAATCCTTCCGTCTTCGTCAGTACGACCTTCATCGCGTCTCGCGCTCTCCTACGACTATCGTCCGCTCATGGGCCTATTTTCGCGCACCCTCCGAGGAAAGAGGCAACTCGGCCGCGGCCAGCGCCATGTGGGCATAGACGGCAATGGCATCGCGGAATTCGGCCAGGTCGAGCGTCTCGTCGGTGGCGTGCGCCTGCAACGGGTCGCCCGGGCCGAGCAGAATTGCCGGGATGCCGGCCGCCACGAACCAGGAGGTGTCGTTCGCCGGCAGATCCATGTCGAAGCGCCCCGGCCGCCCGGTGGCGCGCACCCCGGCGACCGCGGCCCGACTCACCAGATGCTCCCCGCTCGTCTCGCAGGGCGGCCACCGCTTCAGGACGCGCAGATCCGCGCGGAAGGGCGGGAGGATCATCTCGGCAACGAGGCCGCGCATCGACGCGATCGTCGCGTCGACATCCTCGCCCGGCAGCAGGCGGCGGTCGACGACGATCGTCACGTTGTCCGGCACGACATTCGACTCGCTCACGCCGGCCCCGGCGTCGATCCTGACGATGGCGACCGACGGGGATGGCGGCGAAAAGCGCTCGTCGCGCGCCGGCAGCGGCATCCCTTCGATTGCCTGGCAGAGCGCGATGGCCGGCCCGACTGGCGAGTCGAGCGCGTGGATGAGGCCGGCGTGGCCACCCCGGCCGTGGATGGTGATCTCGAAGGCGACGATCCCCCGATTGCCGAGGTAGACATCGAGCCGGGTCGGCTCCGGACAGATCACCATCTGGCCCTGGAACGCGCCCGCCGCGAGCAGGGCGCGCACGCCGCGATCGCTGCCGACCTCCTCGTCGGCCGTGATGGCGAGCTCGATCCGGCAGTCGTCCAGCCTCCCCATCGCGTGCAGCGCGCGGACGGCGGCGACGGCGGCGGCCACGCCGCCCTTCATGTCCACGACGCCGCGCCCGGTCAGCCGCTCCCCGTGCCGCGTCAGCGTGAACGGAGGCGAGGACCAGTCGCCGAGCGCGGGAACGACGTCGATGTGCCCGCAGATGGTGAGCATCCGCGCATCCGGGCCTTGGCCGAAGCGCATCAGGAGCGCGGGGAGCCCATCGTGTACCGGCCGCTCGCACTCCCGGGCCAACGGGGCGAGCGTCTCATGAATCAGGTCGAGGCAGGCGGCAATGGCCGCGTCGTTCCCGGCGGTCGAGGGTTGCGCGATCAATTGCCGCAGAAGATCGAGCGCGAACGCCTCTTCACCGGATACCGCGTCGCTCATCGAGCAGCGCACCGGCTGGCGCCCGATCCCAGCGCGCCGTATCGCACGCCGGGATCGGGCACATTGGTAGAAGGAACGATGTGGCTCGGCCGCGCGGAGTCGCCGCGCACTAGTAGCGGACGGTCGAGCCGCCGACCCCCTCGGCGATCTCCAGCGGCTCCGCGGGCGTCCATTTCACCTCGGCCAGGTCGCTCTTGAGCCCGCCGAGCATGTAGCGCAGCTCGCTCGCCATCGCGCAGAACTGGAACCCCTCGCCGATTCGCTGGTTGACCCCGGCCGCGCCCGAGCAGTGGATCCCCGGCGCCACGCCATGGCGCTGGCAGGCGTCGCGGATGGCGAAGATCGCCTCGTTCAGCCGCGGGTCGTCGCTCTCCAGCGGCACGCCGATGCCGAGGCCCATCGACGCGGCGAGATCGTTCGGCCCGATGAAGACGGCATCGACCCCCGGCACGCTCAGGATGTCGTCGGCATTCTCGACGCCGGTAATGTGCTCGATCTGGAGGACGACCAGCACCTCGTCGTTCGCGTGGCGGAAGTAGTGCTCGGCGGTGGTGCCGAACGACATCGCAAAGCGGCCGCCGCCGACACTGCGGTCGCCATCGGGGTAGTAGCGCGCGGACGCGACGGCCAATTCCGCCTCTTCCCGCGTGCGCACCATCGGCACCACGACCCCCCAGGCCCCAGCGTCGAGGACGCGCTTGAAGTTCTCGGCGCTGTTCCAGGGGATGCGCACCATCGGCGCGGTGCCGCTGGCGGCCATGGCCGCGAACATCTGGGCCAGGGTGCGAATATCGATCGGGTTGTGCTCGGCGTCGACGACGAGCCAGTCGAAGCCGATATGGCTGACGTACTCGGCGCATTCGGGCGAGGGGAGCGAGAGCCAGGTGCCGATCGATGGTTCACCTGCCGCGAGTCGACGCCGGACATGGTTACCGCGCATGGGTTCCTCCTACTGCCGCTCCTGGATGCTCCCCGCCATGTTCGACCCCTCGGCCCAGCGGAGCTCCTCGTCCGTTTCGATCTTCTCTGGATCGTACTCCATGCCGAATCCCGGCCGGTCGGAGAGGGTGACGATGCCGTCGACCGGCTTGACCGGGTTCTTCCAGAAGAACTGGAGCAGTTCGTTCCACTTCACCAGATACTCAACCATCGGCATGAGGAGCGGCGGCATCGCCAGCGTCAGGTGCGTGTTCGCCGGCACCGAGTGGCCGTGAGCGATCACCGGGACATCGTAGGTCGAGGCGAGCGTGCAGATCTTGACCATCTCAGAGATGCCGCCGGCCCAGTAGGTATCCGCCTGCAGATACTCCGAGGCGCCGGCGTCGAGGAGCTCTTTCTGCCCCCAGCGAGTGTACTCGTGCTCGCCGGTGGCGATGGGGACCGGCGAGGCGGCGTTAATCTCGGCGCAAAGCGCGATCTTGTCCGGCATCACCGGCTCCTCGATCCACTTGATGTCGAGGTGCGCCACATGGCGCGCGAAATCGAGCGTGTAGCGCTTGTTCCAGCTCATCCAGGCGTCGAGCATGATGTCGATGTCGGGGCCCGCCGCGTCGCGCAGCGCCTCGGCCAGCGCGATGTTGCGTCGCATGCCGTCCCGGCCGTCGGTCGGGCCATAGAGGGGGAACCACTTGAGGGCGGTGAACCCCTCGGCCACCTTCTCGCGGGTCCGCTTCGCGGCCATCTCCGGCTCGATACTGTAGCCGAGCATCGAGGCGTAGGCCGGCGCGGAGTCGCGCACCGGTCCGCCGAGGAGGCGATAGACCGGCTGCCCGAGCGCCTTCCCCTTCAGGTCCCACATGGCGCAGTCGATGGCGCTGATGGCCATCATCGCCACGCCCTTGCGGCCGTGGACCGCCTCGCGATACATGATGTCCCAGAGCCGCTCCGAGGCGAGGGCGTCCGCCCCCTCGACTGGCCCCCGGAACTCGCGGTCGATGACATAGGCGACCTCGTGCGGCACCGGTCCGGCAATGCCGGTGATCCCCTCGTCGGTATCGATTTCGACGAAGATGGAGATGACCCGGGAGTGACGCTCGTCGATCGGCTGGGGCATCCAGAAGCCGGGGCGCGCCCGCTGCGCCTTGTACTCCGGGTAGACATCGATCGGGCGCTGTAGGCGCTCTTCCCAATACGGCCCCTCGTGCTCCAGGATGCCGGTAAGCTGCCGCAGCCGCAGACCCGTGATCCGCACGTCCTCCCCCTTTGCCGGCAGACCCCGGCCAGATCAGTACGCCAATGGAACGCCGGGTGATGGTAACGGGCACCCTGGCAGGTGTCTATATCGAGTCGAGGAGTCGAGGAGTCGAGAAGGAGAGACGGCAAGCCGGCGAGCCGGCAAGTCGGCAAGAGAAAAGTCGGAAGTCGTGAGCCAACGGCCAATGGCCAGAAGCCAACAGCCA
>JADYYO010000400.1 GCA_020853615.1 Thermomicrobiales bacterium
CCTAGAACATCGCCATCTGCGACGGCGGCGGCTCGTCGGACGCCTCCTCCTCGCGCCGCGCCGCCTCCGCTTCGGCCAGAATACGCGGCAGTTTGGCGAAATCATCCAGAATCGTCGCCTTCAGCGACTGCTGATGGAGCGCCGCCGCCGGGTGGTACATCGGCACGATCAGCCGGCGCCCAACCCGCTTCGGCTGGCCGTGGATGCGCGAGATTCGCTCCCCGGGGAACCATTGCGCCATCGAAAAGCGCCCTAGCGTCACGATCACGTCCGGGTCGATCACCTCGATCTGCCGCTCCAGCCAAGGGATACAGGCCGCGATCTCATCCGGCAGCGGATCGCGATTCCCCGGAGGGCGCGACTTCACGATATTGGTGATGAAAACTTGATCACGCGTCAGCCCCGCCTTGGCCAGCAACTCCTCGAGGAACTTGCCGGCCGCACCGACGAAGGGCCGCCCCTGCTTGTCCTCGTTCCAGCCCGGAGCCTCGCCGATCAGCATGATCCGCGCATCGGCCGGCCCCTCCCCCGGCACCGCATTGGTCCGAGTCCGGTGCAACTCGCAGCGCGTGCATTTGCGGATCCCCTCCGCGATCTCCGCGAGGGCCGCCTCCCGTTCAGCAAGTGTTGCCGTCACAAATCACCTACCCGATGTCGAACGCCGTCAACCGACCGCCGGTCCCACGAAATCTCAACAATGCCATCCTCACGCATCGAGCATGACATCTTCGCCCGGCTCGTCCGCCGGCGCATCCCAGTCTGCTTCGCGCATGTTTCGGGCCTTCAACCACGCGTCGAAGTCGAGCTCCTCGCGGCGCAGCGAAAGCACCCGGCTCGCCAACGCCAACCAATCGGGGCCGCTGGCATCGAGCGGCAACAGCGCCGGGTGCCCCTCGTGCCGGGCCAGCCAGGAGCCGAGGATGTGCATATCATCGACGGAATCGTGATCCGGCGCCCCGAGTCCGATCCGCTGAAATCGCTCCCAGCTCCGACCCAGGCGTTCGGCCAGCGCCGCCGGCTCCGACCCATCCGCCACCCGCGCCTGCGCCCAGAGCCGCCCCCGCGCGATGAGCATCACCTCCCGATACCCCGCCTCGGCCGACGGCGTGACCAGCAGCGCCCAGTTCGATTCGACCGATTCCCGCAAACGACGCTGCGCTGCAGTCAGCGCCAGCGACGCCGCGAGCTCGCGTCGCAGCCGGGAGGCCCGCTCGAAGTCAAGCGCCTCGGCCGCCTCCTCCAACCCCTGCCAGAGAACGTCGTGCAGCGCCTCATCCCGGCCATCGATGTAGTCGACCACCTGATGGACGTACTCCCGATACTCGTCGCGGTCGGCACGGCCGACGCAGGGGCCCAGGCAACGCCCGAGGTCGAGTTGCAGGCAGGGCGACCCGTAGGACCGCGCATCCCGGAACGAGCGCGTGCAGGTCCGCAGCGGCACGACCCGGTTGATCAGATCGACGGTCTTGCGCGCCGTCGCCGCGCTCCGAAACGGCCCGAAATAGCGCGCCCCATCGTCCTTTCTCGCCTTCGCCAGGCTGACCCGCGGCCAGGGATTGGCGATATCGACGCGGATGAACGGGTACTGCTCGTGCGCGCGGAGCGCGGTGTTGTAGCGCGGTTGATAGCGGCGAATGAGCTGCGACTCGAGCAGCAGCGCCTCGAGCTCGGAGCCAACGACCTCGACCTCGATCCGCGAGAGCGATTCGATCAAGCCGTCCATCTTCCGTGTGTATCCGAGGGGCTGCGAGAAGTAGCTGCCGACACGATCCCGCAGGTTCTTCGCTTTACCCACATAGACAACCCGGTCATTGGCGTCGCGCATGATGTAGACGCCGGTCGCCCGGGGAATCTTGGTCAGGATCGAGCGGTCGACAACGCTGCTCGCCTTCGGCATCCGCTCGCGGGGCCGCCGCGTCGCAGGCCGCGCGATCGCCTTCACCTCCTCCAGCGACTGGTATCCCGCCTCGCGCGCCAGTCCGAGCAGCCTCACGGCAACCTCACCCGTCAGCGCGGCATCGGTCCCCGCCCGGTGGCGGCCGCGCCCGCTGCCACGAAGGCCGAAGTGCTGGGCCACGGCCGCGAGCGTCGGCTTGCGCAGACCTGGCGCCAGCCGGGAGGCGAGCGCCAGCGTGTCGAGGCGGTCATTGACCACCGGGAGCCGGCCCGCCCGCTTCAGCTCCTCGTTCAGAAAGGCGAGATCGAAATCGACGTTGTGGCCGACGACGACCGCCTCCCCGAGGAGTTCGACGACCTGCTCCGCGATCGCCGCGAACGCCGGCGCCTCGCCCACCATCTCGTCGTCGATGCCGGTCAGCTTGACGATGTAGGCGGGAATCTTCCGCTCCGGGTTGCAGAGCGACTCCCAGGCATACTGGCTGGCGCCGCCCGCGAACCGAGCGATGGCGATCTCGATGATCCGCTGGCGGCTCGCCTGCAGGCCGGTCGTTTCGACGTCGATGACGACGAACTCGTCGAGGAGGTCGCCTTTGGTCTTCGCCGCCTCGCTCGCCAGGAGCCATGCGCCGTCGCTCCGTAACGACAACCCCTCGCATCTGGAGAGAACATCGCGCAGCAGCGGCCGCCAGAGCGCCGGCGAGCCACTCGACCCGAAGACGTGGGAGATGAGGAGATCCTCGGCGGTCTTCCCGCCCTGCTCCGTGATGAACGCTTCCGCCCGCCTTGCCAGGCTGAGAAACGCATCGCTGCCAGAAGCGGCGACCACCGACTGATCGTGCGGCTCGGAGCCGGGGCGGGATTCGTCCATCGCTCAATCACGGGCTGCCACGCGGGTTTGCGTGCCGGCTCGACAGACGCCTATGGTAAAATCTGGGGCGTACGGACACCCGCTGCCATCCATTGTACTCTCGCGGATTGTCACCCGTCTCCGCCTCCCCGGAGGAGTTCACGAATGCTGGAAGGTGCCAGCGGCACGATGTCCCTGGAGCGCCGAGTCGACGCGCTGCGGAAGACGATCGAACAGCTCAACTACGATTACTACATTCTCGACCAGCCCACTGCCACCGACGCCGAATACGACGCGCTGATGCAGGAGCTCCGCCAGATCGAAGCGGAGCATCCAGAGCTCGTCTCGCCCGAATCGCCCACGCAGCGCGTCGGCGCCACGCCCTCGGCCCGGTTCGCATCGGTTCGCCACCCCTTGCCGATGCTTTCGCTGAGCAACATCTACAGCCGAGAGGACCTGGACGCATGGGCGGCGCGCCTGCAGCGCATCCTCCCCGGCGCAACATTCGCCTACGTCACCGAGCCAAAGATCGATGGGTTGGCGGTCGCCCTCACGTATGTCGATGGGGTCCTTCAGCAGGGCGCCACTCGCGGCGACGGCGTCGTGGGCGAAGACATCACGGCGAATATTCGCACGATCCGCAATATCCCCCTCCGGCTATCAAGCCGCAACGGCGCGCCGACGCCTCGCCTTCTCGAGGTGCGCGGCGAGGTCTTCATGCGCCGCGCCGATTTCGAGAAGCTGAATCTCCGCATCGAGGAGAACGGCGGCCGGCCCTTCATGAACCCGCGCAACGGCGCCGCCGGATCGCTGCGGCAGCTCGACCCGGCGATCACTGCCAGCCGGCCGCTCCGCTTCCTCGGTTACGGCATCGGCATGGCCGAGGAACTCGCGCCGATCGCCACCCACCTCGACGCGTTGCAGACGCTGCATGATTTTGGCTTCGAGACTCCGCCGGACGCGCGCCTCAATGCGACGATCGACGACGTGTGGGCCGAGTGCGAGCGCTGGCTCGAGCGCCGCAACAGCATCCCCTTCGAGATCGACGGCGTCGTCATCAAGGTCAACGACCTCCGTCAGCAGGAGGAGCTGGGCATCGTCTCGCGGGACCCACGCTGGGCGACCGCCTACAAGTTCCCAGCCATTCAGCAGACGACGCGGATCAATGACATCGTCGTCAATGTCGGCCGCACCGGCGCGCTGACGCCGCTCGCTCTGCTGGAACCGGTCAACATCGGCGGCGTCCTCGTCAGCCGGGCGACGCTGCACAACGAGGGCGAGATCCGGCGCAAGGACATCCGCATCGGCGACGTCGTCGTGGTGCAGCGCGCCGGGGATGTCATCCCGCAGGTCGTCCAGGTGATGACCGAGCGCCGGACCGGCAACGAGCGCGAGTTCGTCATGCCGGAGTTCTGCCCGGTCTGCAACGCGCCGACCCATCGCGGCGAGGGGGAGGCGGTGCGCTACTGCACGAACTCCGCCTGCCCCGCCCAGCTCAAACGCCACGTCCAGCACTTCGTCGCCCGAGGCGCGATGGACATCGAGGGGCTGGGCGAGAAGCTCGCCGACCGCTTCGTCGACCTCGGCATGATCCGCGACCTGGGCGACATCTACCGGCTCGATTGGGAGCAGATTGCCGCGCTCGAAGGGCTCGGTGAGCAGAGCGCCAGCAACCTCAAGGCGTCCGTCGAGGCGAGCAGGAATCTACCGCTGCAGCGCCTGATCTTCGGCCTCGGCATCCCGTTCGTGGGCGAACGCTCTGCTCGGCTCCTCGCCGACCGGTTTCACTCCCTCGATAGTCTGATCGCCGCCGATGTGGCGACGATCGACTCGATCCCGGGCATCGGGCCCGTCCAGGCCCAGGGCGTCTACGACTTCTTCCAGACACCGGAGAACCTCGCCGTGATCGCGAAACTGCGCGAAGCGGGCGTTCGCCTGGCCGACGAAGACGGCGACGGCGGTCCCGCCAAGGGGGCGCTGGCCGGGAAGACGGTCGTCCTGACCGGCCGGCTCTCCACCCTGACACGGCAGCAGGCGGAGGAGCGGCTGCGCCGCGCCGGCGCCACCGTGACGGGATCCGTGTCGAAGAAAACGAGCGTTGTCTTCGCCGGCGAAGACGCGGGAAGCAAGGCCGACCGGGCACGCGAGCTTGGTGTGCCGATCCTCGACGAGCAGGCGATGCTGGAGATTCTGGAAGGAGCGCCCCTTCCCCTCGGCAAGGGACAGACATCGTGAGCGGTTACATTCACGCCTCGCGAGAGGGCGACCCGGTCCACACCGTCCGCACCATCGGCCGCCTGGCCCAGATGATCATCGAGCTGCGGGACGAATATGTCGCGCGGCCCCGGCCCGACCTCCTCGTCCAGATCGACCAGCGCGTGACCGACCTCATCGCCTTGCAAGATGAGCTGCGCGCCCGCATGGCGGACGCGGCACAATCGCACCAGGAGTGACCTGCCGCGCCACAGCGGCGTGTGGAAGCCATGTCATCCTGAGCTGGCGAAGGATCTCGGCTCCCGCGAACCCCGTCGCCCTTGGGCCGAGATGCTCCTTCGTCAGCATGACACAGTGTTAAAGGGCCCCGCTGTAGGATACGATCAAGGCTTCGGCGTCGTCCCTGGCTTGACGAGTGGCTCGCCGCGGCGGCAGAGCGGGCAGTCGGCGGCGTCCCAACTCTCGATCTCGAGCGAGGCGAGCGCGTAGAGCGGCGCGCCAACGTCGGTCTGCCCCGCGCTGCGATCGACGAGGATCGCCACCCCCACGATCTCGACCGGTTCCTCCCGCAGCGCGCTCAGCGTCTCCCTGACCGAGCCGCCGGTGGTGAGGATATCGTCGACGACCAGCACGCGGGCCCCGGGCGAGAACGTCGTTCCGCGCCGAAACTCGCGCGCCGTCGATTCGGCCGACGCCCGTTCCGCGTAAGCCGCCTCGACGCTCAACTGGCGCGCCAGTTCGAAGGCGAGGATCACGCCCCCGGTCGTCGGCCCGACGACAACATCGATCGCCTCGTCCCGGAACTGCTCCGCCCAGAGCGCGCAGGCGGCCGAGGTGGCGCGTGGCCGCCGCAGCAGATCGAACTTCTCGACGTACTGATCGCTGTGCCGCCCCGACGAGAGGAGGAAATGGCCGCGCTTCAGCGCCCCCGCCTCGCGCAGCGTCTCCAGAATCCCGGTGTCGACCGTCACGCCACTCCCCTTAACCGGTGAAGAAGAACGATATCCCGAGGACGAGATAGAGCGCGATCAACTGCGCCCCCTCGAGCCAGTTCGACTCGCCATCGACCGAGATCAAGACCGCGATCAGCGCGGCGCCGACGAGCGCGACCAGCTCGTACGTGTTGAAGACGAGGTCGAGCGGCGCGCCCATCAGCAACCCGGCGGCCACCAGCACCGGCGTGACGAAGAGAGCGATCTGCAATCCCGAGCCGATGGCGATGCCGAGGCTCAGGTCCATGCGGTTCTGGTATGCGACCTGCACGGCAACGATATGCTCGGCGATATTGCCGACGAACGGCACCAGCATGACGCCGATGAAGAGCTCCGAGAGTCCCCATTGCTCCGCCACCGGCTCGATCGCCCCGACCAGCACTTCGCTCATCAGCACGACGCCGACCGTGGCGACCGCCATCAACCCGATCGCGATCGGCAGCGACATCGCCGGTCCCTCATGCCCTTCGCGCACCTCCTCGGCCGGGCTCTCCTGTCGCAGCGAATAGACGATATAGAGGATGTAGATGATGAAGAGGACGGCGGCAACGCCGTCGCTGAGAAACCCGATGTTCGCCGCCGAGGGGCGGACCTCCGCCGGCCCGAGCGCAAAGACGCCCGGCACGGTCAGCGCGATGACCGCCAGCAGCATCATCGAGGCGTTGGTCGAGGCGGTGCGGGCATCGAAGGTCTGCGTGCCATTCTTCAGCCCGCCAAGCAGAAGCGACAGGCCGAGCACGACGAGCGTGTTCCCGATGATGGAGCCGGCGATCGACGCCTTGACGACAGTGACCAACCCCTCGCGCAGCGCGATGATGGTAATGATCAGCTCCGCGGCGTTCCCGAGCGTCGCATTGAGCAGTGCCCCGATCTTCGGCCCGGTGTAGGTGGCGGCCTCCTCGGTCGCCCGGCCGAGAAGGCCAGCGAGCGGGATCAACGCGAGCGCCGACGCCAGGAAGACGGCGGTCGCGCCGCCAGTCCCCGTATACTCGAGAACCAGGGCGATCGGCACGAGGATGAGGAGCGGCAGGATGAACTTCACGCCCCTGCCGTCTCCCACGCGGTCAGCGCGGCTGAATCGCCGCGCCGGAAGCCCTCGTTGGCGATCCCGACAATCTGCCCGATCGATGCAAAGCCCTCGTGCTCGAGCCACGCCTGCAACTCATCGATCAGCCGGATCGGCAACCCGGGATCGACGAAGATGGCGGTGCCGATCTGGATGGCGGAGGCGCCGGCCAGGAAGAACTCCAGCGCATCGCGCAGACCCATGATGCCGCCCATGCCAATGACCGGCACCTTCACCGCCGCCGCGACCTGGTAGACCATCCGCACCGCGATCGGCTTGATCGCCGGCCCGGAGAGCCCGCCGGTCAGGTTCGCCAGGAGCGGCCGGCGGTGCTGCACGTCGATCACCATGCCGACCAGCGTATTGATGAGCGAGATCGCGTCGGCGCCGGCGGCCTCGACCGCCTCCGCGACGGCGACGATGTCCGTCGCGCCCGGGCTCAGCTTGACGATCAGCGGCAACGTCGTCACATCCCGCACCGCCCTCGTGACATCTGCCGACATCCCCGGGTCCCAACCGAAGCAGTAGCCGCCGCGCGCGATGTTCGGGCACGAGACGTTGATTTCAATGCCCGCGACGCCCGGCTGCTCGTCGAGCCTCGCGGCCATCGCCGCGTAGTCTTCGATCGTCTCCGCCGAGATGTTGACGATGGCGGGGACCGTCCACCGCTCCCACATCGGCGGATACTTCCGAATGAAGCCGGAGATGCCCGGATTCTGCAGGCCGATGGCGTTCAGCATCCCGGCCGGTGTCTCGATGATCCTCGGCATCGCGTTGCCGGAGCGCCGCTCAGGGGTGATCCCCTTGCTGACGAATGCCCCGAGCCGCTGCACGTCGATCACCCCGGCATACTCTTCGCCATAGCCGAAGCAGCCAGAGGCGGCGATCACGGGGTTGGCGAGCCGCAATTCCCGCGGATTGCGGGGCGCCAGGTCGACCGACAGGTCCGGAGGGGATCCATCCGTCATGGCGACCGCCTTTGGCGTGTCGTCGCGCCGCTAACGGTCACAGGATCACCTCGTCGAGGTCGAAGACCGGTCCCTTGACGCAGGAGGCGACCATGCCGTGCCGCGTCTC
Organism: Thermomicrobiales bacterium; assembly: GCA_020853615.1. Classification (GTDB taxonomy): domain Bacteria; phylum Chloroflexota; class Chloroflexia; order Thermomicrobiales; family UBA6265; genus JACCXM01. The sequence goes on from JADYYO010000400.1 coordinate 8,096, forward strand.
CACCACGCAGCCGAGGCAGGCGCCGAGCCCGCAGGCCATTCCCCGCTCGACCGAAATCTGGACGGGCGGCTTGCGGTTGACGCGCAGCGGATCGACGACCGCGCGCAGCGTCCGGTACATCGGCTCTGGCCCGCACGCGAAGATCTGGTCGGCCCACGGCACGTAGTCGGCCGTCATGTCCGGCGCCAGACCGCGGTGCCCCCGGCTGCCGTCGTCCGTCGCGGCGACGAACTCGACGCTGCCAGCTAGCTCCGAGCTTGCGAGCAGGCCCGACTCATCGGCGGCGCCCATGATGAAGACGACATCCATCCCTTTCGCCACCGCCTCGTCGGAGAGCATGACCAGTGGCGCGACACCGACCCCTCCGGCCACCATGAGCACCCGCTGGGTGCGCGGCGAAAAGGTGAATGCATTCCCCAACGGACCCAGGAGGCCGACCCTGTCCCCGACCACGCGATCGGCAAGCCAGGCGCTGCCGCGGCCATATGGCCTCACGAGAAAGATCAACGCCGACCGTTCGACATCGACCCGGTAGACCGAGAAGGGGCGGCGCAGCAGCGGATCGTATGCCGAGGGGAACCGGCAGCGGATATTGAAGAACTGGCCCGGCCGCAGCCGCTGCACGATCGCTGGCGGCGCACTGACGGTGAGCAGGAGGGAATCGCCCATGATCGGGTCGATCGCCAGGATCTGCCCCTCGAACTCCCTCGAGCTCCCCGATTCGTGTCCCATCTCCACCCGCGGACCTACTCCGTCATGCCGCCCGGCGCTCTACTCCCTGCCAGCTGTCAGTATCCGGTTCCGGTCCTACGATACTCGGGATATGGCTGAACCGTATAGACAGCGTCGGACTTCGCCATCGCCGCGACGATCGTCCGGGCCGTATCGATCGACGTGATGCAGGGCACTCCCCGCTCGACCGCCGCGCGCCGGATCTCGATGCCGTCGAGAATCTCCTTGTCGGCCGGCCCCGGCGTGTTGATCACGCAATCGACCGTCCGGTCGAGGATGACGTCGAGCATGTCCGGGTGCCCGCGCCCGATCCGCTTCGTCACCATCTGCACCGGCATGCCATGCCGCTCGATCAGCGCGGCGGTCCCCTCCGTCGCGTAGAGCTTGTGCCCCATCCGCACGAGCTGACGGATCATGTCAACCGCGTCCGCCTTGTCTTCGTCGGCGAGCGTGATCAGGACCGACCCGTGCGGCGGGATCGCCAGCCCCGCGGCGACCAGCGCTTTGTAGAACGCCGGCTCGAAGGCGTGGTCGATGCCCATCACCTCGCCCGTCGACTTCATCTCGGGACCGAGATGCGTGTCGACGCCGCGCAGCTTCGCCATGGAGAAGACCGGCGCCTTCACCGCCACCAGCGGCTGCCGCGGCCAGAGTCCGCCGGCCACCCCCTGCTCCGCCAGCGAGTGCCCGAGCATGATCCGCGTGGCGAGCTGAACCATCGGCACGCCGGTCGCCTTGCTCAGGAAGGGGACCGTCCGCGAGGCGCGGGGGTTGACCTCCAGCACGTAGATGCGGCCGGCGTGGATGACGAACTGGATGTTGATCAACCCGCGGGCATTGAGCCCGATCGCGATCCGCGTTGTGTAGTCGACGATCGTGTCGACCTCCGCTGGGAAGAGGTTGATCGCCGGGTAGACGGCGAACGAGTCGCCCGAGTGGACCCCGGCTCGCTCGATATGCTCCATGATCCCGGGGATCAGCACCCGCTCGCCGTCGCTGATCGCATCGACCTCGACCTCCCGCCCGAGGAGGTACTTGTCAATCAGCACCGGGTGCTCGGACGTCATTTCGGCGGCGTTGCGGATGTAGCGCGCGAGCTGATCCTGCCCGTAGACGACCTCCATCGCCCGGCCGCCGAGGACGTAGGAGGGGCGCACCAGCACTGGGTAACCGATGCGGCTGGCGATCGACCGCGCGTCATTGAGCGAGGTGACTGTCGCTCCCGGGGGCTGGGGGATGCCGAGCCCGCGCAGGAACTCCTCGAACCGGTGGCGATCCTCGGCGAGATCGATCGAATCGAGCTGGCTCCCCAGAATCCGGACGTCGCGCTCGGCCAGCGGCTCGGCGAGATTGATCGCGGTCTGGCCGCCGAACTGGACGATGACCGGGATCTCCTGCGAGATGACATCGTCGCCCGCCTCGTGCCGCAGCATCTCGGCCACGCTCTCCGCGTCGAGCGGCTCGAAATAGAGGCGGTCGGAGGCGTCGAAGTCGGTCGAGACCGTCTCCGGGTTGGAGTTGATCATGATCGAGGCGACGCCCTCGTCCTTCAGAGCGCGGGCGGCCTGCACCGCCGAGTAGTCGAATTCGATCCCCTGCCCGATCCGGATCGGCCCTGAGCCAACGACGACGGCGCGCTGCCGGTCGAGCGGCGTCGCCTCGTCCTCCTGCTCATAGGTCGAGTAGAAGTACGGGGTCATCGCCGCGAATTCGCCGGCGCAGGTATCGACCATCTTGTAGACCGGGAACATCGCCAGCTCTTCCCGCATCCCCCGCACAGCCGATTCGGGTTGGCCACCGAGGCGGGCGATCGTCTCGTCGCTGAAGCCATCCCGCTTCGCATTCCAGAGGAGCTCGGGGGTGATCGGCCCCTTTTCCAGCCGGCGCTCCATGTCGACGAGCCCCGCGAGCTTGGTCAGGAACCAGCGGTCGATCCGGCTCAAGTCGTGCAGGCATTCGATGCTCTTGCCCCGCCGCAGCGCCGCGGTGACCGCCCAGAGGCGCAGGTCGTTCGGCCGCTGCACGAGGTCGAGGATCTTCTCGTCGCTCCAGGTGGGGTCTTCCCATAGCAGATCGGTCGCGCCGCTCTCGAGCGAGCGGACCGCCTTCTGCAGCGCGCCCTCGAAGGAGCGGTCGATGGCCATCACCTCGCCGGTCGCCTTCATCTGCGTGCCGATCGTTCGCTCGGCGCGGCTGAACTTGTCGAACGGCCAGCGCGGGATCTTCACCACGACGTAGTCGAGCGCCGGTTCGAACGCGGCGGTTGTCTTGCCCGTGACCGGGTTGGGCAGCTCATCGAGGCGGCGGCCCATGGCGATCTTCGCCGCCATCCGGGCGATCGGGTAGCCGGTCGCCTTCGACGCCAGCGCTGAGGAGCGGCTGACGCGCGGGTTGACCTCGATGACGGCGTAGTTCATCGAGTCGGGATCGAGCGCGAACTGCACGTTGCAGCCCCCCTCGATGCCGAGCGCGTCGATGATGCGCAGCGCCGAGGAGCGAAGCATCTGGTATTCGTCGTCCGTCAGCGTCTGCGACGGCGCGACGACAATGCTATCCCCGGTGTGGACCCCCATCGGGTCCATGTTCTCCATGTTGCAGATCGTGATGCAGGTGCCATTGCCGTCCCGCATCACCTCGTATTCGATCTCTTTCCAGCCGGCGAGCGAGCGCTCGAGCAGGACCTGGTGAATCGGGCTGGCATTCAACCCGCCCGAGACGATGCTCTCCAGTTCGGCGTGAGTCGTCGCCACGCCACCGCCCGTGCCGCCGAGCGTGTACGCTGGCCGGACAACGAGGGGCAGCGGCACCTCTTCGGCAAAGGCGAAGGCCTGATCCAGGCTCGTGATGATGGCGCTGTCGACGACCGGCTCGCCGAGTCGCACCAGCAGGTCGCGGAAGAGCTCGCGATCCTCCGCCTGCCTGATGGCGCTCAACGGCGTCCCGAGAAGCCGGACGCCATAGCGATCGAGAATGCCTCGCTCGGCGACCTGAACGGCGAGATTGAGCCCCGTCTGCCCCCCCAGCGTGGGGAGGAGGCCATCGGGCCGCTCGCGCTGAATGATGCGGCGCACGACCTCCGGGGTCAGCGGCTCGATGTAGACCGCGTCGGCCACCCCCTCGTCGGTCATGATCGTCGCCGGGTTCGAATTGACGAGGATGGTGCGCACCCCCTCCTCGCGCAGCGCGCGGCACGCCTGTGTGCCGGCATAGTCGAACTCCGCCGCCTGCCCGATCACGATCGGTCCCGAGCCAAGGACCAGGACGCTCTCCACCGTCGCCCCGCCCGCCTCACGCATTCGCCTGACCCGCCCTGTTCTCGTCCGCAATGGCTCGGCTCCCGACGAGCTCCAGAAATTCGTCGAACAGACGGTCGTTGTCGAGCGGACCCGGCGACGATTCCGGGTGGAACTGCACGGTCATCACCGGCAGGTCGCGGTGAGCCAGCCCCTCGACCGAGCCGTCGTTGAGATTCACGAGGCGAACTTCCCAGCCGGCGCTCGTCGGGACCGTCGAGGCGTCGACCTCGAAGCCGTGATTCTGCGAGGTGATCGTCACCCTGCCCGTGCGCAGGTCGCGCACCGGGTGATTCCCCCCGCGATGCCCGAACTTCAGCTTTCGCGTCCCCGCGCCGATCGAACGCGCCAGGAGTTGATGGCCGAGGCAGATCCCCAGGTAGGGGATGCCGCGCTCGATGATCCCCGTGACGACCTCCTGCCCGGAGTCGAGATGCATCGGATCGCCCGGTCCGGGGGAGACGATCACCCCGTCCGGCCGCAAGCGATCGATCTCGGCCAGCTGCGTGCCGAAGGGCACGACCGTCACTCGCGCGCCCCGCTTCGCCAGCGAGCGGACGATGTTCCGCTTGACCCCGCAGTCGATGAGAACGATGTGGGGTGAACCGCTCGTGCCAACGATCTCGCTCTCCGGGTTGGCGACGTCGCCGACCGCATCGAACTCCCCGGGCAGCGGCGCCGCTTGCGCCCGCGCGATCAATTCCGCGTCGTCCATCCCCTCCGCATCGGTGATGAGCACGCCGCGCATGTCGCCGACCTGGCGAATGTGGAGTGTCAGAGCCCGGGTGTCGATCCCCGAGATCCCCGGGATGCCGAAGCGTTTCAGATACTCGTCGATCGTGCCTTGCGAGCCCGCGTGGCTCGGAAAGTCACAATGTTCGCGAACGATCAGGCCCGCGATCCAGGGCTGGCGCGATTCGTCCTGATCGGGGTGGATGCCGTAGTTGCCGATGAGCGGGTAGGTCATGCAGACGATCTGCCCGCGAAACGAGGGGTCGGTACAGACTTCCTGGTAGCCGACCATCGTCGTGGTGAATACGACCTCCCCAGCGGCATCGCTCGTTGCACCGAAGCCGACACCGCGGAAGATCGTGCCGTCTGCCAGCGCCAGCGCCGCATTGCCCGGCGGCGCGTAACGCGGCCGCGCGCTCCGCCCGAATGAGGGACTGGTGCCAAGGCGGGTGTTTCCAGATAGCTCAACAGTCACGATAGCGCTCATCCCCATCGACCAGCGTCAGTTTGACGCGGCCTCGTAGCTCACGGTTCAACAAGGGTGTGTTCGTACCCCGGGAGAGGAGGGTATCGTCGCGCGGCGTCCAGCGCTCGTCCGGGTCGAAGACCACGATATCGGCGGGAGACCCCGGCCGCAACTGCCCGCCGGACAGGCCCCAGAGCCGCGCCGGAACGCTGGTCATCGCCGCGATCGCCGCGGAGAGGGTGAAGTGCTCAGCCCGCACGAGCGAGAGCAGGACCGGCAGGGCCACCTCGCTCGCGGTGAACCCGAACGCCGCCGCGCTGAAGGGCCGCCCCTGCTTCTCCGGCCGCCCGTGCGGGGCGTGGTCCGTCGAGATGATGTCGAAGACATCGCCGCGCGCGAAGATGCGGGCCAGCGCGCGCACATCGCTCGCGGGCCGGAGCGGCGGATTCACCTTCGTGTCGGGATCGCCGCACTCGGCATCCACCGCCGGGATCGGCGCGGCGTTGACCGGCGTCCGGCGCCCGGCCACCCAGGAGTCGTCCATGACGAGGTGGTGCGGCATGACCTCGGCGGTCACCCGCGCTCCCCGCCGCCGCGCCGCCGCGATCGCCTCCGCGCCGCGCCCGGTCGAGACATGGCAGACATGCAGCCAACCGCCGGTCAATTCGGCAAGCGCGAGATCCCGGTCGATGATGATCTCCTCGGCCTGCGGCGGAATGCCGCGAATCCCCAACTGCCGGGAGATGTCGCCCTCGTGCATCGCGCCGCCCGTCAGCGCCGGGTCTTCGCAGTGGACCATCACCGGGATGCCCAATTCCCGGGTCGCGGTCAGCGCCTCGCGCATCACTGCCGAGCTCCGGGTCGATTCTCCGTCGTCGGAGAAACCGACCGCCCCGGCGGCCGCGAGTGCGGCGTAGTCGGCGCTCCGCTCGCCCCGCCGCCCCTCGGAGATGGTTGCGATGGGCCGCACGCGGACGACGGCATCCCGATCGATCCGGCGCTGCAGCTCTTCCAGCATCATCACCGAGTCGAGCGGCGGGTCGGTGTTCGGCATGCAGAAGACCGTCGTGAATCCGCCAGCGGCGGCCGCCGCGGTCCCTGTAGCCAGCGTCTCTTTCCATTCCTGGCCGGGCTCGCGCAGATGGACATGCACGTCGATGAGTCCGGGCGTGACGATCAGCCCGTCGACATCGACGGCCCGTTCGCCCGGCTCCGGGCTGAGCCTGCCAATCTCGGCCACGATGCCGCCGCGGACACGCACGTCGGCCCGCCCTTCGAGCCCGCTACCGGGGTCGATGATGGTCCCGCCGCGCAGAAGGAGGCTGCCGCTCACCGGACCGCGCTCGTCGCAGAAAAAAACCGCCTCGCGGTCCATTGCGGCCCGGGAGACGGCGATTCCGCCGTATGTCTTGTTGGGATTCTCGCCACCAAGCCCCTCGTCTCAAACGCTCGTGAGAGTATAGTCAGGCGCGGCAGCGTCCGTCAAAAGTGTCGCGATCCGTGGCCAATCGTGTTGCCGTTCGCCGGACGCGGTATCCTCCCGGCATGCTCGGGCCTGTCGACGCCGCCGATCGTGATGTCCACGCCATGGGGCGGCGCTTGCGCGTCATCAATGACCGTCTCAAGGAGGAATATGGCGGGCCGCGGTGGCACGCGCACGGCCCGCCGCTCGATGTGCTGATCGGCACCATCCTCTCGCAACACACGTCGGATACAAATACCACCCGCGCGTTCGCCTCGCTTCGCGCGCGGTTCCCTGACTGGCGCGATGTGGCCGCGGCGCCAGCGAGCGACATCGCGGACGCCATTCGCATGGGCGGGTTGGCCAACATCAAGGCGCCCCGCATCCAGCGCGTGCTCCGGGTCATCGCTGATGAATCCGGCGACTTCTCCCTCACCTTCCTCCGCGAGCTCCCGCTCGGGCGAGCCGACGCGTGGCTCCGCAATCTGCCTGGCGTCGGCCCCAAGACCTCGGCGTGCGTCCTCCTCTTCAGCCTCGGCCTCCCCGCGATGCCGGTCGATACCCACGTGCATCGCGTCAGCCGCCGGCTCGGCCTCATCGACGCGGACTGCTCGGCGGAGGACGCGCACGCGGTCTTCCGCGAACTCCTCGGCCCCGACCGCGATCTCACGTACGCCCTGCATCTCAATCTGATCGAGCACGGGCGCCGCGTCTGCAAGGCACGCTCCCCTGCCTGTCACCGTTGCGTGCTTGCCGACATCTGCCCGTCCGCGCCAACCGGAGATCGGAGCGCCGCGCCGTAGCCCGGGTACGCTTCGCCAGGCGCAATTCGCGGCAACGTGCCTCGGGCTCGAGACGCGAGCAGGACGTGACAGGGGCAGGAACACCATGAGGCTGACGGTTCTGGGGGGCAGCGCGGCGGGGCCAAACCCCGGGCAGGGATGCAGCGGCTACCTCATCGAGAGCGGCGCCACCCGGATCGTGGCCGATATGGGTCCGGGAACGCTCGCCCAGTTGCGCGAGCACGCCGACTTTCGGGCGCTGGACGCCGTGATCCTCTCCCACCTGCACCTGGATCATCTCCTCGATCTCCTCGCCCTCCGCTTCGCCCTCGCCTACAACCCCATCCCCCCGCGTGCACCCGTTCCCCTCTGGCTTCCCCCTGGCGGACTGGCATTTCTCGACAAACTCGCGGGCGTCTTCGCCGAGCCGGGCAAGGCCGACGACTACTTCGCGGTCTTTGCGGCAGCCGAGTACGACCCAGCAGCGCCTCTTGAGGTGGGCGACCTGACCGTGCGCTTCACGCCGACCGCCCATTACATCCCCTGCTGGGCGATGCGCATCGCGGACGACGCGCGCGGCGACCTCTTCTATACGGCGGATACGGGGCCGTCGGCCGATCTCGCGCGCTGTGCTCAGGGCTGCCGGGTTGTCGTTTCCGAGGGGACCGTGGCCGGTCAACCCGAGGAACCAGTCGCGGAGCGCGGCCACCTGACCCCGCGTGAGGCCGGCACGCTCGCGCGGCGATGCGGCGCGGAGACGCTGGTACTGACCCACCTCTGGGCGGAGAACAACCAGTTCGCCTCTCTGATGGAGGCCGGTGACGCGTTCGGCGGAGATGTTCTGCTGGCCACACCCGGCCTGCAGGTCAGTTGGTAGCGGCAGTCGATCGCCGCGAATGGCGCAATTGAGATGGCCGCGGGTCGGTGATAGACTCAGGTCGTGCGCCCCGCGTGCAACGTGTCCCGCACGAACGACAGCGCAATTCTGAGAGTCGCACCATGCCCCGCCGGATTCCCGGGATTCCCACAACCGTCAGTCTCTCCACGCGAGGCACCCTCATGCCGGCGTGGCTCGTGCAACACGTCGCTGCCGCCGCCGGCACGGCCGGCGTCGATATCGATGCGACCTCCGCGGTCAATAGCTGGCTCGCCTTGCGTCTGGGCACACTCGAGAGCGCCTATGTTCCCGTGCGCTCGGTCTGGCTCCCCTGCGAGGCGGTGAACGCCGCGTGGAACCAGCGCCTCATCGAGCGCCTGTCCGAGCGTCAGGAGTCCGGCCCGCCGCGGGTGGTGCTGGTGCTTCCTCCCGGCGGTACGCTCCGCGAGTTGACGAAGTGCCTTGAACCGATTCTGGCGACCGCGTCACCCTGGCCACTTGCGATCGGGCTCTCGTCGGGATTCTTCAAGGGCGGCCGCCCGCACCTCGTCCAACTCGGCGCGATCCGCCGATTTGCCGAGGAATGGGACCTCGTCATGGCCGTCGATCTGTCGGGACGCTTCGATCCGACGTGGGAGGCCGAAGCTGCGATCGCCCGCATCGGCGACCGGCTCAGCATTCTCCGACTCGGCGTCACGGCCCCGTCGCGTTCGGCAATCGGGCGCGACCGGGTGGCCTGCCGGGCGCTCCACGCCGCGATCGATCGCGGCCACGCCGTCGACATTGCGCTCTCGTCGGTCAGGTTGGCGCCATTGCCGATCGCGCCCCGCGGGGCGACCGAAGGGATCCGCCGGGCGACCGGCTATATCCTCGACCGCGCGGCGTTTCACGCCGAGGCGCTGCGCGAGGGCATCGATCACTTCGAGGGCAGCCCATCGTCCCGAGGAAGTTGACCCCATAACGGTCCACGACCGGACCGCCAGCGGGCTCTATCGCTAGCGTTCCGGTCGTCTGTTGCTCCCGACTGGGAATCTACCGCTTGGTGTATTGAGGCGCCTTGCGAGCCCGCTTGAGGCCGACCTTCTTCCGCTCCTTGACGCGCGCGTCACGCGTCAGCAGGTGCGCCTGCTTCAGCGTCGGCCGCAGATCCTCGTCGTACCGGGTGAGCGCCCGGGCGATGCCGTGCCGGATTGCCCCGGCCTGGCCGGTGACGCCGCCGCCCACGACGCGAACCGTGATGTCGAATCGCTCTTGCGTTCCCGTCAGGCGCAGTGGCTCGAACAGCGTCTGCTGATAGATGGCGCGACCGCCGAAATAATCGGTCGCCGGACGGCCGTTGACCGTCACCTTCCCGCTGCCCGGGTAAAGCCGCACGCGGGCCACCGCGGTCTTCCGCCGCCCGACGCTCCAGATGTAACCTGCCTCAGCCATATCGCTCGTTGCTCTCCTTTGTCCCGCTTCGCCGGTTCTAGGCCTCCAGCGGAAGCGCCTCGGGCTGCTGGGTCCTGTGCGGGTGATTCGGGCCGACGTAGACCTTCAGCTTGCGAAACTGCTTCTCGCCCAGGACATTCCCCGGCAGCATGCCGCGCACCGCGCTCTCGATCAGCCGCTCGGGGTGCTTCATGCGCACCTCGCGCACCGACCGGCGGCGGAGGCCGCCCGGGTAACCAGAGTGCCGGTAGTAATACTTGTCGGTCTCCTTGTTGCCGGTCAGGGCGACCTTCTCGGCATTGATGACCACCACGTAGTCGCCCATGTCGGCGTGCGGCGAGTAGGTCGGCTTCGTCTTGCCTCGCAACGTCGCCGCGATCACCGACGCGAGCCGGCCGAGAGTCTTCCCCTCCGCGTCGACCAGATACCACCGCTTCCCGGTTTCCAGATCCGCTTGCTTCGGCGACCAGGTCCGCCGCTCCATTGCCATGCTCCTCAAACTCGCGCGCGCCCACCACGGCGCCGTCTGCTACCAGTCTTCAACCGGCTCGTCCCCGTAGCCGACTCGCCAGAGTGTCAACCCGTGGGGCGGCGCGACGACTGAACCTGCTCGCCGGTCAGCGGCGGCCAGAACCTGGCCGATCCACTCCGGCTCCTCTCGGCCCTGCCCGACCTCGGTCAGGGCGCCAACGATATTGCGCACCATGCGTGGCAGAAACCCATCGGCCACCACGCGAACAACAAGCACGGTTCGCGGTGCAACGATCCCCGGACTCGCCTCCAGCACGACTTCGCGGCTCTCGCAGCGGAAGATCGTGCGGATCGTGCCGCGCGGCCGTCGCGCCCGCTCTGACCACGGAACCCCCTCGCCGCCGCTCGCGAACGACGCGAAGTCGTGGGTGCCGATCAGCAGCTTCGCTCCGGCCGCGACCGCCTCGGCGGCGAGGGCCGCATGGCGGATCCACGCGTAGCGCCCCAGAAACGGGTTCGGCGGCCCCGGGGCGATCCAGTAACGATACTCCCTCCACCTCGCATCGAATCGCGGATTGAAGGAACGCTCGCACTCCCCGGCCGCCACCACCGCGAGATCGCTTGGGAGCCGGCTCTGTACCGTCCGCGCGAGCGCGTTCGCCGTCCCACGCCAACTGTCCAGATTGATTGCCGCGACCTGCCCGGCCGCGTGGACCCCCCGATCTGTTCGCCCGGCGAAGATCGTCGCCACCGGTTCGCCGGCGATCGCCAGGAGCGCCTGCTGCAGGACCCCCTGAACCGTTCGCTCCTGCGGCTGCGCCTGTGAGCCGGCGAAGCAGGTGCCGTCATACGCCAGCGTCAGCCGATACGTCGGCATACGTCGCACGCCATCGCGGCGCGACTATGCCTCGAGAAACTCGATCAACGCCAGCGGCGCCGCATCGCCATGCCGCACGCCCAGCTTCGAAATCCGGGTGTAGCCGCCCGGCGCCTCCTCGAAGCGGGGCGCGATCACCTCGAACAGCCGGGCGGTTGCCGCCGGATGATCGAGCCGCGACATCACCAGGTTCCGGGTGTGCGAGCTGTCCTCGCGCGCGATCGTGACGAGCTTCTCGACGATTGGCCGCAGCGTCTTCGCCTTCGCCTCGGTCGTCGTCAATCGCTCGTGCAGGATCATCGAAACGGCGAGCTGCCGCAGCATCGCCTGCCGCTGGGCAGGGTTGCGGCCGAACTTCCGCCCCGCCTTTCGGTGCCTCACGGTTCTACTCCTCCTTGCCGGCGGGGCTTGCCGCCCCTGCCCCGTCCCCCCGCAGGGAGGCGACGGCTTCAGCCATCTCTTCGTCACCCGCGGCGAGCTCGCCGTCGAGGTCATCGAGTGCGTCGTCTTCCAGATCGAGGCCTTCGAGCAGCCCGGCGCTCGCGATGCCCACATCGCCTTCCGGCAGGTAGCCAGATTCGGCCAGCTTCTCACGCAACTCCGTCAGCGATCTCGGGCCGAAATTGCGAATCGAGAGGAGCTGATCGGGATCGATCGTGAGCACCTGGCCTACGCGCTCGATCTGCCGGCTGCGCAGCGCGTTCAGCACGCGCGGCGAGAGCCCGAGATCGGCGAGAGGCTTGTTGAGCACCTCGTCCGGGATGACCAGGCCACCAGAGGCGGCCTCCTCCGACTCACCCTGGTTGAACGAGGCGAAGACCTGCGCCTGATCGACGAGGATCTTCGCAGCCTCGGCCAGCGCCTCGTCCGGCTCGATCGTCCCGTCGGTCAGCACCTCGATGATGAGCCGGTCGTAGTCGGTCATCGGCCCGACCCGGGTGTGCTCGACGACGAAGTTGACCCGCTCGATCGGCGTGTAGATCGCATCGATCGGGATCTCGCCGATCGAGTACGACTCCTGCATCTCGGCCGGCTTGTAGCCGCGATCCCGGGTGATCCAGAGATCCATGTCGATCACGCCGTCAGGGCCGTCGATCGTGGCGATCACCTGCTCGGGGTTGATGACTTCGACCTCAGGCGGCCACACGACATCGCCGGCGGTGACCGTTCGCTCGCCCGATCCGTCACCCTGCGCGTAGAGATGCGCCCGAATCTCGTCGGAAATCTCCATCACACGCTTCAGGCGGACGCGCTTCAGATTGAGCACGATCTCCGTCACGTCCTCCCGGACGTTCGGGATCGTGGAAAACTCGTGCCAGACGTTGTCGAGGCGAATGCGCGAAACCGCCGCCCCCTCCAACGAGCGCAGCAGCATCCGCCGCAGGGCGTTGCCGAGCGTGGTGCCGTAGCCCGGCTCCATCGGCTCCGCCTTGTAGCGGCCGTAATTCAATCCAGTCTCGATCGTTTCAATGTGGAATTCAGGTCGTTCCAACAAAACGCGCTGCCTCCATGTCTCCTTCAGTCCGCTGGTTCGCACGGGGGACGCGTTCGCCCTCGCGCAAACACCCGCGGCGCCGCGGTCGCATCGCAAACGCTCCGCGCGGCCGGCACGTCATGACCACCGGCCGCGGGTCACCCATGGAGCACAACGCCTCGCGCGGCCCGGCGGCCCTGTCAATGCACCCAATAACGTGGCGTTCAGGCTCCTCGCGGGCGCGATTATCGTCTCGCCTCTTAGACGCGGCGGCGCTTCGGCGGCCGGCAACCATTGAACGGAATCGGCGTGGTGTCAGTGATCGAGATCACCTGGACCCCGCTCGACTGCAACGAGCGGATGGCCATCTCGCGCCCGGAGCCCGGCCCCTTGACGAAGACGTCGACCTGCCGCAGGCCGTGCTCCATCGCCTTCCGCGCCGCGGCCTCGGCCGTCACCTGGGCCGCATACGGGGTGCTCTTCCGGCTCCCCTTGAATCCGTTCGACCCGGCGCTCGACCAGGAGATCACGTTTCCGCCCGGATCGGTCATCGTCACGATCGTGTTGTTGAATGTCGCCTGCACGTACGCCTTGCCGCGAGGGATGTTCTTCCGATCGCGCCGCCGAACGCGAGTCTTGCCCTTACCGCCTCGTCGCCTCTCTGCCATTCCGGTGCATGTCCTCCATGATCGAGCGAACGCCCACGATCAACGGGTGAGCGCTCGCATTGCGCTGATTACTTCTTCTTGCGGCCGCCGACAGCGCGCCGAGGTCCACGGCGAGTGCGCGCATTGGTGCGCGTGCGCTGCCCGCGAGTCGGCAGACCGCGCCGATGACGCAGCCCACGATAGCAGCCGATGTCCATCAATCGCTTGATGTTCATCGCCACTTCCCGGCGCAGGTCGCCCTCGACCCGCATCTCCTTGTCGACGATCTCACGCAGGCGGTTGACCTCGTCGTCGGTCAGATCCCGCACCCGCGTATCCGGATTGATGTTGGTCCGCTCGAGCAGTTGCTGGCTCGTGTACGGCCCGATTCCGTAGATGTAGGGCAGCGCTGCCTCGACCCGCTTGTCGCGCGGCAGATCGACCCCCGCAATTCTTGCCACGTCGTATCCCCTTTGTGCCCACTCGCGTGGGTGCGATTAGCCCTGCCGCTGCTTGTGCCGGGGGTTGACGCAAATCACCCGGATCACGCCATGGCGACGAATGATCTTGCACTTCTCGCAGCGGCGAGTGACCGAAGCTGCTACTTTCATGTCCCAATCCTGTCGTGTCACCGGACAGAGACGTCCAGCGCCTCCAGGTATCCGGCTCGTCTTCCTTCTGCGCGAACACACCGATAGCGCACGCCGTGGCGTGCGCCGAACACGCTATTCTAACACGGAACTCAATCGACGCGTCAACACGCGCCCGCCCTCCGGGCTCACGGCGACCGTGTGCTCGAAGTGCGCCGCCAGCGAGCCGTCCGCGGTGACGACGGTCCAGTTGTCGCCCAGCGTCCGCGTCTCCTCTGTCCCGGTCGTCAGCATCGGCTCGATCGCCAGCGTCAGCCCCGTGCGCATCAACACGCCCCGGTCGGGCCGACCGATGTTGGGGACGTGCGGGTCCTCGTGCATCTGCCGGCCGATGCCGTGACCCCCGTAGTCCTTGACGACGCCGCGCTGTCGCGAGCGCGCGAAGGCCTCCACCGCGTGCCCGATCGCACCGAGCCGGTGATTCGAGACGGCCGCCGCCACCGCCCGATTGAGCGCCTCCTCGGTGTCGCGCAGCAGCGCCGCCGCCTCGTCAGAGATGGCGCCGACACCATACGTCCACGCCGAGTCGCCGTGGAACCCCTCGAGGATGGCGCCCACATCGACCGAGACAATGTCCCCTTCACAAAGCCGGCGTCGGCCGGGAATGCCGTGCACGATCTCATCATTGACCGAGGTGCAGATGTGCGCCGGGTATCCGTGGTAGCCAAGGAACGAGGAGACGGCTCCCTGCTCCGCGAGCACGTTGCGCGCGATCTCATCGAGATCGGCGGTCGTCAGACCGGGAGTGAGCTCGCGCTCGATCGCGGCGTGAACGAGCGCCACGACATGACCCGCCGCCTCCATGCGCTGGATCTCGCGCTCATTCTTGATGGTCATCGCCATGGCGCCGCTCCCTATCGCCGGGGGGCCGAGTCGGCCATGACCCGCTCGCGGATCGCGGCGACGATCGCGTCAGTCACCTCGGCGATCGGCCGGTCGCCGTTGACATGGACGAGGACGCCGCGCTCGGCGTAGCGGCCGACCAGAGGCGCGGTCTCGCGCTCGTACAGGTCGAGCCGCTTCGAGACCGCCTCGGGCGTGTCATCCGCCCGCTGGATGAGTGTCCCGCCGCAGGCGTCGCACTCATTCAGCCGGGCGGGCGGATCGGAGACGACGTTGTAGACCTTGCCACAGACAGAGCAGAGCCGGCGGCCCGACAGTCGCTGAATCAACTCCTCGCGGGGCACGTCGATGGCCACGACCGCGTCGATCTTCTCCCCGCGCCGCGCCAGCAGGTCATCGAGCGCCGCCGCTTGCGCTGCGGTCCGCGGAAAGCCGTCGTAGAGCGCGCCGACGACCTGGCCACCCTCGCGGCCCTCGCGCGCAATCTCATCGAGGCGATCCGCGACGAGGGCGATGGTCAGATCATCCGGCACCAGCTCGCCCCGGTCGTAGATCGCCTTGATCTCCTGCCCGAGTGCGGTGCCGCTCTTGATCGCCGAGCGGAAGAGCTCTCCCGTGGCGACCGGGGCGAGATACAACTGCTCGCGGACCCGCTCGCTCTGCGTCCCCTTTCCCGATCCCTGGGGACCCATCAGGATCACGTGAATCATGAACAACCGGCTTCTTTCGTTGCCCACCCGGGCGGGCGATGCGCGCCGACCACGCGGCCCTCATCGCTTACTTGATGAATCCCTCGTAGTTCCGCATGACCAGTTGCGCCTCGAGCTGCCGCATAGTGTCGATCGCCACGCCGACAACGATCAGAAGCGAGGTGGCCCCGAGCAGGAGCGAGTTGACCCCGGTGATCGTACTCGCGATATACGGCAGGATCGCGA
Source organism: Thermomicrobiales bacterium (assembly GCA_020853615.1). Lineage (GTDB taxonomy): Bacteria > Chloroflexota > Chloroflexia > Thermomicrobiales > UBA6265 > JACCXM01. Next base: position 23,768 of record JADYYO010000400.1, read on the forward strand.
CGAACCCGAGGAAGAGCGCCCCGATCAGCGTGATGCGGTTCAGCGTCCGCATCAGGTACTGCTGCGTGTTCTTGCCCGGGCGGATGCCGGGAATGAACGCCCCCTGCCGCTGCAGGTTCTCCGAGATCTTCTGCTGCTGGAAGATCACCATCGTGTAGAAGTAGGTGAAGGCCACCACCAGCAGAAAATAGAGAATGTTGTACGGGATCGTGTTCGGGCTCATGAAGCGGGAGAGCTCGCCGGCGAAGTTGCGCAGCACCTCGTTGCTCGACGTCGACAGGAACTGGGCGATCAACCCCGGGAAGACCAGGATGCTCACCGCGAAGATCAGCGGAATCATCCCCGCCGAGTTCACTTTCAACGGGATGAACGTGGTGTTGCCGCCGTACATCCGTCCGGAGCGGACGCGCTTCGCGTGGTGGACCGGGATCCGCCGTTGCCCCTCGTTGATCAGCACAATGCCCACGATCGTCAGCAGGCCGATCGCTACGAACATGACGATGCCAATGATGTTCGTTGCCGACGTCTGCCCGCCCTGGAAGAGCGCGGACACCGCCCCCGGCAACGAGGCCACGATACCGCCGAAGATAATGATCGAGACGCCGTTCCCGATGCCAAACTCGGTGATCAACTCGCCCATCCAGACGAGGAGCATCGTGCCGGCCGTCATCGTGATCAGCGTGGCGATCGTCGGCAGGACGTTTTCCGGGTTGTGGAATCCGAAGCCCGTCAGCAGCGGCCGCCCGTCGGGACCCGTCTGCTGCGAAAAGAGGACGCCCTGCCCATAGGCCTGCAGCAGGGCCAGCGGCACGGTCAACCAATGGGTGTACTGGTTGATCTTGTTCCGGCCGCTCTGCCCCTCGTTGGATAGCTCATCGAGACTCGGAATGATCGGCGTCATCAACTGCATGATGATCGACGCCGTGATGTAGGGGTAGACCCCGAGCGCAACGATCGAGAAGTTCTGGAGGCTGCTCCCCGAGAAGATGTTGAGAATCCCCAGAAGCGCGTTGTTCTGGATGAACTCCCGCAACCCTTCGCGGTTCACGCCAGGGACTGGCACAGCAGCGAGAAATCGGAAGAGAATCAGCATGCCCAGCGTGAACAGGATCCGGCGGCGAACGTCGGGGATCTTGAACGCGGTGAGAACAGCCTGCAGCACGGATTACGCCTCCCGGCTGGCCGCGAGGGCCGCGAGCGCTTCCTTGCGGGTTGGCCCACCGACCTTGCCGACGCGCGCGCGCTTCAGCTCCCGATTGAGCGGCAGCCGCCGGGTGCGCGGCTTTGCCGTCACCCACTCGTCCGTCCGCTCGAGCTCCTGCACCGAGCCGCCTGCCTGCTCGATCGCGGCCTTCGCCGCCTCCGAGAACGCCTGGGCATGGACAACGACCGGGCGCGTCAGTTCGCCCTGCGCCAGAATCTTGACCGGAAACTGCAGCCCCCGGGTAATGCCCCTGGCGAAGAGCACCTCCGGGGTAATCGGCCCCTCGACCTCGATCTCATTGAGACAATCGAGGTTCACGACCTCCCAGGGCGTCTTGTAGATATTCGTGAACCCGCGCTTGTAGGGGAGCCGCTGCTGAATCGGCAGTTGACCGCCCTCGAAGCCGCGGCCCACGCTCTTGCCGCTTCGCGCGTTCTGCCCCTTCGTGCCACGGCCGGCGGTCTTGCCTTTGCCGCTGCCGTGGCCTCGGCCCACGCGCTTGCGCTCCTGGCGCGCGCCGGGGCCGCCGCGCAGATCGTCGAGTGTCAATGGCATCGTCGCATTCCTTCCGAGCGCGACCCCGACTCCGGGGCCGGCTCTACGCTTCGTTCTCCAGCCTCTGCCCCGCGCCATTCCCGGCGGGGACCTCTTCGACCTTGACCAGATGCCGGATCTTCGTCACCATCCCCCGAATCGAGGGGGTATCTGGCCGTTCGACCGTAGCATGCAGCCGTCGCAGCCCCAGCGAGGCCACGGTTCGCTCCTGGTCGGCCGGCCGGCCGATCGTGCTTCGTACCAACGTAATCCGGAGTGTTCCGGTTCCCTGCTCGCTCACGAGCCGTTACTCCCTCGCGGCGCGCGACGGCGGCCGCGGCCAGCTCCCGCCGGCTCCGATTCGACCGGGGCGGCCGCGCTCACCGCCTGCGGCTGCTGGTTGGCCCGATGCGTGAATGGCCCCCGGCCCCGCCGGCGCGCAATCGCGTCCGCCGACTCCAACTCCTCCAGCGCCTTCAGCGTGGCCCGCACCACATTCACCGGGTTGTTGCTCCCCAGCGACTTGGTCAGGACATCCTTGATCCCGGCAGCCTCGACGACCGCGCGCACCCCGCCACCCGCGATCACCCCGGTGCCGGGAGCCGCCGGCCGCAACAGCACCTTTGCCGCGCCGAACGAGGTCTCCACTGGATGGGGAATCGTCGACCCCTCCAGCGGCACGGTGATCATCGACTTCTTCGCCGCCTCGACCCCCTTGCGGATCGAGTCGGGAACTTCATTCGCCTTGCCCAGGCCGGCGCCCACGCGCCCCTTGCCGTCGCCGACGACGACGATCGAGCCGAAGCTGAAGCGCCGGCCGCCACGGTGGACCTTGGACACGCGGTTGATCTGAACGACGCGCTCCTCGAACTCGTTGCCGCCGTCGTCCTCCGAGCGGCGGCGCGGTCCGCGGTCGCGCTCTCCCCGATTCCTGTCCATGCACTGCTCCTTGATCGGCGCGCGAGCCGCGCGTGCTGCTAGAACGTCAACCCCGCCTCGCGCGCGCCGTCGGCCACCGCCTTGACGCGGCCATGGTAGAGATAGCCGCCGCGGTCGAAGACCACCGCATCGATGCCGGCCGCCTTCGCCCGCTCGCCAATCACCGTGCCGACCGCCTTCGCCCGCGCGCTCTTGGTCGCCTCGGCGCCGACCCGGTCCCGGATCTCCGGCTCCAGGTCGCTGGCCGCCAGGAGAGTATGGCCGCGGTCGTCGTCGATCACCTGCGCGTAAATGTGCGCTGACGAGCGGAAGACATTGAGACGCGGCCGCGCCTGGGTCCCGCTCACCTTGGCCCGCACGCGGACGTGACGCCGCTTCCGCGGGGTGAGCGCCTTTCGAAATTTTCGTCGCATTCCGGTTGCTCCCTTCTCCGCGCATCGGTGATGCACGGAGTCCGCTACTTCGCCTTGCCCGCCTTGCCCGCCTTGCGGCGAACCCGCTCGCCGGCATAGCGGATGCCCTTGCCCTTGTAGGGCTCCGGCGGCCGCACCCGGCGAATCCGGGCCGCTTCCTCGCCGACCGCCTGCTTGTCGATGCCGAGCACCGAGAGGCGGGTGTTCCCGTCGAGCGCGTACGACACCCCCTCGGGAGGCGTCATGCGCACCGGGTGCGAGTAGCCGACCGAAAGGACCAGGATCTTGCCGTCGAGCGCCGCGCGATAGCCGACGCCATGGATCTCGAGATCACGCTTGTAGCCGTTGGTGACGCCCTCGACCATGTTGTTGAGCAGCGTGCGCGTCAGGCCGTGGAGCGAGCGGTTTTCGCGCTCGTTGTTCGGCCGCTCCACGATGACGGCGCCGTCTTCCCGCTGCAGAATCATGCTCGGCTGAAACTGCTGCGAAAGCTCGCCCCTCGGCCCCTTGACCGTCACCTGATTGTTTTCGCCGATGTCGACCTGAACGTTCTCCGGGACCTTCACCGGCAGCTTGCCAATTCGAGACATTGTCGTTCTCCCGCGAGGCTCGACGCGCGAGCCGCCGCGCTTCAGATGCTAGAAGACCGTGCAGAGAACTTCGCCGCCGATTCCCCGACGCCGGGCCTCGTAACCGGTGATGACACCCTGCGGCGTGCTCACGATCGCGATGCCGAGCCCGCTCTGCACGCGCGGGATCTCGTCCTTGCCGGCATAGACGCGCAGCCCCGGCTTGCTGACGCGCTTCAGCTCGCGGATCGCCGGTTTGCGATCGGCGCCGTAGCGAAGCGAAATCACCAGTTGGTTCTGCGGCCGCCGCTCGATCACGCGGTAGTCCGCGATATAGCCTTCTTCCTTCAGGATCTTCGCAATCGCGACGAGGATCTTGGTCGAGGGCATCGACGTCTCGGCCTGCCGCGCCATGCCCGCGTTCCGAATCCTCGTCAGCATATCGCTGATGGGATCATTGACACTCATGCGTCCGCTCTCCTCGAGTGAAAGTCACCTGCTTCAACCAACGCGGCCGCTACCAACTCGACTTGGTCACGCCGGGCAGGCGGCCAACGGACGCCAGCTCGCGAAAACAGATACGACAGACCCCGAATTTTCGCATGTAGGCGCGGCTGCGGCCGCAAAGCCGGCAGCGGTTCACCTGCCGCGTCTGGTACTTGGCGGGCTTCTCCGCCTTCACGATCAAACTCTTCTTCGCCATGCACTGGTCCTCCGCGCGTTACGCCGCGCTAGCTTGGTTGCTCCGTTCGGGCGAACGGCATCCCGAGCAGCGCGAGCAGCCGCCGTCCCTCTTCGTCGGTCCTGGCGCTGGTCACGAGGCTCAGCTCGAGGCCGCGCGTCTTGTCGATCTTGTCGTAGTCGATCTCCGGGAACGCGAGCTGCTCCGAAAGACCGAGCGTGTAGTTGCCGCGACCGTCGAACGAGTTCGGCGAAACGCCGCGGAAGTCACGAATCCGTGGCAGCGTGATGCTGACCAGCCGGTCGAGAAATTCGTACATGTACGGGCCGCGCAGCGTGACCATCGCCCCGATGGGCATCCCCGCCCGCAGCTTGAACGCGGCAATCGACTTCTTCGCCCGCGTCACCACCGGCCGCTGCCCGGTGATGGTCGAGAGATCGTCCACCGCCGCCTCGAGGGCCTTCGCGTTGCTGACCGCTTCGCCGAGCCCGATGTTGACCACGATCTTCTTCAATTCGGGAACCTGCATGACGTTGGAGTAACCAAACTCCTTCATCAGCTCGGGAACCACTTCTTCACGGTACCGGTCTCGCAGTCGCGCCATCGGTTCCTACCTGCTTCTTTCCATACGCTGGCGTATCCCGCCTGGTCCGCCGCCATCGCGGCGCTCAGGCCGCCATCCACCCTTCACTCGGAGTGTTCACTATCCCGCGTCGGGGCGAGGAATGTCCGCCTCGCACTTCTTGCAGTAGCGGACGTTCTTCCCTTCGGCGTTCTCGCGCACGCCCACCCGCGTCGGCTGGTTGCAGCTGGGGCAGATGAGCATCACGTTCGACACGTGCAGCGGCGCCTCGACTTCGACGATGCCAGCCTGCCGCGCGCGTCCCTGCTTGATGTGCTTCTTGACGATGTTCACGCCTTCAATGACGACGCGATCCCTGTCGATCTGATTGATGCGTACCGTCCCTTGCTGGCCCTTGTTTCTCCCGCTGGTCACCAGCACGGTGTCGCCACTACGAATCTTTCGCATGCCCTGCTGCTCCCGTTTCCAATCCGTCGCCCGGCCTACAGGACCTCAGGGGCGAGCGAAACAATTCGCATGAACTGCTTCTCGCGCAACTCTCTGCCGACCGGGCCAAAGATGCGAGTCCCGCGCGGCGCGCCCTGGTTGTTGATCAGCACCGCCGCGTTGTCGTCGAACTTGATGTGGCTCCCATCCGGCCGGCCGTACTCCTGCGCGGTGCGCACGATGACCGCCCGGACGACTTCGCCCTTCTTGACCGCGGCGTTCGGCTGCGCTTGCTTGACCGTGGCGATGATGATGTCGCCAACGCCACCGTACTTCCTGCCGGAGCCTCCGAGCACGCGGATGCACAGAAGCTCCCGGGCTCCGCTGTTGTCCGCGACCTTCAGCCGCGACTCCTGTTGAATCACCAGTCTGCTCCTGCCCGCGCCCGGAGATTCGGCTCCCCGGGCATGTCGCTAGACCTGAACGCCGCGTTCGAGGATCTCGCGAACAATCCAGCGCTTCCGCTTCGAGAGCGGCCGCGTCTCTTCGATGCGCACCAGGTCGCCGGGCCGGCAGGTATTCTGCTCGTCATGCGCCAGGAACTTGTTGGTGCGCGTAATCCGCTTGTGATAGAGCGGGTGGCGGCGAACCGAATCGACGGAGACGACGACCGTCTTCTCCATCTTGTCGCTCACCACGCGCCCGACCTTCTGCGATCGCCCCCGCCGCGGTTCGGCGGCAGCGACCTCTTCGACCTGCTCAGTCATTCCCGTTCCTCATGTCTCGCTCAGGCGCCACCGGTCGCCGCCGCCAGCTCCGCCTCGATCTCGCGCTCGGTCTGGATCGTGCGAATGCGCGCGATATCCTTGCGGATCTGCCGAATGCGCGCGGTCGCCGTCAACTGACCGACCGCCTGCTGAAACCGGAGGTTCCGCCACTCCGCCTGCAGGTCCTCGATCTGACGGTTCAGGCGGTTGTCATCCATCGCCCGGAGTTCCGCGGCCTTCACGCCACCACCTCCTCGGCATCTTCAATCGTCGTCGGCACGCCTGCCGTCTGGCGTTCGATGAAGCGGCAGTCCATCGGCATCTTCATCGCGGCGCGGCGCAGCGCCTCCTCGGCGCGAGCGCGATCGACGCCGCCGACCTCGAACATGACCCGCCCCGGCTTCACCACGGCGACCCAGTACTCCGGGTTGCCCTTGCCAGAGCCCATGCGCGTCTCGGCCGGCTTCTGCGTCACCGGCTTGTCGGGAAAGATCCGGATCCAGACCTTGCCGCCGCGCTTCAGATAGTTGGTAATCGCCCGCCGGGCCGCCTCGATCTGCCGGCTGCTCACCCAGGCGGGCTGCGTGGCCTGCAGACCGAACTCCCCGAAGGAGATCTCGGTCCCGCGGTTGGCCTTGCCGGTCATGCGGCCCCGCATCATCTTGCGGTACTTGGTCCGCTTCGGCATCAACATGATCGATGCTCCTGCTCGCGTGCCAGGGCCCAGCGCCAGCCGCCTGGGCGCCCATTAGCTAATCCCCGGAAATCGCCGCCAGATCCGCCGTCAGCGACGCCGCGGTCACCGGCGCGCGCTCGGGGAGCACATCGCCGTTGTAAATCCAGACCTTGACGCCGATCCGGCCGTAGGTCGTGTGCGCATGAACGACGCCAAAGTCGATGTCCGCCCGCAGCGTCGAGCGCGGCACGCGCCCGCTCATCTCCGTCACTGACCGGCTCATCTCCGCGCCACCGAGGCGGCCGGAGAGGGTCACCTTGACACCCTTGGCGCCGCGACGGATCGCCTGCTGCACGGCATGCTTCATGGCGCGGCGGTAGGCAACGCGGCGCGAGATCTGCTCAGCGATGCTCTCCGCGATCAACGTCGCGTCCGTCTCGGGAGTCTTGATCTCCTCGATCTTCAGGTGGACCTTCTTGCCAACCTCGCGCTCCAGCATCTGTCGCAGCCGCTCGACGTTGGCCCCCTGCTTCCCGATGACAATCCCCGGCTTCGAGGTATGGAGCGTCACATCGACCCTGTTCGCCGACCGCTCCAGCTCGATGCGGGAGATGCCCGCCCGCGTCAACTCGTTCAGGATCAGGCGCCGGATGCGCAGATCCTCATGGAGCTGTTCGGTATAATTCCGCTCTGCATACCACTTCGATTCCCAATCGGAAACGATCCCGAGGCGGAAACCAATCGGGTTGACCTTCCGTCCCATTAGCTTCTCCGTTCCTCTGCGATGACCGTCATGTGGGTATTGCGGCGGAGAATACGCCCGACACGGCCCCGCGCTTTCGCCTTGAATCGCCGATACGTCGGGCCGTCATCGGCATAGATCGCCTTGATCCAGAGATCCTCCGGATCCATGTCGTAGTTGTTCTCGGCGTTCGCCGCCACCGACTGCAGCAGCTTCCCGACATCCTCCGCGGTCTTCTGCGGCATGAACCGCGTCAACGCGATGGCATCGAGCACCCGCTTGCCGCGAACCGCGTCGACGACCAGCCGCGCCTTCCGCGGGGAGACGCGGACTCCCTTGACGCTTGCTCGGACTTCCATGGCCTATCCTGTCTCCCCGCCCGCGCTAGCGTCGGCCGCGCCGGTCGGCGTCTTTTCCATGCCCGCGGTACGTCCGCGTCGGCGCGAATTCGCCAAGCTTGTGGCCGACCATCTGCTCCGACACGAAGATCGGAACATGCACCTTGCCGTTGTGCACGGCAACCGTGTGGCCGACCATCCCCGGAAAGATGGTCGACGCCCGCGCCCACGTGCGGATGACCCGGCGCTCGTTCGTGCGGTTGAGCGCGTCGATCTTCTCGCGCAGCTTGGCGTCGATGTAGGGTCCCTTCTTGGACGACCTCGACACGCTGAGCCTCCTCGCTTACTTTCGCTTCTTCGTGCGCGGCCGAACGATCATCGCATCGGTCCGCTTGTTGTTGCGGGTGCGCGCCTGAACCGGCTTGCCCCACTTCGTCTTGGGCTGGCCGCCGATCGGCGCCTTCCCCTCGCCACCGCCGTGCGGGTGGTCACGCGGGTTCATCACCGAGCCGCGAACGGTTGGCCGCCGGCCCTTGTGGCGGTTCCGCCCCGCCTTGCCGATGACGATGTTCTCGTGATCGACGTTGCCGACCTGGCCGAGCGTCGCCATGCAGTTCAGGTGCACGAGCCGCACCTCGCCCGACGGCATCCGGATCTGGGCGTAGTCCTCGGACTTCGCCATCAACTGGGCCGAGGTCCCGGCCGAGCGGCAAAGCTGTCCGCCCTTGCCTGGATAGAGCTCAATGTTGTGGATCTGCGTTCCCGTCGGCACGTTGCGCAGCGGCATCGCGTTGCCGACCCGGATCGGCGCCTCCGGCCCCGAAACGACCATGTCCCCGACACTGACCCCGACTGGCGCGAGCATGTAGCGCTTCTCGCCGTCGACGTAGTGCAGGAGGGCGATGCGCGCCGAGCGGTTCGGGTCGTACTCGATGGCGGCAACCTTCGCCGGCACGCCGGTCTTGTTCCGCTTGAAATCGATGATCCGGTAGAAGCGCTTGTGCCCGCCGCCCCGGTGCCGCGTCGTGATCCGGCCGCGGTTGTTCCGGCCGGCGTGCTTCTTCAGCGGCTCGATCAGGCTCTTCTCCGGCTCCTTCTTCGTGATCTCCTCGAACGTGCTGACGCTCATCGAGCGCCGCCCGGGCGAGGTTGGCTTGTAAATGCGGATAGGCATTCCTGTGTCCTTCCTCAGTCGACCCGGGACCGCTAGACCTGCTCGAAGATGTCGATGCGCTGCCCCGGGAAGAGGGTGATCACCGCCTTCTTCCACGAGCGCTCCTGCCCCCGGATGCGCCCGCTGCCCCGCCGGATCGCCCGCGAGCGGCGCGATCCCTTGACATTCATCGTATTGACGGCCTTGACCCGGACATTGAACAGCTTCTCGACCGCCTCGCGGATCTGGATCTTGTTCGCCGTCACCGCGACCTCGAACGAGTACTGGTCCTGATCCATCAGGTCGGTGTTCTTCTCGGTAATCAGCGGCTTGACAATGACTTCTTCAACACTCAGCGCTGGCATTTAGGCCTCCTGGCTCGCGGCAACGCGCTCGGCCCGCTCCGCCAGCCGCGCCTGCTTCCAGACGCTTGGCTCGCGCCGATCCTCATCGAGGGCCCAGAGCCCCTCGACAACCGGGATCGCCTCGGCCGTGACCAGAAGCCGCTCGAACTTCAGAATGTCGCGGACATTGAGGTATCGCGCATCGACGACCCAGACATCAGGCAAGTTGCCGGACGACTTGCGAATCGGCTCGACGATGCCGTCCGTCACGATGAGGACCGACCGGCTCACCGGAAGGTTCCCCAGGACCTCCTTCATCGCCTTCGTCTTCGGCTCGACAGCACTGAGCCCCTGCATGACCGTCAACTGCTGGTCGCGGACCTTGGCGGAAAGCGCTGAGCGAATGGCGAGCCGCCGCATCTTGCGCGGCATGCTTTGCGAGAAGTCGCGCTGGTGCGGCCCCCAGACCACGCCGCCGCCGATCCACTGCGGCGAGCGAATGGAGCCCTGCCGGGCGCGCCCGGTGCCCTTCTGCCGCCACGGCTTGCGGCCGCCGCCGCGCACCTCGCCACGGGTCTTGGTGTCCCGCGTCCCGAGCCGCGCGTTCGCCTGCTGGCGCACCAGTGCCTGATGCATCACGGGAATATTCGGCTCGATGCCCCAGACGGAATCATCGAGCTCCGTCTGCGCGACCACCGCGCCTTGCTTGTCAACAACATCAACAATCATTGGGTATCTCCGGAGCCGGACCCGGATCTCGCCGGCGGCCATCCGCGCCTTGCGACGCTACTTCTTCTTCGACCCCTTGATGGCCCGACGGACGATCACCAGACCCTCGTTCGGCCCCGGCACCGATCCTCCAACCAGCACCAGATTGCGCTCGGGATCGACGCGCAGCACCTTCAGATTCTGCACCGTCACCCGGTCATTGCCCATGCGCCCGGCCATGCGCAGCCCCTTGAAGACTCGCCCTGGCGTGGCGCTCGAGCCGATCGAGCCGGGCGCGCGCAGCCGGTCCGACTGGCCGTGCGTCTTCGGGCCGCCCCGGAAGCCGTGCCGCTTCATGCCGCCCTGGAACCCGCGCCCCTTCGACGTGCCGATGACATCGACCAATTCGCCAGCCTGGAAGGCATCGGCCTTGATCACCTGCCCAACCGAGAGCTCGGCCGTGTCGTCCGCCTTCACCTCGCGCAGCGTCTTCGACATGAAGCCGCTCGCCTTGCGGTGGCCGCGCGCCGGGCTGTTCAGCCGCTTGTCGAGGCCGAACCCGAGTTGAACCGCGCTGTAGCCGTCCCGCTCCGGGGTCCTGATCTGCGTCACCACGCAGGGACCGACCTCGAGCACGGTCACCGGATGTGCAAGTCCCGTTTCATCGAAGATCTGGGACATCCCCAGCTTTTTCCCAATGAGCCCTTGAATCATTGGCTCTCTCCTGTCCTCCAGGAAGCGACGCAGCCCGCTGGCCGCCATCGCCTGCAGAGCGTGACTATTGCGCCGGGATGCTCCGAGCAGAACACCCCGGCGCCGCCACTACAACTTGATCTCGATATCGACACCGGCCGGGAGATTCAATCGCATCAGCGATCGAATCGTGCTCCCACTTGGCTCCAGCACGTCGATCAGCCGCTTGTGCGTGCGGACCTCGAACTGCTCCTGCGAGTCCTTGTCGACGAAAGGCGACCGGATCACGCAGAACTTCTCGATCCGCGTCGGCAGCGGAATCGGCCCCGCCACCTTGGCGCCGGTCGACTCCGCCGTCTCCACGATCTTGCTCGCCGACTGATCGAGCACCTTGTGGTCATAGGCCTTCAGGCGGATGCGAATCCGCTGACTTGGTTTGCGCGCGACCATCGCTCTCTTCGCTCCTGCCTGCCGCTACTCTCGGGCAATCGAACCGACGCTATTCGGTGATGGCGGTGACGACGCCGGCGCCGACGGTGCGCCCCCCCTCGCGGATGGCAAAGCGCAGCCCCTCCTCGATGGCCACCGGGGTGATCAGCTCCACCCCCATCTGCACGTTGTCCCCC
>JADYYO010000401.1 GCA_020853615.1 Thermomicrobiales bacterium
CCCTGCCGCTGGCGATGCTCCTGCATCAGCGGCCGTGGGGTTGGCGCGTCTACCGGACGATCATCTTCCTGCCCTACATCGTCGCCATTCCGGTCTCCGCCATCGCCATCGGGGCGATCGTCTCCTTCCGCGGCGGCCTCAACCAATTCCTGCGCGCCGCCGGGCTGGACCCGCTGCTCCGTGACTGGCTGGGGCGGCCGGAAAGCGCGCTCTGGGTCGTCCTCGCCGCCATCGTCTGGCGCGAGCTCGGCTTCGGCATCATCCTCTTCCTGGCGCGTCTGGCCAATGTCGACCAGGCGCTGTTCGAGGCTGCCGAACTCGACGGGGCGAACTGGTGGGCGCGCTTGCGCGACATCACGGTGCCGGAGTTGCGCGGGGTGATCGCGTTCTTCGCGGTCATCGAGGTCATTACCGTCCTCGTCTGGACCTTTGCCTGGGTCTACGTGCTGACGCGTGGAGGGCCGGCTGGCGCGACAATGGTGGTTGATCTCTACATCTTCCAGCAGGCGATCCAGTTCCGCTCCTACGGCATCGCCGCCGCCGCCGCGGTCGTTCTGCTCGCGGTGAGCGGCGGGCTCATCATTGTCCGCTTCCTGCTGCCAGAGCGGGAGGATTGAGGCGCGTGGCAGGCTGGCCCGGGCACGCGCGGAGTGCGGATATCGCGCTGCGGACGCGGCGAGGTCGATTTTCGACGCGGCGTTTCGCCACCGGAGCGGCGCAGCAGTTGGTCCTCCTGGTGATCAGCGCGGTGATGATCGCGCCCATCTACTTCATCGTTGTCACCGCATTCAAGACCTCCCGCGACTATGGGCGCAGTGCCTGGAGCCTGCCGGTCAGGCCGACGCTGCAGGCCTTTCACACCGCGTTTGCGCGGGGCGATCTCCCCCTCTGGTTCCGGAACAGCGTCATCGTCGCTTCGGGCTCGGTCATGGTGGTGACGGTGCTGGCGCTGATGACCGCATACGCCATTCACACCATGCGCTTTCCCGGGCGCTCCCTGCTGCGGCGCGCATTCATCGTCATGATGATGGTGCCGCCGATCATCCTGGTCATCCCGCTGTTCGTGCTCTTTGCCAGCGTCGGGCTCGTCAACAGCTTCCCTGGCGCGATCATCGTCTTCTGCGGGCTCCTCATTCCCTTCAGCGTCTTCCTCTTCGTTTCGTTTTTCGACGCGCTCCCTGCTGAGGTCATCGAGGCGGCAAAGCTCGATGGCGCGAGCCGCTTCGCGATTCTGTGGCAGATCGTCGTGCCGCTGGCGCTGCCAGCGGTCGTGACGCAGCTTCTGGTCAACCTGCTCTTCGTCTGGAACGAGCTTCTCGTCGTGCTGATCTTTCTGCAGAGCGATGACCGCAAGACGCTCTCCGCCGGGATCACGGTCTTCCAGGGGCGGTTCTTCCGGGATACGCCACTGGTGATGGCCGCCTCCCTGATCGTCGCCGCGCCGATGATCCTGGTCTATCTCCTCGGCCAACGCGCCTTCGTTCGTGGCTTGACAGCCGGATCATTGAAGTAGCCTGGCAGGCTGTCCCTCGGCTGCGTCCCGGCGTATCCTGGCGTGGCGGCAGCATCGTTGCCCAGATTGTGTATTACGCCTGAGCGGTGAAGACCGGCTCGCCGAGAAGATCGAGGTCGACCTCGATACCCAGGCCAGAGCCGTCCGGCGCGCTGCCGAATCCCCCCTCGGAGCGGGGCGTGTAGCCGGCCACGTGCTCCTGCACCCAATCGTTCATGAACGAGACGGTAAAGAGAGTCTCCGCCCGCGTGCTTGCCGCCAGATGGCTGACGGCCGCCGTGGTGATGTCGCCGCCCCAGGTGTCCTCGATCGTCACGCGCAACCCGAGTGCGTCCGCCGCATCACGCAGCAGCTTGGCCGGCGTGAGGCCGCCGACCTTGCCGATCTTCAGGTTGAACGCCTCCATCCCTCGTCCCGAGTAAGCCTGCAGGAGCGACGGCAGGTCGTGGATCAGCTCGTCGAGGATCATCGGCAGGTCGGTGTGCTGCCGCACGTAGAGGCACTCGTCGAGCGTGGCGCATGGCTGCTCGAGGTAGACGCGCGGCAGCGGCTCGATCAGCCGCGCCACGACCATCGCATCCTGCAGTCGCCAGCCGCCGTTGGCATCGGCGATGATGACGTCCTCCTCGCCGCTCACCTCGACGACGCGCCGGATCCGCTCGGCGTCGGCGCGGGGATCGGCGCCGACTTTCAATTGAAACTGATGAATCCCCTCCTCGCGCCTCGCCAGCACGAACTCTGCCATCGCCGCGTGGCCGCCAAGCGGCACGGCCTCGTAGAGCGGAAAGCGCGCCTGCTGGCGGCCGCCGAGGAGGGTGGCGACCGAGCAGCCCGTCGCCTTGCCCAGCAGATCCCAGCAGGCGATGTCGACCGGGCTCTTTGCGTAGTCGTGGCCGCGCAGCGCACGATCCATCCGCTGCCGCACAAGTGAGATCTCGCGCGGGTCGGCGCCCAGCAGCGCCGGCGCCATCTCGCGCAGCGCGGCGCGCGCTCCTTCGGTATGAGCGGGGAGGTAAGTCGCGCCGAGCGGGCAGACCTCGCCCCAGCCGCTCAGACCGTCATCGGTCGTCAGGCGGACGACGGTGCTGGAGAGCTCCGCGACGACGCGTCCCTCCGACATGGCGTAGCTACCGTAGCGATAGCGCAGCCCGTACTCGTAGACGTCGATGCGCGCGATCTTCAC
>JADYYO010000402.1 GCA_020853615.1 Thermomicrobiales bacterium
ATCGATCTCGCCCATCAGGCCTTGGTCTGGCGGGGCGGAGCAACGATTGGAACCGGTAGCCGGGCGGGGCGTGCTGGAACACCCACTGAAGAACCTGTTCATACGGGAGGGGCAGTTCATGTCCTCCCGCTTTGGCGTGTTCAGAGGCATGCAGTTTACAGGACGTCGACGCGGCCGGCAAGGGGGCCGGCACGCCGTTCCGAGAATTGTCCGCGCGGTGATGCCGACTCGTCACCCTATCGGATGGAGGAGTGTTTGACTGTGGCATTGACAGAAATCAAGAACAATGGGGTCGAGACGGCGAATGGCACCGGGCTGCAAACCGTACTTTCGAATACTGGCATCAATCGGCGCTCCTTCTCACGGATTCCGACCGTCTGGGAGATGCCCGATCTTGTGCAAGTCCAGATCGAATCGTTCGAATGGTTCAAGCGGGAGGGGCTGAAGGAGCTCCTGCAGGAGATCTCGCCGATTTCCGACCACCACAAGAAGATGGAGTTGACGTTCGGCGAGTACCGGTTCGACGAGCCGTGGAAGCGGCTGCCCGAGGAGCTGCAGGAGCAGGGGAAGGCGGATCCGCGCGTCGTCGAGCAGTTCTGCCGCGAGCGCGACATCACCTACGCCTCGCCGCTGCGCATCAAGGCCAAGCTGCGCGTGGTCAACACCGAGACCGGCGAAATCCGGGAGATCGGCGCGAGCGACGATGAGGACTCCGAGATCTTCATTGGCGATTTCCCGCTGATGACGACCGACGGCACCTTCATCATCAACGGCGCCGAGCGCGTCGTCGTCTCGCAGCTCGTCCGCTCCCCGGGTGTCTACTTCGATCGGAGTATCGACCCGACGACCGGCAAGCAGATCTCGACCGCCAAGCTGATCCCGAACCGGGGCGCGTGGCTCGAGTTCGAGACGTCCAACCGGGACATCATGTCGGTCAAGGTCGACCGGAAGCGGAAGATGCCGGTCACCATCCTGCTGCGCGCCATCGGCATGACGGACGAGGATTTGGAGACGGCGTTCGCCGATGTCGACACCGATCCCGACCGGCCGTTCCTGCGGACGACGATGGAGAAGGATCCGACCCACGACAAGGACGAGGCGCTGATCGAGCTCTACCGGCGCCTGCGGCCGGGCGATCCTCCCACGCGCGACAACGCGACGACGATGCTGGAGAACCTCTTCTTCAACGATCGCCGCTATGACCTGGCGCGGGTTGGCCGCTACAAGTTGAACGAGCGGCTGCACCGGGAGAAGAGCGAAGGGGCGCGCCCCGAGGATCGGATTCTGACTCGGGAGGACCTGGTCGAGATCATCCGGGAGATGATTCGCCTCAACAACGGGCTGAGCGAGCCGGACGACATCGATCACCTCGGCAACCGGCGCATCCGCGCGGTCGGCGAGCTGATCCAGATGCATGTGCGAACTGGGTTCCAGCGCCTGGAGCGCGGCATCCGCGAGCGGATGACGATCCAGGATCCGGAGACGGTGACGCCGAAGGGGCTGATCAGCACGACGCGGCCGGTGATGGCGGCGGTGCGCGAGTTCTTTGGCGGCAGCCAGCTCTCGCAGTTTATGGACCAGACGAACCCGCTCTCCGAGCTGACGCACAAGCGGCGCCTCTCAGCCCTCGGGCCGGGCGGCCTGAGCCGCGACCGCGCCGGATTCGACGTTCGTGACGTTCATCCGTCGCACTACGGCCGAATCTGCCCGATCGAGACGCCCGAAGGCCCGAACATCGGCCTGATCGGTTCGCTGGCGACCTACGGGAAGATCAACAAGTACGGCTTCATCGAGACGCCGTACCGGCGGATCATTTCGCAGTTGACGGTCGAGGATCCGGTTCTGCCGCTCGCGGGGCAGATCCTGCGCGACGACGCGGTGAACCCGGAAACGGGGGCCGTGGTCGTGGCCAAGGGGACCGAGCTGAGCGAGGCGGACGCGAAGACGATCGCCGAGGCCGGGATCAAGACGGTTCGCATCAAGCCGGTCGCGTCCGGGATCATCGACTACCTCTCGGCCGACCGGGAGGACCAGGTGATGATCGCGCAGGCGAACACGCCGCTCGACGAGCACAACCGCCTGATCCCCGATCAGGTGACGGTGCGGATCAGCGGCGGTCACCGGTTCCCGGTGGTGCCGTCGGAGCAGGTCGCCTACATGGATGTCTCGCCGAAGCAGGTCGTTTCGGTGGCGACGTCGCTGATTCCGTTCCTGGAGCATGACGACGCGAACCGCGCCTTGATGGGCGCCAACATGCAGAAGCAGGCGGTTCCCTTGCTCCAGCCGAAGGCGCCCGTCGTCGGCACCGGCGTCGAGCACCAGGCGGCCCGCGACTCGGGCCAGGTGCTCGTGGCGAGCCAGTCGGGCGTCGTGCGCTCCGTGAGTGGCCGGCGGATCGTGATCGTCGACGACGAGGGGAACGTTCACGAGTATAACCTGCAGAAGTTCGTTCGCTCGAACCAGGACACCTGCATCAACCAGCGGCCGAGCGTGCGCCAGGGCGACCGGGTGGCGGCGGGCCAGATCATCGCCGACTCGTCGTCGACGGAGAATGGCGAACTGGCGCTCGGGCAGAACGTCGTCGTGGCGTTCATGCCGTGGGAAGGCGGGAACTTCGAGGACGCGATCCTGATCAGCGAACGGCTCGTGCGGGACGACGTCTTCACGTCGATCCACATCGAGAAGTACGAGACGGAAGCGCGCGATACCAAGCTCGGCCCGGAGGAGATCACGCGGGACATCCCGAACGTCGGCGAAGAGAGCCTGGCGAACCTGGATGAGAACGGCGTGATCCGCATCGGGGCGGAGGTGCGCCCGAACGACATTCTCGTCGGGAAGGTGACGCCGCGAGGCGAGACGGAGCTGAGCGCGGAAGAGCGCCTGCTGCGGGCTATCTTCGGCGAGAAGGCGCGGGAGGTAAAGGACACCTCGCTGCGGGTGCCGCACGGCGTCCACGGCAAGGTGATCGACGTCAAGACGTTCCGGCGCGACGACGAATCGGATCATGAGCTGCCGGCCGGCGTGAATGAGCTCGTCCGCGTCAGCATCGCCCAGAAGCGGAAGATCTCCGAGGGCGACAAGATGGCGGGCCGCCACGGCAACAAGGGGGTCATCTCGCGCATCCTGCCGATCGAGGATATGCCCTTCCTGCCGGATGGCACCCCGGTCGACATCATTCTGAATCCGATCGGCGTGCCGTCGCGCATGAACCTCGGCCAGGTGCTCGAGACGCACCTCGGCTGGGCGGCGCAGAAGCTCGGCTTCCGGGTGGCGACGCCGGTGTTCGATGGCGCCAAGGAAGAGGAGATTCGGAGCCTGCTGGTGGAGGCCGGCCTGCCGGAAGACGGAAAGGTCGATCTCTACGATGGGCGGACCGGCGAGAAGTTCGATCGGCCAGTGACGGTCGGCATCATCTACATGCTGAAGCTGGCCCACCTCGTCGAGGACAAGATTCACGCGCGGTCGACCGGGCCGTACTCGCTGGTGACGCAGCAGCCGCTTGGCGGCAAGGCGCAGTTCGGCGGCCAGCGGTTCGGCGAGATGGAAGTCTGGGCGCTCTACGCCTATGGCGCGGCGTACACGCTGCAGGAGATGCTGACGGTCAAGTCCGACGATACCGTCGGGCGGGTCAAGACGTACGAGGCGATCGTCAAGGGCGACGAGATCACTGGTGCTGGCGTGCCGGAGTCGTTCAAGGTGCTCGTGAAGGAGCTCCGCTCGCTCGGCCTCTCGATCGACGTGATCAACGAGGACGAGCAGACGGTGGAGTTCACGGAGGACACCTCCCGCGATCTGCTGTCGAACCTTGACCGGATCAACTTGAGCGGGTACGAGAAGACCGCCGACTAACAAGAGTTTTTCACTAATCGAATCGACGCCGGGCGCGCGTTGGCCAACGCGCGCCCGGCGAGACCGGAGGGACCATGTCTACGACTGATACTGATTTGTCCATGCTATCGATCGAAACGGCATTGACGCCGAACATCCCCTTCCCGGCCATGACCGAGGGGCGTGGCCGCGACGGATTCGGCCGGGGCGACCGCGGTGATCGCGGGCGGGTGCTGGACGTCAACAATTTCGACGCGATTCGCATCAGCCTCGCTTCGCCCGAGGCGATCCGGTCCTGGTCGTACGGCGAGGTTACCAAGCCCGAGACGATCAACTACCGGACGCTGAAGCCGGAGCATGGCGGGCTCTTCTGCGAGCGCATTTTTGGCCCGACCAAGGACTGGGAGTGCTACTGCGGGAAGTACAAGCGGATCCGTCACGCGGGGACCGTCTGCGACAAGTGCGGCGTGGAGGTCACCCGGGCGAAGGTCCGCCGCGAGCGGATGGGGCACATCGAGCTGGCGGCGCCGGTCGCGCACATCTGGTACGTCAAGGGGACGCCGAGCCGGCTTGGCCTGCTGCTTGACATCTCACCGCGCAACCTGGAGCGGGTTCTCTACTTCGCCTCGTACCTCGTGACTGAGGTCGATGAGGAGGCGCGCGCAGGCGCGATTCAGGAAGTCCGCGATCTGGCAGAGGCGGAGATCGAGGAGTTGCGAGCGGCGGCGCAGGCGCAGCTCGACGAGATCGCTGCGTCGATCAGCCGGGATGTCGCGAACCTGAGCGAGGGGCAGCGCAATCTGTCCGAGTCGATCGCCTCCCGCCGGGAGGCGGACCTCGCCGCGCTTGCGAGCGAGCGGGACACCGTGCGCGAGCGGCTCAACGGGCTGAAGAACGAGGCGGCGCCGGAGGAGATCACCTTCCGGGGCCATGTCATCGTGCGCGAGGGCGAAGCCGTCAATGACGACCGCATGACGGCGCTGCGCGAAGCGTATGAGGACGAGTCGGCGCGCATCCAGCAGGGCGCCGAAGCGGAAGTCTCGGGGAGCGAGGCGCTTGCCGGCGCCGAGAAGGATCAGCTCTCGTCGGCGGCAGACGAGCGTCGCGGCAAGATCGAGACGCAGCTTGCCGAGCAGCTCCGCGAGATCGAGAACGACCGCGACGAGTCGATCAAGGCGATCAACGACCTCAAGGAGCTGCAGATCCTTTCGGAGCAGCAGTACCGCGAGCTGAACGAGCTCCTGCCGCCGGGCGTCTTCAAAGCGGCGATGGGCGCGGAGGCGGTGCACGACTACATCACGAACCGCATCGATCTCGACGAGATCGCGATCGAGCTGCGGAACGAGATGCAGAGCACCTCGGACGTGAAGCGGAAGAAGGCGACGAAGCGGCTGCGGGTCGTCGAGGCGCTGCGCAAGAGCGGCAACCGGCCGGAGTGGATGATCTTCACCGCACTGCCGGTCGTGCCGCCGGAGCTGCGGCCGATGGTGCAGCTCGACGGCGGGCGCTTCGCCACCTCCGACCTGAACGACCTCTATCGCCGGGTCATCAACCGGAACAACCGCCTGAAGCGGCTGCTCGAGCTTGGCGCGCCCGACATCATCGTGCGCAACGAAAAGCGGATGCTGCAGGAGGCGGTCGACGCGCTGATCGACAACGGCCGGCGCGGGCGCGTCGTCTCCGGCTCGGGCAAGCACAAGCTGAAGAGCCTCTCCGACCTGCTCAAGGGCAAGCAGGGTCGGTTCCGCCAGAACCTGCTTGGCAAGCGCGTCGACTACTCGGGCCGCTCGGTGATCGTGGTCGGTCCCGATCTGGCGCTCGATGAGTGCGGCCTGCCGAAGCGGATGGCGCTGGAGCTGTTCAAGCCGTTCGTGATGCGGCGCCTGGTCGATCATGGCCACGCGCACAACATCAAGGCGGCGAAGCGGCTCGTGGAGCGGGTCGATCCGAAGGTCTGGGATGTTCTGGAGGAAGTCATCCAGGACTACGTGGTGCTGCTCAATCGGGCTCCGACGCTGCACCGCCTCGGTATCCAGGCATTCAAGGTGCGGCTGATCGAGGGCTCGGCGATCCAGATCCACCCGCTCGTCTGCCAGGCGTTCAACGCCGACTTCGACGGCGATCAGATGGCGGTGCATGTGCCGCTCTCGAAGAAGGCGCAGGAGGAGGCGCGGACGCGGATGCTCTCCGTCCGTAACCTGCTCTCGCCGTCGAACGGCGATCCGATTGTTTCGCCGACGCAGGATATCGTACTCGGCTGCTACTACCTGACATCGGAGCGGGACCATGAGGCCGACCTCGCCGCCGGCACGGTGCCGCGAGGCTGGGGGAAGGTCTTCTCCTCGCTCGAGGAGGTCCAGCTCGCCTATGACGCCGGCGCCGTCGACCTGCAGGCGAAGATTGTCGTCCGCACTGACCGCGATGGCGGCGAATTGAAGCGGATCGAGACGACGGTCGGCCGGGCGCTCTTCAACCTCGCCCTGCCGCACGATATCGGGAAGTACTACAACCAGACGATGGGGCGCAAGCAGTTGCGCCAGGTCGTTGCGGACGCCTACCGGGCGAACCAGGACGCGGACGAGACGGCGCGCATCGTCAACGAGATCAAGAAGGTCGGCTTCGAGTATTCGACGCGGGGCGGCATGAGCATCGCCGTCGACGACGTCGTCATGTCGCCGCAGAAGCCGGAGCTGCTGCGGGATGCCGACGAGCGGGCCGAGAAGGTCGAGCGTCAGTACCGGCGCGGTCTGGTGACCGAGCAGGAGCGGCTGCGCGAGCTGGAGTTGATCTGGAACACCACGCGCGACGAGCTCGCCAAGCATGTCGAGGAAGGGCTGCGAGGCCAGAACTCGGTCTTCATGATGGCGGACTCCGGCGCGAAGGGGAACATGAACCAGATCAGCCAGATGGCTGGTATGCGCGGCCTCGTACTCGACCCGAAGGGGGAGATCATCGATATCCCCATTCGCTCGAACTTCCGCGAGGGGCTGACCGTGCTCGAGTACTTCCTCTCGACCCACGGCGCGCGCAAGGGCCTGGCGGACACCGCGCTACGGACGGCCGACTCCGGCTACCTGACGCGGCGGCTGGTCGACGTTTCGCAGGACGTGATCATCACGATCGACGACTGCGGCACCGACCAGGGGCTCTGGATCTATCGGACGGTCGATGGGGAGGAGGTCCCGGACGATGAGTTCCGGGCCAAGATCCTCGGCCGCATCATGCAGTCGCCCGTCGTCAATCCGCAGACCGGCGAGATCATCGCCGATCGCGGTGAGGAGTTGACCGACCGGCTCGAGGTTCCGGGCGGCCCGCCGCGCGACCTGGTGCGCGAGGCGATGGATGCCGGCGTGGAGCGCGTCCACGTTCGGTCGGTGATGATGTGCGAGGCGACGCACGGCGTCTGCGCCATGTGCTACGGCCGCAACCTGGCGAGCGGCAGGATCGTCGAGCCGGGTGAGGCGGTCGGCATCATCGCGGCGCAGTCGATCGGCGAGCCGGGGACCCAGTTGACGATGCGGACGTTCCACACCGGCGGTGTGGCGCGCGCCGACATCACCACTGGTCTGCCGCGTGTCGAGGAGCTGTTCGAGGCGCGGGCGCCGAAGGGCGCCGCTGTCCTGGCCGACCGCGAAGGGATCGTCTCGGTCGAGAATACCGACACGGGGCGCGTGCTGGCGATCACCTCGACCGACCTGGAGCAGCGGGTGTATCCGCTGGAGCCGGGTTGGGACGTTCAGCTCGCGAATGGCGATCTGGTGGTGAAGGACAAGACGGTGATGGCCGTCGGACCGGATGACCAGAAGCTCGTCAGCGAAATCGACGGGAACTTCTTCATCGACGAGCGCACGATCTACGTGCGCAACGAGAAGGAAGAGCGGATCGAGTACCCGGTGCCGGTGGCGTACCAGGTCTTCGTCGAGGATGGCGAGGAGGTCTATCCGGGGCAGCAGTTGACGGATGGGGCGAAGGACCCGCACAAGGTTCTGCTGACGCAGGGCCGCGAGGAGGTTCAACGCTACATCATCGATGAAGTGCAGAAGGTGTACCGCTCACAGGGCGTCAACACCAACGACAAGCACATCGAAGTCATCTGCCGCCAGATCCTGCGCAAGGTCAGCATCACCCACCCGGGTGATACCGACTACCTGCAGGACGAGCGGATCGACCGGTTCGAGTTCAACCAGATCAACGAGGAGATCATGGCGCAGGGTGGCGAGCCGGCCACCGCGATGCCGGTTCTGCTCGGGATCACGAAGGCGTCGCTGGAGACCGACTCCTTCCTGTCGGCGGCGTCGTTCCAGGAGACGACACGGGTGCTCACCGAAGCCGCGATCAACGGCAAGGTCGATCACCTGCGCGGCCTGAAGGAGAACGTGATCATCGGGAAGCTGATTCCCGCTGGCTCGGGCTTCGGGGTCGTCCCTGGCATCGAGGCTGACGTGCTTGCCGCGGGCGAACCGGGCGGCAGCGTCGCGGTGCTTCCCGGCGGTCCGGACGATGTCGAACCGGCGACGGTCGAGGACCTCGAGGAGCTGATGAATCAGGGCCTCGTCCCGGTGCCGACGGACGCCGGCAACGCCGACGGCGACACCGATCCGGACATCGACGTGGAAGAAGCGTCGCTGACGATCGAGGATATGCTGCCGGACGAGTAGTCCACGCACGCTGGCGCCCGGAGCACGATGCTCTGGGTGCCAGCCATTCTGAATTCTGGCTTGACATCCGATGTCCGGATGTCTAAACTACCCGCTTGTGTCCGTCGCAAGGCAGGCATGCAAGTGAGGTTTGTTCCTCACGAGGCAGGTGGCGCCGCAGCTGCCATTCTGGCAGAGCACGGTCTGGAAAACGCCTCCTGTCCGGCTAGGAGTTATCGTGCCGACGATCAATCAGTTGGTTCGTAAGGGCCGCAAGAGCGTCAAGAAGAAGACCAAGGCGCCCGCGTTGGGATTTACCAACAACGCGCTGGGTCGGTACGCCGGTCGCCTCCGCGCGGGTTCCGATTCCCCGCAGAAGCGCGGCGTCTGCACCCAGGTCAAGACCATGACGCCGAAGAAGCCCAATTCGGCACTGCGCAAGATCGCCCGCGTCCGCCTCTCCAACGGTATGGAGGTGACGGCGTACATTCCGGGCGAGGGCCACAACCTGCAGGAGCACTCCGTGGTGCTGGTACGCGGCGGCCGGGTGAAGGATCTCCCGGGCGTCCGCTACCACATCGTGCGAGGCACGCTGGATGCCCGCGGTGTCGACAACCGCAAGCAAGCGCGGTCGAAGTACGGAACCAAGGCGCCCAAGAAGAGTTAGTCACCCTTCGCGCGGGGGTACCGGCAGCGGTACCCCGCGGGGTTCCATCCGCCGGGCGGGTCTGATTGAAGACGGTGCGAAAAGCGGCCGGACGTCAACGACGTTCACCGCTTTTTCGTGTGTATGGCGAGGCCGTCGCGCGGCGACGGTGACGGTATTGGCGGAGTGAGAGTTGGCCGTCCGCGCGGCCGCGCATGATCGAGGGAACGAGATGCCACGTCGGTCGAAAGTCGAACGCAGGGTTCCGGCGCCGGACGCGCGCTTCAACAGCGAGGTCCTGGCCCGCTTCATCAACAAGGTGATGGAGCGGGGCAAGAAGGGAACGGCCGAGCGCATCGTCTACGGTGCGCTGGATCGGATCGCCGACCGGACGGGGCGCAACCCGCTCGAGGTGTTCGAACAGGCGCTTGGCAACGCGACTCCGGTCATCGAGGTCAAGCCGCGGCGCGTCGGCGGCGCGACCTACCAGGTGCCGGTGCAGATCGAGGGCCCGCGCCGGCAGTCGCTGGCGATGCGCTGGCTGCTTCTGTCGGCTCGCTCGCGGCCTGGCCGCTCCATGCAGGAGAAGCTCGCCAACGAGCTGCTCGACGCATTCAACAACACGGGCGCGACGATCAAGCGCCGCGAGGATACGCATCGGATGGCCGAGGCAAACCGCGCCTTCTCGCACTACGGCCGCTTCTAGCGAGGCAGGGCCGGCGTCGGCGCATCGGAATGGAAGCCGCTGGACGTTGATTGAGACGCCGAGTGGCCGTTTCTGCCCGCCGCAATCGGGATTAACAAGGATCACAATGAGCACAGCAACCGCCACAAGACCTGCCGGCGCTGGCGCCGAATCCACGTTGGCGAAGACCCGGAACATCGGGATCATCGCGCACATCGACGCGGGCAAGACGACGACGACCGAGCGCATCCTCTACTACACGGGGCGCATCCACAAGCCGGGTGAGACGCACGAGGGCTCGGCGACCATGGACTTCATGGCGCAGGAGCGCGAGCGCGGCATCACCATCATGTCGGCTGCCACGACCTGCTTCTGGAACGGGCACCGCATCAACATCCTCGATACCCCGGGCCACGTCGATTTCACCGTCGAGGTCGAGCGCTCGCTGCGCGTCCTCGACGGCGGCGTCGTCGTGTTCGATGCCGTTGCCGGCGTCGAGCCGCAGTCGGAGACGGTCTGGCGTCAGGCCGACAAGTACCACGTCCCGCGCATCTGCTTTGTCAACAAGATGGACCGGGTCGGAGCCTCGTTTCAGCGGACGGTCGACATGATCGTCGACCGGCTGAAGGCCGTGCCCGCGCCGGTTCAGCTTCCGATCGGGGCCGAGTCGAATTTCGCGGGCCTGATCGACCTCATCGATGAAGTCGCGTACATCTTCCACGACGATCTCGGGCAGAAGATCGAGCGGACCGAGATTCCGGCGGAGATGGTCGAGGAGGCGAAGGCCGCCCGGCAGCATCTCGTCGAGTTGATCGCGGAGTCGGACGAGGAGCTGATGATGCGCTACCTCGAGGACGACGTGCTGACGCCGGATGAGCTGCGCGCCGGCCTCCGCGCCGCGACGGTCTCCAACAAGCTCGTGCCGATCCTGGCTGGCAGCTCGCTCAAGAACAAGGGCGTGCAGTTGATGCTGAACGCCATCGTCGACTATCTCCCTTCGCCGCTGGATGTCCCACCGGTGACCGGCATTGACCCGCGGACGGGCGAGGAGATCGTGCGCACGGTCGATCCCGATCAGCCCTTCTCGGCGCTCGCTTTCAAGATCGTCGCCGATCCGCACGTCGGCAAGCTGGCGTATGTCCGCGTCTACTCGGGCAAGCTCGACGCCGGCAGCTACGTGCTGAACTCGACCAAGGGCGAGCGGGAGCGCGTGGGGCGGCTGCTCCAGATGCACGCCAACCACCGCGAGGAGATCACCTCGATGAGCGCGGGCGATATCGCCGCGATCATCGGCCTGAAGGGGACCTTCACCGGCGACACGCTCTGTGACGCGAACGAGCCGATCGTGCTGGAGGCGATTACCTTCCCCGAACCGGTCATCTCCGTCTCGATCGAGCCGAAGACGCGCGCCGATCAAGACAAGATGGGCGCCGCGCTCGGCCGGCTCGCGGAAGAGGATCCGACGTTCCGCCTGCGGACCAATGAGGAGACCGGGCAGACGGTCATCGAGGGGATGGGCGAGCTCCACCTCGAAGTGATCGTCGACCGTATGATGCGCGAATTCCGCGTCGATGCGAACGTGGGCCGGCCGCAGGTCGCGTACAAGGAGACGATCACGACGCCGGTGAAGGCCGAGGGCCGGCATGTTCGGCAATCGGGCGGGAAGGGCCAGTACGGTCACGTCATTGTCGAGTTCGAGCCGCAGGAGCGCGGCAAGGGCTACGAGTTCGAGGACCGGATCGTTGGCGGAGCCATCCCGCGCGAGTTCATCAATCCGATTGATGCCGGCATCCGGGAGGCGATGCTGACGGGCGGCGAAGCAGGCTTCCCGATCGTCGACGTCAAGGCCCGGCTGATCGATGGCTCGTTTCACGAGGTCGACTCGTCGGAAATGGCCTTTAAGATCGCTGGTTCGCTGGCGTTGAAAGAGGCGGTCCGCCGCGGCCGGCCGTCGATCCTCGAGCCGATTATGAATGTGGAGGTGACGACGCCGGACGAATTCACGGGCGACGTGATCGGCGACCTGAATGCTCGTCGCGGCATGATCCAGGGCATGGAGATGCGCGCTGGCGCCCAGGTGGTGAAGGCGTTCGTGCCGCTGGCCTCGATGTTCGGCTATTCGACTGACCTCCGCTCCGCGACGCAGGGGCGGGCGACCTACTCGATGCAGTTCGATCACTATTCGCCGCTGCCGGCCACGCTGGCGCAGGAGATGGTCGCCAAGGCGCGGCGCGACTAAGTCACTACGGATCGTATCGATTTCAGACGCCATCCCGCTGGAGGATGGCCGAGCAGAGGAGAAACCGAGCAATGGGGAAGCAGAAGTTCGAGCGGACGAAGCCGCACCTGAACGTGGGGACGATCGGGCACGTGGACCATGGGAAGACGAGCCTGACGGCGGCGATCACGAAGACGCTGGCGTTGTCGGGGCAGG
>JADYYO010000403.1 GCA_020853615.1 Thermomicrobiales bacterium
CGCAGGCTGATCGTCACCTCGCCGAGCTGCGGGTGCGCGTAGCGGCCGAGGAAGGGCTGGACCGCGACGGGATCGACGCCATCCGGCGCTAGTCGCGGCCGGTGTGCCGCCAACGCGGCGTCGATTGTCGCCAGTTCGGCGTCGATTCGGGGCGGCTGGTCGAAGAGGATCTCGAGCAGGCGGAACTGGACGGCGTAGGGGAGGCCGTCTCCCGCGACCAGACTCGCCTGAAGCGAGTTGGTGAGGACGACGATGCCGAGATCGGCCTCGGGGAGGAAGGCCATCACGGCGCTGAAGCCGGTCGTGCCGCCGGTGTGGCTGATGATGCGCAGGCCGTGGTAATCGCCGCTGTTCCAGCCCAGCGCGTAGCCCGCATTCGCGGCGCTCATCGTCGGCGAGAGGCCGGGGGAGGGAGGGATGGCGACCTCCGGCTGCCACGTCTCGGTCAGGTTCTCCGCCGAGACGACGCGCGTGCCATCGGGAGCAACGCCGCGCGCCAGCTCGGTCTGCAGATAGCGGGCCATCTCGCGCGCGTTCGACCAGAGGCCGCCGGCCGGGCGCACCGGCTCCAGGCCCCGTTCCGAGAGGAGGGACAGCGACCGCACATCGCCTTCCATATCGATGGCGTGCGGCAGGGCGTAGTCGCCGCCGGCCAGCACCTCCTGCAGGTCGAAGGTGGAGCGGGGCATGCCGATCGGGCCGAGGATGCGCGCGCGCAGCGTCGTGTCGTAGGCGAGGCCGAGGTCATCCGTCGTGGCCTCGGCGGCGCCGAGCGCGTAGCCGCCGGCGGCGATGAGCAGGTTGTTGTAGAGATATCGCTCGCCGCGAGGCGCCACCGGGGCCATTTCCGCGAGCGCCGTCACCACCTCCTCCGGCGTCCGGGCGGTGCTTTCGAAATAACCCTCTATGTTGCGGCCTGGAAGGCCGGAGCAGTTGCAGAAGGCATCGCGTAGCGAGAGGGTGCGCGTCAGGTCGGGATCGGCGACAGCGAAACCAGGCAGCAGGTCGGCCAGCGGCGTATCCCACGAGATCTGGCCGGCGTCGACGAGGTTGGCGGCCAGCATGGTCGTCATCGACTTGGTGATCGAGCCGATCATCATCATGGTATCGGGGGTGACGGGGTGCGTGCCGCCGTAGGCGGTGACGCCGAAACCGTTGAGGTAGACGATGTCGCCGTTCTGAACGACCGCTACCGCCGCGCCTGGTGTCCTGAAACGCACGAGCGCATCGGCGACGTAGGCCTCGAACGTCGCGCGCCGCTCGCCCGTGAGGGGAAGGGGCGTCATCCCGTCGAGGTCGTGCGGCATCGCCTCCGGGGTCGCCCGCCGGGCGAACGCCAGATGAGACGGCAGGAGCGCGAGGAGGAGCGCGAGGCCGAGGGTGAAGCGGAGGAGCGTAAAGACGGGTGGTTTTCGCATGCGTGTCTCCTGGCCATCGGGATGCCGGCAACGGGTTCAGAATCACGCCGATCCGCGGCTATTTGTGGCGTGATCGTGAGGTGACGCTGCCGCGTGAATTTCCGGGCATGCCAATCATGTGCCAGCAGTCGGGATGCGACAGAACTCAGCCGAGGGCCGGGCGGATGTCGGTATGGACAAAATCTCGCACGACGAAGAGGAGCGGTTCATCGAAATCGCTCGCCAGCGCGTAGGCGAAGCAGTCGCCGACGTTGAGCTTCGCGGGATGTCCCGTACCCCTGCCGAAGCGGCCATGGGCGTCGCGGGCGATGCGCGCCTGTTCGGGAGTCACGGGCTCGATGATGACGTTCAGATCGACAAGCAATGCATCGAATGACCGTACATCGCTCGGATTCGAGAGCCGATCGACAATGATCGAGGCCTCGAGGAAATTGGCTGCCGACAGGCGGACCGATGGAGAGCCCAGCAACACCTCGAGGCAGCGGTCCGCTTCAGGTTCGGAGAAGAGGATGGCGATCAGCGCCGACGAGTCGACGATCACCGGGGCAGGCCATCCTCGCCGTACAGCAGCTCGCCATGGTCAACGATTGCCTCCGGGTGTTCCTTGAATGCGGCCTGGAGCTCACGCACGATCTCGTAGACCCGGGCGCGGCGCTCCGCCTCTTCTTCCGGGGTGCGCAACCGGGCGAGCCGCTCCTGCACGGCCACGCGCACGACCGTTTCCGGACCCTCGCCCGTGCACCGCGCGAGATCCTCGATCAATCGGATGGTTTCCGGGGCTTCGATCTGCAATGCCATGATTCACCTCTTGCTCGTCCTCACGAAGTGTAGCAATCACGAGCACCGGCGCCGTTCCTGATTCCCGGCATCTCGAGTCCGGCCAGCCAGCACCACGCTTGCGACCTGTGCCACAATCCCATCGTCGTGGCACATACCCCCGGATGGCTTCGAGGTGAGCGACCGCGCATCTGCCAGGGGATCGCCAACGGGCGAATCTGACGCGAGGTACCGCGGAGCGATCAGCATGCAACCACCAGTGCGGTCCACGGAAACGCGTATCTCCCGGCGCGGCGCGGTACGCATGGGGGGAGCCGGCGCCGCCATGCTCGCCGGGGCCGCGGCTCGTCTGCCGGCGGCCGCCCAGGAGGCGACGCCAACAACACGGCAGGAGGCAGGAGCGATGCGGCCACTCCTGAGCGACAACCCGATGTGGGAGGCGTTCGGCAATCGCGCGCTGGTGCTGGCCCTCGACGGCGGCGCCGACTTCGGCGAGTGCGTCACCTCGGTGCAGCGCGTCGGGGATGGCGGGGTCGACGACTGGTATCGGGAGTGGGTCGCCACCGCCGACCGGATCGCCGCCATCGGCGATGACAGCGCCGCGGCGGGGCACCGCGTCAGCGCCCGCGAGGCGTACTACCGCGCCTGCAACTACTACCGCTCCGCCTATTTTCCCCTCTACGGCGCGCCGGTCGATCCCCGGCTGGTGGCAGCCTTCGACAAGGAGACCGCGACCTTCCTGAAAGGCGCGGCCCTGAGCGATATCCCCATCGAGGCGATCGAGATCCCCTTCGAGGGGAAGAGCCTGCCCGGCTATTTCGTCACGGTCGATGACTCGGGCGAGCCGCGGCCGACGATCGTCCACACCAACGGCTATGACTCCACCATCCAGGAGATGTACTTCGCCTTCGCCCCGACGTCGATCCGGCGCGGCTACAACGTGCTCCTCTTCGACGGCCCGGGCCAGGGACGGAATCTGATTCACGATGGCATGCCCATTCGCCCGGACTGGGAGAACGTTGTGAGCCCGGTGATCGACTACGCGCTGACCCGGCCGGAGGTCGACTCGGAGAGGATCGCCCTGTCGGGATGGAGCTTCGGCGGCTTTCTGGCGCCGCGCGCCGCCGCCTTCGAGCACCGCCTGGCGGCGCTGATCGCCGACCCTGGGCAGTGGGACGAGGGGCCGCCCCTGCTGGCCAGGCTGCCGCTGACGGACGAGCAGAAGGCCGCCTTCCCCGACATCGACCCCGTGCTGCTCGATCCCTTCGAGGAGTGGCTGCGCGGCCCGGAGGCCCCGGCGATGCTTCGCTGGTCGCTGCTGCAGCGCGGCTTGTGGGTCAACGGCGTCGACAGCATCTACGCCTACGCCGTCGACATGTTCCGCTACCAACTCTCCCCGGTGGCGCAGAACATC
>JADYYO010000404.1 GCA_020853615.1 Thermomicrobiales bacterium
GGGCGTGATCATGGGCAACCGCGCCGGCCATGTCGTGTTGATGCTCGATGACACGCGGTTCATCCACGCGGCGAACGAAAAGCTGGGGGTGCGGGAGGACGACCTGTCGCCGGGTGGCTGGTATGCCCCGCGCTTCATCGGCGCCCGTCGCATCTACGACGTGGGTGATGGGTCATGGGTGATGGGTGATGGGGAGACCGTGGCGCGGCGGCTGGTGGTGCCGCACGGGCCGATGCGGACGCGCAACCCATGGAACGGGGGGAGCTTCGGCGCCGACTGGAGCACCATCGGGCAGTGGGCCGCGCCCCTCGAGGACGCGGCCCGCGAGCAGGATCTCGACGTGCGCTTGCCCGCGGTGGTGATGGCGATCGAGACGCAGGGGATCCACGTCCGCGACGGCCGCGTGCTGGAGATCTGGGACGGCCACGCGGAGGACGGCTCGAGCGTCGGGTTGATGCAGGTCAAGCCGCGCGTCTGGCAGTGGCTCATGCCCGAGGCCGACCCCTACGAGCCGGAGGGGAACATCCGGCTCGGGGTGGCGGTGCTGGCGCACGCGATCGCGGAGCGGGGGACGTTTTTTCGGGCCATCGCGGAGGTCTATCACCCGGGGATCGCGCCGAACGGGACGACGCCGGCGCGCTACGTCGCGGCCGCGCGCGGTCTGCTGAAGGAGTTGGGGTACGGGGGTGATGGGGTGATGGGGTGATGGGGTGATGGGGAGAACGAAACGTCCTAACACCCGAACACCCGAACACCCCAACACCGCGACCGGAGGGAGCATGTCATGCCGCCTGAACTGCTGATCGTGGGGGTGCCGCTGGTGGTGGTAGTGCCGGGATTGGTCGAGTTGCTGAAGCGGTCGGGGATGGCGACGCGGTTTGCCGGGCTCGCCGCGATGATCGCCTGCGCGGTGGTGGTGGGGCTGCTCGAGCTGCAGAAGGAGCCGACAACCGCGCGCCTGGCGACGTGGGCGCTCCTCTCGATCGTGTACGGCCTGGCATCGGCCGGGCTCTATTCACAAGTGATGCAGGTGAAGCGTGGCCCAGACGCATGACGTCACGCTCGACGGCGCGGCCTATAGCGTCGTCCCCGGCAGCTACCGCAAGCGCAACAAGCGCACCGGGGGCCGCGCGGCGAGCATCGAGCGGCTGACGATCGACCAGTTCGACGGGCTGCTGCAGGCGTTCGGCGGCGGCGCGGGCGAGGGGGCGCCGCGGCGGGGGTGGGGCGGGTTGCGCGCCGGGCCCGCGTTCGAGGGGCAGGGCGTCGAGCCGTTTCCGGTCAGCTTCGCCTCCTTCGACAGTGTCGCGGATATCCCCGGCACGACGACGCGGGCGCACGGGCTGGTGGCGGGAAACCGGGCCTACGTGGGGATCGGGCAGCGGCTCTACCGGAGCGTGCTGCTGGACGCGGGGGCGTGGGGGCCGCTGAGCGTGGCGGTCGACTTCGGCGCGGGGTTCGTCATCTCCGGCCTGGGCTACTTCCAGGACGACGTGATGGTCTTCTCCAGCTCCGGCAACGACCTGCGGCGGCACAACACGGCGAGCGGCAACACGGTCATCTGGCGTAGCGGGGAGAGGGGGCAAGTCGGCTGCGGCTACGCCGGGCAACTGATGTACGCGCCGCGGGCGGCGAATGCGCAGGAGGAGCTGCGGATCTCGGGGGTGCGCTGGAACGGGGCCGCGGTCACGCACAAGCGCTACCTCGACAGCCCGATCGTGAGCATGGCCCTCTACAACGGCAAGGTGGCGATCGCGACGAAGACGAGCCTCTGGCTGATGGGGGGACAGCCCTACGAGGGGCAACCGGACGAGGTCGATATCAGCGGCGACCAGTCGCGGCCGGCGGCGTGGATCGGCGAGCCGGAGCCGCTGATGACGCACGGGACGGTGGCGACGGGCGACGACTTCACCTTCCTCTGCAGCTATCGGGGGCGACTCTACACCTGGCTGGCCGGCCATGTCGTGGAATACGACGGGGATCGGACGTGGACCCGGATGGGGCCGGAGGGGGTGCGCTGCTACGGCGGGGCGGTCGTCGGCGACTGGCTGGTGACGGCCATCGAGGGCCGCGCGGGGATCCACGAGCTGTGGGGCTTCGACGGGGCCGGCTGGTGGCGGCTGCACGAGGACCTGGGCGGGGCGCTCGTCTGGCCCTGCCCGGTGGGCGGGGCCGGGGGTGTCGATCTCCTCACCTGGGCGGCCAATACGCCGAACTATTACCTGAGCCGGCTGCGCTGGCGCTCGGCGGCGGCGCACACCTACGCGGGCGTGGCGCGCTGGGAGAGCCCGCTGCTGGATGCCGGCAACCCGAGCGCGGTCAAGAGCTGGCGGGCGGTCGGGGCGGAGTTCGCCCAGCCGGCGAACCGGGGCAACGCGGCGTCGCTGGACGGCGTGACGATCGGCCTCGACTACTCGACCGACGCCGGGGCGACCTGGACGGTGGCCGACAGCCTCACCACGAGCGCGGCGAGCGACCGCACGTTCCGGCTGGAGGCGGCGTTCGCCGACCCGGTCGAGGCGCGCTACCTGCAGCTGCGGGTGCGCTGGGACTCGGTGCTCGATTGGGCGCCGGTGCTGGCCAGCGTCTGGGCGGAGCACATGCTGCCAGAAGTGCTGCCGGCGACGGCGCGTATCTGGGA
>JADYYO010000405.1 GCA_020853615.1 Thermomicrobiales bacterium
GCGTGCCCCGAAAAAGGCGATGGGAGACAATGCAACGCCCGGAAGCCGGCCCGGCAATCTCGATCGGCATCGTCCTGCCGTTGCCGCCCGGTGTGAACAACCAGTACGTCACCGTCGGCAAGCGCCGAGTCCTGAGCGCGCCCGCCAAAGCCTTCAATCGCGACACGGCGAAGCTGATCGCCCGCTTGCGGTCGGGCGGCGCGCTGACACCCGCGGCCGAGCGGGCGATCGCGGAATCGCTCCTCGGGGTCTACCTCGTCTACTACTTCGAGACGCCGCACCGCCGCGATCTGGATGGCGGGCTCAAGATCACCCTCGATGCGCTCTCGCGCGCGCTCGGCTTCGACGATCGTGCCGTTGTCGACCTCCACCTCTCCAAGCGAATTGATCCGCTCAACCCCCGGGTCGAGGTCGAGATCGAAACGATCGGCGACTGGGAGTTCGATCGCACCTATCATTACCTGGGCGACAAGGCGGCGGAAGAGGTTCCCGCCACGGAGTGAGCGCCGATCGTCGCCCTGAAGCCAGGAGACCGGATGACGCGCGAGACTGGGACCGATCAGGTAGAACACGAGCCAGGGGCGGGCACTCGGACCGACTTCGACACCGTGGTCGTCCTCGATTTCGGCAGCCAGTACAGCCAGCTCATCGCGCGGCGCGTGCGCGAGGCGGGCATCTACAGCGTGCTCCTCCCCTGGGATACCGACTGGGCCGACATCGCGCCGCTTGCGCCGAAAGGCGTCATCCTCTCCGGCGGGCCTGCGAGCGTCTACGACGCCGGCGCCCCCTCGCTCCCGGGCTGGGTCCTTCGCGAGCAGATCCCGGTTCTCGGCATCTGTTACGGCATGCAATTGTTGGCAAATGCCGCCGGCGGAGCGGTGAGCCCGGCCGATCGCCGCGAGTACGGCCCGGCGACGGTCGAGGTCACGCGGCCGTCGCCCCTCTTCCAGGGCCTCCCGTCGTCGCTCGACGTCTGGATGAGTCATGGCGACCACGTCGCGGCAGCTCCCCCCGGCTACGAGGAGATCGCCAGCTCGCCGAACGCGCCGATCGCCGGCATGAGCGATGGCCAGCGCTTCGGCATCCAGTTTCACCCGGAAGTCGGCCATACGCCGCTCGGCCGCGACATCCTCCGCAATTTTCTGGTCGACATCTGTGGCTGCCGGCCCGACTGGACGCCCGAGCACTTCATCGAAAGCGCCGTGAGGCAGCTCCGGGAGATGGTCGGCGAGGGCCGCGT
Organism: Thermomicrobiales bacterium; assembly: GCA_020853615.1. Classification (GTDB taxonomy): domain Bacteria; phylum Chloroflexota; class Chloroflexia; order Thermomicrobiales; family UBA6265; genus JACCXM01. The sequence goes on from JADYYO010000405.1 coordinate 1,241, forward strand.
TCTGCTCGGTCTGAGCGGCGGTGTCGACTCGTCTGTCGCCGCCGCGCTCATCCATCGCGCCATCGGCGATCGGCTCACCCCGGTCTTCGTCGACAATGGGCTGCTCCGTCTCGGTGAGGCCGAGCTGGTGCGCGAGGTCTTTGGCCGCACCTTCGGCATGAACCTCGTCTTCGCCGACGCGAAAGACCGCTTCCTGGCCCGGCTGCAAGGGGTTGTGGATCCCGAGGAGAAGCGTCGCATCGTCGGCGACGTTTTCATCCGCGTCTTCGAGGCGGAGGCCGAGCGGCATGGACCGTTCGACTTTCTGGCACAGGGGACGCTTTACCCCGACGTGATCGAGAGCACGGCCGCCGACACCAGAGCCGCCGTCAAGATCAAGACGCACCACAACGTCGGCGGCCTCCCCGCGGATCTGCGCTTCCAGTTGATCGAGCCGCTCCGCTACCTCTTCAAGGACGAGGTGCGCGAGGTCGGTCGCGCCCTCGGCCTGCCTGACGAGATCGTCAATCGCCAGCCATTTCCGGGACCCGGTCTTTCCGTCCGCATCATCGGCGAGGTCACCTCGGAGGATCTCGATCTGCTGCGGCGCGCGGATGCCATCGTGCGTGAGGAGGTCGACCATCTCGGCGCCGACTTGCGTGTCTGGCAGTATTTCGCCGTCCTCCTCCCGGTTCACTCGGTCGGGGTGATGGGCGATTACCGCACCTATGGCCGCGTCTGTGCCGTCCGCGCCGTGACGTCTGAGGACGCGATGACCGCCGATTGGGCGCGGCTCCCCTATGAGATCCTCGCGCGCATCAGCAATCGCATCGTGAACGAGGTCCACGGCATCACCCGCGTGGTCTACGACATCTCCTCGAAGCCGCCCGCCACGATCGAGTGGGAATGAGCCGGTCCCTCGCGAAGCATTTTGACAGTTGCTGGTACCATGAATTGAGTGATCCGACGGCGCGCGATCGAGCCGCCGCGACGAGCGGCCGCGCCTGAGGCGAGAGGACAATCCATGGCTGAAGCAGCCGCCCCTGTTACTGTGTATTCGACGTCAACCTGCCCCTGGTGCGACCGCGCCAAGGCCTTCCTGCGCCAGCACAACGTCCCCTTCCGCGACGTCGATGTCGCGAAGGATTACAACGCCGCGATGGAGATGGTTCGCCTCAGCGGCCAGCAGGGCGTTCCCGTCACCGTTGCCGACGGCGAGGTGATCCTCGGTTTCGACCAGGCCAAGCTGGCGAAGCTCGCGGCCAGGTACGCCGCGCCGAAGCGGCCCCCGCTCGGCATCCTCGCCGCCGACGCTGAGGAGTACCTGACGAAGCACCCGGAAAAGGCGGAGAAGCTGCCGGCTGGCACGAAGGGTGTCTACGTCGGCAAGATCCGGCCGAAGACGGTCGCGGAGCGGGCTGGCCTGCAACCCGGCGATGTGATCACCAGCTTCGCCGGCAAGCGCGTGCGCAACATGGCCGCGCTCGACCAGATGGTGGAGACGCTGAAGCCGGGCGACCAGGCGACCGCCAAATACCTGCGCGACGGGGAAGAGAAGTCGGTCGTTCTCCAGTTCTAGAGCACGGCATGCCCACGCCGTGTCATGCTGACGCAGGAAGCGCCTCGACACAGGGGACGCGAGGTTCCCGCAAGCCGAGATCCTTCGCACGCTCAGGATGACACGTTTTCGGCACGGCGCTGTTTGGTATTTGGTCGCTTTGGTGAGGTAGTCACGCCGTGGAGCCGCTGACCGACGTCGAGACGTTCAAGCGGCTTGCCATGGCAATGATCGTCGGCGCGCTCCTCGGCTTCGAGCGAGAGCGCGCCGACAAGCCTGCCGGTATTCGCACCTACATGCTCGTCGTCGAGGGCGCTACGCTCTTCATGATCTGCGCGCTCCTCCTCAGCCAGCAGCTTTACGAAACCGGCCGCGTGTCCGATCCCGGGCGGATGGCCTCGACCGTCATCCAGGGGATCGGCTTTGTGGCCGCCGGTGTCATCCTCACGAACAGTGGGCAAATCGTCGGCCTGACCACGGCAGCGGGAATCTGGGTGGCCGCGGCGATTGGGCTCCTCATCGGCGCTGGCTTCTATACCCTCGCCTTGGTGGCGGCGATTGCGACGGTCGTTGCGCTCATCGTGCTCCGGAACGTCGAGCGGCGCCCGCCATTCAACCATCAGGACGCGGACCGCCGCTGATCGGCCGCTGGGCCGGCATCGCCCCTTA
>JADYYO010000406.1 GCA_020853615.1 Thermomicrobiales bacterium
GCGGGTGCCAGGCGTGGTCAGCCTCGGCTCGCGGGTGACCGTCGACTGGGAGCTGGACGGCGAGGAGACCTACACAATCGTCGATCCGGCGGAGATCGCGCCGAGCGAGGGGCGCATCTCGGATGAATCGCCGGTCGGGCGCGCCCTGATCGGGCGGCGTGTCGGCGATCGCGTCGCCGTCGAGACGGTGGGCGGCCCGGCGTGGCTGACCATCCAGTCGGTCGACTAGCGGCGAGGGGAGAGATGGAGCGGCTGATGGCGGCAGAGACCCTGAGCCTTCCACGGTGCGCCAACTGCGGCGTCGAAATTCCCTGGCGGCCAGCCGTCCATCGGGGCAAGACCTACTGCTGCGGGGGCTGCGTTCAGGGCGGCCCCTGCTATTGCTCGTACGATCTGGCTACACTCGACCCATACCGGCAGCGGGCACACGGAGACCCGGCCCGCCGCTCGACCGTGCCGCCGGGCGCGGGCCGCCCGGCCGCGCCGGGGAGGGCGCCCGCGTCGAGATCGATCGGCCCGGCAGGAGATGGGCAATGAGCCGTGGCCAACGCGCGGAGGTCACAACCGAGACAGCATCGTCGCCCGCGCGCCGCAACAAGACGCTGGTTCGCCGTTTCTTCGATGACGTGCTCGCGCACCACGACGATCAGGCGGTCGACGAGCTGATCGCGCCAGGCGCGGTCGTCTCCCTGCCGACAGGGCAATTCGCCGGACCCGAGGCGGTCAAGCGCGCCAGCGCGCAGATCGGCTCGGCTTTCCCGGATCTGCGCGTCGATCTGCACGCCCTGGTGGCCGAGGGGGATCGCGTCGCGGCCGAGTGGACCCTCTGCGGGACCGAGCAGCGGGAGATGGATGGGGTGCCGCCATCCGGGAAGTGGACCTGCATCGCCGGGCTCAGCCTCTCTCGGATCGAAGGCGGCCGTATTGTCGAGCACCGGATGATTGCGGGGTAGGCCAGATGGGGCCGCTCCGGGCGCGAATGGCACGACGAGGGTGTCATGGTTCTTGCAATGATGCATATCGGCGGCGTATGGCGAAGGAGCGCGCCGCGTTCCCACCTGATGATCGACACTCCCGGGTGACCCGTCGCTGACGACCTTCGCTTTTCCCGAGCGGCAATGATTAGCCGCCGGGCCGCCGAAAAGAATGAAAAAGGACACGATACTGATGAGCACGACGATCGATGAGATGCCGAATACCCTGACCCGCCCGGCCGCGCCGCCTTCCAGCGCGATCGCGGACGCGCGAAACCTGCTGCGCGAGACGGCCGCCGCCCTCGAGCTCGACCCGGGGATCCAGGAGATCCTCGCCTCTCCCGAGCGCTCGCTGACCGTCAATTTCCCGGTCGTCATGGACGACGGCAGCATCGAGGTCTTCACCGGCTACCGCGTGCAGCACTCTGGGGCGCGCGGCCCGTTCAAGGGCGGCATCCGCTACCATCCGGCGGTCTCTTTGGAGGAGACAACCGTTCTCGCCATGTTAATGACCTGGAAGTGCGCCGTCCTCGACCTGCCGTTCGGCGGGGCGAAGGGGGGCGTGAAGTGCGATCCGCGCCGCTTCTCGCAGGCCGAGCTGGAGCGGCTGACCCGCCGCTACACGATGGCGATCCGCCCGATTATCGGCCCGCACCGGGATATCCCGGCGCCCGATATCAACACCAACCAGCAGGTCATGGCCTGGATGGTCGATACCCTCAGCCAGGTCGACGATGCCTCGGCGATGGCGAGCGTGACCGGCAAGCCGATCGCGCTCGGCGGCTCGCAGGGGCGATCCCGCGCCACCGGCAAGGGGATCTCGGTCGTGGCGCTCGAGCTGCTGCGCGCCCACGACAGGGATCCGGCGCAGACGACCGTCGCCGTGCAGGGGTTCGGCAACGTCGGTCGCTCGGCCGCCCTTGCGCTCTTCGAGGCGGGCTGCAAGGTGGTGGCGATCAGCGACATCTCGACCGGGCTCTACCGGCCGGAAGGGCTCGATATCGCGGCGATCGCCGAGCATCTCGACCACCTGCCGAACGGCCTGCTGGAGAGCTACGACGCGCCCGGCATCTCTCGCATCAGCAACGAGGAACTCCTCGAGATGGCGGTCGACCTGCTGGTGCCCGCCGCGCTCGAAGGGCAGATCACCGGCGCCAATGCTCACCGCGTGCGCGCCTGGGCGATCGTCGAGGGCGCGAACGGGCCGGTGACGGCCGAGGCCGACGAGATCCTCGACGCGGCCGGCGTCATCGTCGTGCCCGACATCCTGGCGAACGCCGGCGGGGTCGTCGTCTCCCATCTCGAGTGGGTGCAGGACCTGCAGGGGCTCTTCTGGGACGAGGCGCAGGTGGAAGACCGCCTGCAGGAGCGGATGGCGCGCGCCTTCGCCGACGTGGCGCACCGCGCCACCGAGCAGGGGATCACCCTGCGTCAGGCCGCCTATCGCCTCGCGGTCTCGCGCGTCGCCGAGGCCGTTCACTGGCGAGGGTGCACCGGATGACCTGGCCCTGGGACAGCGCCATTGCCGGCCGCCGCGTGGTGCGCCACGGCCCCGGGAAAGGGCTCGGCCTGCGGACGCCATTCTCGTTCCTCTGGGGCGGCCTCAGCCGCGATCTCGGCATCGACCTCGGGTGCGCCAACACGCTGGTCTACGTGCGGGGGAAGGGGATCGTCATCTCCGAACCGAGCGTGGTGGCGATCGACACGCGGACGCGGCGGGCCTTCGGGGTGGGGGTGGAGGCCAAGGCGATGGTCGGCAAGACGCCGGAGTCGATCGTGGCGGTGCGCCCGCTGAAGGACGGGGTGA
>JADYYO010000407.1 GCA_020853615.1 Thermomicrobiales bacterium
ACCCTCCCCGATCTCTCCGGCTACGACTTCACCGAGGCGAAGCCGGACGCCCAGGTAATCCTCACCTCCGACCGGGAGGACCCCGTCCTCGCCAAGTGGCAGTTCGGGCTGGGACGGGTGATCGCCTGGACCGCCGACAATGGCTCCGACTTCGCGGCAGCCTGGCCAGCCTGGGGCGGGTTCGACACCTTCTGGGCGGCGGCGGTCCGCTGGGCGCTCCCCGACCCCGAGCGGCGGCCACTGACCGTTTCCGCGCAACGAGACGGCGCCGACATGCTCCTGACCGTCTCGGCGTCGGGCGAGAATGGCGATTTCGCCGATTTCCTGCCGACCTTCGCCGCCGTGCGCAACGCCGCCGGGGAGACAATCCGCTCCCAGGAGTTGACGCAGAGCGGTCCCGGCGAGTACAGCCTGCGCCTCCCCGCGCCCGACGCCGGAGCCTACGCCATCGACATCCGCCAGGAGCGCCCCAGCGGCGCCCTGACCGAGACGGCGAGCGTCACCGTCCCCCCCTCCCCCGAGACGCTCCCCGCGCCGAACGGCCCGGCCCTGCTTCGCTCGATCGCGGCGCGCACGGGAGGCCGCGTCCTCTCGCTCGACGATCCGGCCGCGGTCTGGCAGGCGCCGCCGTCCGGCGGCAGCCCGCTCCTCGAGCATCGCCCGGTCTGGTATCTCCCCATCGGCCTCGCCCTGGTCCTCTTCGTCATCGACATCGGGGCCCGGATGGGCATTTGGTCGCTGGTGCGTTCGCTAGTGCGATCTCGCGCCCACGCCTGAGGATCCGCTTCCCGGCAGCCTGCTACGCTACGTAAAAGACGGCGGCATGCGGAAGACGTGTCATGCTGACGAAGGAAGCATCTCCGCACACGGAAAGCGACGTTTCGATGAGCCGAGATCCTTCGCAAGCTCGGGATGACACCATTTTGGCGCGACGCGACAAGGCCTCGTGGCGGGCGCGCGCGAAGGGCGGGCGGTGTTCAGCGTCATCCTCCATAATGCAAAGGGGGACCGGGTCGATGTCCCGATCGACGGATTGAGCGACCTCGTCCATGCGAAGCAAGCGGTTACCTGGATCGATGTCACCGACGCCTCGCCGGCGCAGGTGACGCGGATCGGCGAGGAATTCGGCTTCCACCCACTCGCCATCGAAGACACAATCGCTGGCGAGCTGCGGCCGAAGATCGAGCAGTACGACGGCTACCACTTCATCATCTTCTACGGATTGACCGCCGCAGCGGACGGCTGCCACTCCCACATTGTCGACATCTTCGTCGGTAACTGCTACATGATCACCTTCCACGGCAGCGGCCTCCCGGTCATCGCGGAGACGGCCGAACGCTGGCGCGTCAACGCCGCGGCCATGCAGGACAAGGGGCCGGGGTTCCTCCTCTACTCCCTGCTCGACGCCCTCGTCGACGGCTATTTCCCGGTCCTCGATGCCATTGCCGATCAGGCGGAGGATCTGGAGGAGGAGGTGCTTCGCGGCGGGCAGCCGCTCGTGCAGGCGGAGATCCTGAGGCTGCGCCGCGATCTGTTGATGATCCGCCGGGTCACCGGGCCGGAGCGCGACATCCTGAACGTGCTGGTGCGTCGCGACGCTCCCCTCTTCGGCGAGAAGGAGGTGGTCTACTTCCAGGACATCTACGACCATCTCCTGCGCGTCACAGACACGGTCGACATCTATCGCGACATGCTCTCGAGCGTCCTCGACGCCAATCTCTCGATGGTCTCCTACACCCTGAACGTGGTAGTCAAGCGCCTGACGGCATCCTCCATCATTCTTATGTCGATTACTCTCGTGGCCGGCATCTATGGCATGAACTTCGTCTACATGCCGGAGCTCGACTGGCGCTTCGGCTACCCCTTCGCCATCGGCCTGATGGCCGTCATCGCCGCGATCGAAATCGCCATCTTCCGCCGCATCGATTGGCTGTAGAGGAGTCGAGAAGTCGAGGAGTCGAGGAGTCGAGAAGAAAAGAGTCGGAAGTCGGAAGCCGGAAGCGAACGGCTATCAGCTATCAGCTATCAGCCAGAAAGCCGATAGCTGATAGCTGATAGCTGATAGCCACCAGCCCGCTACAACTGCAGCAACAGCGCGCCGGCGATGGTCATGTAGATGAGCAGGCCGGTGGCGTCGACGAAGGTCGAGATCAACGGCGCGGAGACGACGGCGGGGTCGATGCCGAGCCGCTCGAGGACGAGCGGCAGGATGGCGGCGACCGTGGCCGACCAGAGGGCGACGCTGGCGATGGTCGCCCCGACGACGAGTCCGATGCGGAACCCCTCGGGCACCCCGACGCGCAAATAGCCGACGAGCCCCATGATGAGCCCGACCGAGAGGCCGACGAGCATCTCCTTGGCCAGCACCCAGCCGACATCCGACAGACGGACCTCGCCGACGCCAATCGCGCGCACGAGCGTCGTTACCGTCTGGCTACCGACGTTGCCGCCGATGCCGATGATGAGGGGGATGTACGGGATCAGCGCCGGCGCGCCGTCGAGACGGTCGGAATAGTGCTCCAGAACGTGGCTGGTGAGCAGCCCCGCCAGGAAGAGAAAGAGGAGCCAGCCGATGCGGCGGCGCACGAGGAGCCCGGCGCTGGCAAAACGATACGGGACATCGAGCGGCTGCGAGCCGCCCATCCGCTCGAAGTCCTCGGTCGTCTCCTCCTCGATGACATCGGCGACGTCGTCCTGCGTGATGATCCCGAGCAGATGATCCTGATCGTCGACGACGGGGAGAGCGAGCAGGTTCTTGTCGACCAGCAGCCGCGCGGCCGTCTCCTGGTCGGTGTCGGCCGTCACCCGGATCGGGTCGGCGACCATCACGTCGTGCACCGGCGTGTTCGGGCGCGTCAGGACGAGGTTGTGCAGGGAGAGGACGCCAAGGAGCCGCTCCTCCTCGTCGATGACATAGACATAATAAATGGTTTCGGCTTCCTCGGCGACGCGGCGGAGGAGGACGATGGCGTCGTCGGCGCGCACGTCTGGCGAGATGGCGACGAAGGCGGGGGTCATGCGCCCGCCGGCGGTGTCGGGCGGGTAGGCGGAGAGGAGGCGAATCTCGGCCGCCTCGTCCGGCTCCATCACCTGCAGGATCTGCTCGCGGTCCCGCGAGGGCAGCTCGGCCATGATGTCGGTGGCGTCGTCCGGGTCGATCGCCTCCAGGAGGTCGGCCGCCTCTTCGCGCGGTCGCAGGCGGAGGATGGCCGCCGCATTCGCCGGGTCGAGCTCTTCCAGAATCTCGGGGATCTCGACCTCGGGCACCGAGGCGAGAAGGATGGCGACCTCGTCGTCATCGAGGCGTTGGACGATTTCGGCCCAGTCGGACGGACCGATGGTATCGGTCAATCCGCGGATGCCTCGCTCTTCCCGATCGGCAATCAGCGCCCGAATCTCGTCGAGCAGCTCGTCCGTGGCCATGGCGTCCCCGATTTCTGGCTCGCGCGCCGGCCAGGCGGCGCGCCCGTGGTCCATGCTCCGCCCCACGCGGCTCCGGGTTGGATCAGGGCATGTCGGCAGGGTCGGGCCGGAGTGTAGGAGCGGCCCGGGGGCGCGTCAAGCGCGAAGCGGATCGCCAGCGCCAGGGTCGCCGGCAGGCGCCGCCCGCGCCTGGTCCACCCAGGTGGACATCTCCGAGCCGGCGAGCGCGGCGTCGATCCAGCTCGCCGCATCTGCCGTCCACTCGGGAAGCGCGTCGTACAGTCCGTGGGCGCCACGAGGATACCAGATCAGCGTGCCGCGCTCGGCCGCCGCGATGCAATAGCGAATCGCCTCGTCCGGCGGCACCACCAGATCGCGCCCGGCGCCGATCACCAGCACCGGGCAGCGCGCGCGCTCGATCACGCCGGGCAACGCGTAGGCGCTCGCCAACCGGGTGGCGCGCTCGCGGCCGCCGGCCATCGTCACGAGATGGCGGCGCAGCAACGGTTGGGCATTGGCCAGCCAGGGCCGCGCGTCGTACGGCGGCGTGACCGCCACGATGGCGCCGATGCGGCGATCGCTGGCGGCGGCCAGACCGGCCACCGCGCCGCCGAGGCTGAACCCGACCAGCGCGATGCGGCGTGAGTCGAGCTCGGGGTCGGCCTCGGCCAGCGCGACGATCCCCTCCGTGAAATCGTGGCCGTCGGCCACGGGCCGCACCGTCAAGGCACTCTCGCCGCTCCCCGGCCAATCGAGGGCGAGGACGGCCTGCCCATGCTGCAGAAAGGCATCGCTCCAGAGGAGCATCTCCTCCTTGCTCGTCGACGACCCGTTCAACAGCACCACTAGCGGCGCCGGCGCGGTCACGACCGCGGGGTGGACGAGATAGCCGGGCAGCTCCTTCGTCCGCCATGGGAGGCGGACCGGCCGGACATCCGGATGGAGCACCGGGAGCGATCGGGCGTAGAGCGAGGAGGCGGAGGCGCGCAGGGCGCGCAGGGTGCGCGGGTCGTCGAAGACGAGCGCGGCCCCGATGTGGTAGGCGAGCGCCGCGTGCCGCTGGTAGAGGGCCGCAGCGTCCTTCTCGCCGGCGCGTTGGTAGATCCGCGATTCCCCAAGGAAGCGCTGCGCTGCCCAGGTCCAGGCATCGACCCAATCGGCGACGCGCCGCACCCGGCGCAGCGCATCCGCCGCTACGTCTGACGGCAGTCCGAGCACGGCGAGCCGCTCGTGGCTCGCGCCGATCGGCAGCGCCCGCCCGCCCACGAGCCGCAGCACGGCATCGACCCGGCGGCGATCGGCGTAGGGCGCCATGCGCCAGGCGAGCGTGGTTCCCCGCGGGATGACGGGCGAAGCCGATGAGGGGTGAGCATCCATCACGGAACGACGAGCCAAACCCGCTCCCGCGCCCGCGCCAGCGCGATCTCGACCGTCTTCAGCTCCTCGGGGAAGCGACAGACCACCACCACCCGGTCGAGGCGCAGCTCGGCTCGGCGCAAGCTGCCGACCATCTCATCGACGATCACCGCGACCAATGCCTCGAGATCCGCAGTTGCAGTGCGGGACTCGACGCCGAGCAGCGGCACCGCCAGCGAGCGCAGCCGGGCGTTCGAGGCAGCGATGAGCGCTTCCGGCACCGCCCGCCGCACATGCTCGATGCGCGCCCGCTCGCCAAGCGCCGGGTGGACGACGGCATGGACGACACCGCGAACGCCGCGCTCCTCGAGGCCGGTCGCGCCGGTCACGATCGCGGAGCCGAGATTGAGCGGCGCCCGGGCCATCGCCTCGCGCTCGATCACCGAGCCGCCGAGCGTGCGCAGGCTGGTCAAGCCGGGCGTTGCCAGCGGGCCAAGCACGCCGCGACAGTTCGCGGCCAGCACGACCGCCTCGACCTCCTGCGAGAGGAGGTCGCCCAGCGTCGCCGTGACCAACGTGCGACCAAACCGAATTGACGGCCTGCTGTCGACCTCGCTCACGATGCGACCTCGTCAATCTCCCGGGGGCGCCTGTAGCCTACCGTGGATGGGCGAACCGCGCCAGTGGCCTGGAACGAACCAGACCCCGACCGCGCCTCCCAAGCGCGATCAGGATCTGGCGTGCCGCGAGCTGGCCTTCGCGGTCTCAGGAGATTTCGACGGCGTCTCCCGATTCGGTCGGGACTACGATCTCGCCAACCGGCTGCACCGGGCCATCGGTCGGCGGCTCGATCTTGATCGACGCGTTGTTGTAGGTGTCGTTCACGACCGACTCGATTTCGCCGCGCATCTCCGGGCTGCCCGGCTCATACCGGGGCTGGTCGCTGCCGAACCCGGCGGGGATCACGACTTGCAACGTGACGGGGTCGAGCTGGTCGCCGGTCGCCGGGTCGATCAGAAGCCCGGTCCTGGGATTCACGACATAATGCGTGCGCGGATCGATCACCCGATTGTGCACCGGGTCGAGCAGAAAGCCCGTGGTCGGGTCGATCAGGAGCCCCGTGGCCGGATCGATCTCCATGCCCGTAGCCGGGTCGATCTGCGGTGCCGGCTCCTCAGAGGGACCATCTGTCGCACTGGTTTCCCCGGTTTCGTCTGGCGCGGCTGCCGCCTCGGTCGTCTCCCCGGCGCCATCGTTCGCGTCGACGACGCCCTCGGCCGGCTCGGCCGCGCCATCGGCCGTCTGCTGTAGGGCGAGGGAGTCATTCCCCGTCCACTCATACGGCTCCTGGACGAACGCGGCCTGCTGCGACTCGCGCGACCGCCCCGCCTTCGATGACTTGTCGCGCCTCTCCTTCGCCTTGACCGTCTCGGAATCGGTCGTCATCGCCTCGGGGGCCTGCTGGTCGATCACCGCCTGGCCGGGATCGGGGTCCGGCGCCAGGGCGGTGACGCCGAGGTCGCCAGAGGTATCGATAGCGAGCTGCGGCGCATCGGCCTGCGTCTCCGGCTCACCCTCCGGCGTCGGCGTGCCATCCGGCTCCGGGGTCGGCGTCACCGGCAGGAAGGGCTGCGCCGGCGGCATCGGGTCCATCGGCGCCGGGGGCAGCGAGACACCCGGAGCGAGGCCGTTCCCCTCGAGGGCGGCGATCGCCTCGGCGGTCAGCGGGTTGATGGCGGACGCGGGGTCGACAGGGCCCACCGGCTCGGTTGCTACCTCGGCGGGCGCCTGGTCGCCGGAATCCCCCTTGCGGGCTGTCTTCCGGCCACCATTGTCGGCCGGCGCCGCATCGCTCGCCTCGGTTGTCTGCGTCGTATCGCCGGCGGGCGCGGCCGCGGCGCCCTCGTCCTGCACCGGGGCATCGGCGACCGCGTTGTCGGCGCCGTCATCGACCGGGGCTGCCTCGGCCGGCTGCGCTTCGTCGACCGTTGCCTGTTGCGCCAGGTCGACCGATCCATTGCTCGTGCCGGCGCCGTCGTCCGCCATGGCGAGCATCGGCACATCCTGCTCGGGATTGGCAACCGGGACATCCTCGACCGGCTGAATTGCCGGCGAATCGACGACCGGCTCGATAGTCGGCACGGCCGTGACCGCCACGATCGGCACGGCGGTCGCCGTCGGGCGCATCGCTGGCGTCTTCGTCGGCGGCGGCGCGATCTCGCGCACGGGCGGCTTCGTCGCGGTCGGCTCGGCAATCCGGGTCGGCGGCTCGGTCGGTAGGGGCGCGAGGGCGACCGCCGCGATCGTCCCCTCGGGCGCCGGACCCTGACGCATGGCGGGGCCGCGGCCGGGGGCGTTCAGCGCGACGATGAGGGCGCCGGCGAGCGCGAGGACGAGCGCCATACTCGACGCGACGGCCATCCCGGGCGACGACAGGGCCTGCAGCGCCTGCCGCAGCCAGCTCCAGCCCGACGTGTCGCTCGAGATGGCGTCCATCACAGCGCGCGAGACGACAGGGCTCGGCCCGAGGTGCGACATCGTCTGCAACCCGCGCGCCAGGTCGTCCGCCTGCGCGACAAAGGCGCGGCAACTCGGACACTCGGCGAGGTGGTTCTGCAGCTCGCGATGCTCAGCCGGGGTGAGCGGAGCATCCATCCGCGCCGAAACAAGCTCCTGAGCGCGGTCGTGGGAGATCATCGCTACGCCTCCCACTCACGGGCAGCGCCGAGCGCCTCGGCACTCCCATAAATTTCGGCGAACGCCTTGCGGGCGCGAAACAAGCGAAGCTTCGCGGCGTTCTCGGTGATGCCGAGGGCATCCGCGGTTTCCGCCAGGGAGAGCCCCTGGTAGTGTCGCAACAGGAGGGCCGCGGCGTAGTGCTGCGGCAGCCGGGAGAGGGTCTGTTCGATATCCTGCCGGCGGCTGACCGAGCGCTCGATCGATTGCTCGCTGGCGTGGTCGTGGCCTGGCATGAAGGGAATCCACTGCACGATCTTGCGCCGCCGCAACTGGCTGATCGCCGTGTTGGTGGCGATCCGGTAGAGCCAGGGCTTGAAGGCCAGATCGGGCCGCGTCGAAGGAAGGGCGTTGTACGCCTTGATGAACGTATCCTGGGTAAGATCTTCCGCCATCGCGCGGTCGCCGACCATGCGATGCAGGTAGTTCAATATGGGAGCGTGGTACTGCTCGAAGAGCCGGGCAAAGGCGGTCTGATCGCCCTCGCGGGCGCGCCCAACGAGATCCGGATCGTCCGAGGTCAACCCTTGACTCCTGCGGGCGGGGCGCTCGTCGGCTGCCGGCCTCGCAATGGTCCACGGTATCGAGAGTTCCATTCGTCGATCCGATGCTCCTTTCCGCCCTCTCCAACGCACCGTGCGCGGCTTCCGTTTCGCCACGCGGCGTGAGAGGCGGTGCGGGAGCGCCGGGATCGCCCGGAGAATACCAGATCGCCGGAAGGGGGCGTACGTGCGCGGGGAGCGGGCGCGTCAACACCGGTTCCACGTGGAACTCCGGCGCTCCACCCGGGTGGACGAACAGGGTCCGCCGATGCCATTGCGCGGAGAAGCGCCAGCGGCAATTTACGGCGCCGTGCGCACGTCGTGTCATGCTGACGAAGGAAGCACCTCAGCGCAAAGGAGACGGGGTTCGCGGGAGCCGAGATCCTTCGCTGCGCTCAGGATGACACCGATTTCGCACGGCGCTCTAGCAGACCTCGCGGCCGCGCCCGGCCGTACCTCCGTGACGATGGCTGTCCGGGAAAGAAACGGAGCGACGAATTGACAAAGGAGCCGGCGCAATTCACGTTCACCGGCGCCGACGGGGCGACCACCTGGTCGATCTCCGCCTGGAGCGGCGACGGGACAGCCACGTTCGCGGCACGGGGGAGCACCCGGCACCTGGCGCTGGAGGGGGCGCTTTCCGCCTCCCTGGCCCTCGCGCTCGACATCGCCGATCGAGGCAGCGCGGGCGAGGGGAGCCGGGCGACGCCGATCCGGGGTGAGGGCGAGGACCTCTGGACTCTCTTCGCCGACATGCTGGACGAGCTTGGGGACGCGGTCGCACTCCACGGCCTGGGC
>JADYYO010000408.1 GCA_020853615.1 Thermomicrobiales bacterium
CGAGCAGGATGACGACGCCGATGACGGCGTACTGCAGCCACCCCACATACTCCTCGATCAGGCGCCAATTCTCGCCGAAGACCCAGCCGAGCGTGACCAGCGAGCCGTTCCAGATGGCGCTGCCGAGGCCCGTTAGTAGGACGAACTGGCCGATCGGCATGCGGCGATAGCCGGCCGGGATCGAGACGAGGGAGCGGACGACCGGCGCCAGGCGCCCGATGAAGACGGCGATCGCCCCGCGGCGATCGAACCACTCCTCGGCGCGAGTCAGATCCTCCGGCGTGAGCATCGCCCATCGCCCGTAGCGCTCGAAGAGCGTGCGGATGCCGAGCTGCCCGACCACCATCCCGATGCCATAGAGCGCGAGCGCGCCGAGGACGGAGCCGAGGGTGGTGGCGAAGAGGACAAGCGGGAACGAGAAGAAGCCCTGGCCGGTCAGAAAGCCGGCCAGCGGCAGGATCACCTCGGAGGGGATGGGCGGGAAGAGATTCTCCAGCGCGACGAGCGCTGTCAGCCCCGGATAGCCGAGTGCCTCGATGATGCGCACCACCCATTCCACGAGCCAGTCGAACACAGCACCTTTCCCTTCGCTCGCCTCGGCCACGCCCCGGCGAGTGCCACGTCTTCCTGCCGAACCACGGCGGCCCAGTCTATGCGTCAGCGAATGCGGCGATGATCCGCCGCGGATCGTCGGTGCAGAGCGCAAACGCGCCGAGATCGCGGACGCGGCGCGCCTCGGCGGCCTCGTTCACCGTCCAGACCATGGCCGCCAGCCCGGCGTCACGCAGCGCGGCGGCGCTCTCTGGAGTGTAGGCGTCTGCGTCGAGCGCGACCGCTGGCGACGAGAGCGCGGCGGCGATCGCGAGCAGTTCGTCATCGGCTCGCATGGCCAGGGGCCAGAGCTCGGCAGCGTGGTCGAGCCGCCGCAATGCGCGGAGGGTATCCCAATCGAAGGAGGAGATGGCCCAGCGAACGCCAGGGTGCGCGGCAAGCGCGGCGAGGATCTCCCGCTCGATGCCCAGGCCCTTCACCTCGATGTCGAGATGAACGGTGTCGCCGACGAGGTCCAGGAGCTCGGCCAGCGTCGGCGCCGATTGCCCGCCTCCGGCGTCGAGCGTCCGCACCGTCGCCAGCGGCAACTCGTCGATATTGCCCGCCCCATTGGTCGTTCTGGCAACATCCCGATCGTGGATGACGACCGGGACGCGGTCGGCGGTGACGTGGACATCGAGCTCGATGCCGGCGACGCCGGCGTCGAGCGCGGCCCGGAACGCCGCCAGCGTGTTCTCGGGGAAGGCTGCGGATGCCCCACGGTGCGCATAGATCTTTGTCATCGGCTCCTCCGTTGCTCTCGGTCACGCGGGGTGCAAGGGTTGACACAATCCGTATCAATCTCTATCATATTCCTGGCACAGTGATGACAGGAGGATCCGCATGAACGACCCCGGCTGCGAGCCGGTTTTCATCATTAGCGTAGCGGCTCGCCTTCTGGAAATGCACCCGCAGACGCTTCGCAAGTACGAGCGCGAAGGGTTGATCGCCCCGTCGCGCACCAGCGGCAATCTTCGCCTCTACTCGGATGAGGATCTCGAGCGGTTGCGCCAGGTCAAGTATCTCGTCGGCGAGCAGGGCCTCAATCTCTCCGGGGTCCAGCTCGTGCTAGAGGTGACCCGGCGGCTCCGCGCGCTCAAGGCGCATGTCGAAGAGGAGGCCGCGCAGCGCGATGCGCCCGAGATGGAGCGCATGCGCGACGAGCTGGCGTCGCTGCTGCAGGTGTTGGGTGTCGGCAGGAACGCGTCAGGAGGCCGGCGATAGCGTGACCTCGTGGCGTGAGGAGTTGGTGGGGCGCAACGATGCGTCCATCGAGAGGGATATGGGATGGCAAGCACCACACGATTCACAGAAAAAGCCCAGGAGGCCATCGTCGCCGCGCAGCGGCTGACCGAAGAGCGCAATATTTCGCAGTTCGAGCCGATCGCGCTCCTGCTGGCGCTCCTCGACCAGACGGACGGCCTTGTTCCGCAGATCCTGAGGAAGCTCGGTGTCGACCCCGGTGCCGTGCGGCGAGAGGTCGCGGCCGAGTTCGAGGGGCTGCCCAAACTCTCCTACGCGGCGCAGCCGGTTGTCAGCAATAGCCTGCGCAAGGCGCTGCAGAAGGCCGAAGACGAAGCGAAGCGGATGGGGGACGAGTATGTCAGCACGGAGCATCTCCTCCTCGGCATCCTCGAGGGCTCCGACAGCGGCGCGGCCCGGCTGCTCAACCGGTTCGGCGTTAACAAGGACCGGGTCTACGAGGCCCTGAGCCAGATCCGGGGAGGGCAACGCGTGACTGACGCGAATCCGGAAGACAAGTATCAGGCGCTGGAGAAGTATGGCCGCGACCTGACCGAGCTGGCCCGTGAGGGGAAGCTCGACCCGGTCATCGGCCGCGACGAGGAGATCCGCCGGGTGATGCAGGTCCTCTCCCGGCGCACCAAGAACAACCCGGTCCTCATCGGCGAGCCGGGCGTCGGCAAGACGGCGATCGCCGAGGGGCTGGCGCAGCGAATCGTGCGCGGCGACGTGCCAGAGGACCTGAAGAACAAGCGGATCATCGCCCTCGATCTCGGATCGCTCATCGCGGGCGCAAAGTTCCGTGGCGAGTTCGAGGAGCGGCTGAAGGCGGTCCTGAAAGAGGTTTCCGACGCGGCGGGGGAGATCATCCTCTTCATCGACGAACTGCACACGGTCGTCGGCGCGGGCGCGGCCGAGGGGGCGATGGACGCCTCGAACATGCTCAAGCCGATGCTGGCGCGCGGCGAGTTGCGCACCATCGGCGCGACGACGCTCGACGAGTACCGCAAGCACATCGAGAAGGATGCGGCGCTGGAGCGGCGCTTCCAGCCGGTCTTCGTCGGCGAGCCGACGGTCGAGGATACGATCTCGATTCTGCGCGGCCTGCGCGACCGCTACGAGACGCACCACAAGGTGCGCATTCTCGACTCGGCGCTCGTCTCCGCCGCGCTCCTGTCGAACCGTTACATCACCGACCGCTTTCTGCCCGACAAGGCGATCGACCTGGTCGACGAGGCGGCCTCGAAGCTGCGCATGGAGATGACCTCGCTCCCGGTCGAGCTGGACGAGACCGAGCGGCGCATCATGCAGCTCGAGATCGAGCGCGAGGCG
>JADYYO010000409.1 GCA_020853615.1 Thermomicrobiales bacterium
AGGTTCGCCACGACGACGACGGCGACGAGGAGGAGCGAGAAGAACTGCGCGACCGGGTAGTCGCGCCGGATGATGGCATCGACCAGCAGGTAGCCGATCCCCGGCCACTGGAAGATCGTCTCCACAATCAGCGAATAGCCGACCAGCCAGCCGAGTCGCAGCCCGGCGAGGGAGATGACCGGGATGAGCGCCGTGCGGAAGACCCGGCCGTAGATGACGGCCGTCTCCGAGAGCCCCTTCGCGCGATGGGTGCGCACGAAATCCTGGCCGAGCTGCTCCAGCATCGCCGAGCGCGTCATGCGGATCGTCACCGCCGTCCCCTCCGCGGCGAGCACGACGGCCGGGAGGATGAGCTGCTTGCCGGAGCAGCAGCCACCGGAGGGCAACCAGTGGAGCTTCGAGGCGAAGAGAAAGATGAGGAGGAGCGCCAGCCAGAAGTTCGGCATCCCCATGCCGGCGATGCTCAACCCACTGATCGCCTGATCGAGCCCGCTGTTTCGCTTCGCCGCCGCGACGGCCCCGAGGGGAAGCCCGACGGCGTAGATGAGCAAGGTCGCCGCCAGGCCGAGCACGAGGCTGTTGCGGCCATAGAACGCGAGCAGTTCGCCGATCGATTTGCCCGTAATGAGGGACGTGCCGAGGTCGCCTCGCGCGAGGTTCTGCAGATAGGTGCCGTACTGCACCCAGATCGGCTTGTCGAGCCCCAGCCGCTGCCGGTATGCCTCGCGCACCTCTTCCAGGGCGGTCGGGCTGAGGACGCCGCCTGTCGGATCGCCAGGAGCGATGCGAAGCCCGTAAAAGACGGCGATCGAGGCGACGATGAGGACGAGCGCGGTGCGCAGCCCGCGGCGGACGAGATAAGCTCCCACGCTCTCGGCTAACTCGCGCTAGTCATGCGTGCCCGACTTCTGCTTCTGGGACCGCTTCTTGTGGCGCTTGTGCTGGTTGTTGTTGCGCTTCCGGTGGCCGCTCGTCAACCGCGATCCGTCGCAGAGGATCGTATATTCACGGCTCTTCGTGCTGGTCGATGAGAATGCCGCAGTGACAATGAACCCGTTCTGTGAGAGGTCGCCCTGACAGATGGGGTTCGCGATCCAACCCACACGATTGCCGTCCAACTCTGAGGTCTGCCCGGAAAGGAACAGGAACGGAAGGCCGGGGCCAAGCGAATAGGGAGGAGTGAGCTGCTGGCTCAGACTGAGATTGCCCAACGGCGCGATGCCGAACAGAACCGCGGTCTGGTTCTCGCGATTGGTCACCCGCAAGGCCTCATCGGTAGTCCCCTGGCCAGTAACCTGGAATGTCAGCCTCGGACCGCGGCGGAGCCGCCGCTGGTCCTGTTGCGTTTGGCGATTCGTCTTCCGTGTCGAGCGCCGGCTGCTCTGCTTGCTCTTCCTGGCGGACCGACGCGACTTGCGCTGCGCGATCTTCTGCTGGCGGAGCGCCTGCGGGTCGGTCGTCGACGAGGTCGTGGTGGTAGATGTCGATGCCAGGCCGGCCGCTTCTTCGACGGCGCCATCGCTGAAGGGGGAGATCAGGGTGGTGCCGGTGCTGACGGTGCCGCCGCTGCCCGTGACGCAGACGCCGTAGTTGACGTTGATCGCCGAGGTGACGCAGGTTAGTCCCTGGCAGCAGCCCATGAGCATGGTGCAGACCGCGCCGGCCTGACCGCAGGTCGCCGGCCCGAGCTGCGCCCGCGCCTCGCTTCCGCGCAGGGCAAGCGCACCGACAGCCGCTGCGACCAGGCGGCGACGCGTGATGCCCGTCGCGATGGAGCGCGTCAGCCGGTCGAAGCGATCGTTGTCCATGGTCATCCTCGTCCCAAGTGAACCATTATGTCGTATCTCGTGCGGGTCTGAGCCATTGTACGCCCGATTCGGCGTCCGGGGAATACCCGTAGTGCCCGTTTGTGTAGCGCGGTCTCGACTCAGGCGCCCCGGCCCTCCCCGGGCCGGGACCGAACTCAATACGGGAACGGGAAGCGCCGGGGGCGGTCGTTGCGCACGCTCCCGATGGCGATCGGGTCGCGGGCATCGCCGCGCATCAGCGCCTCGCGCGCCGCCGCCCGCGCGATCTCGTGCGCCGCGACGGGCGTCGTGTAGATCAGCAGCAGCCCGATCAGCGCCGCCCGCGCGATGATGGCGGGGTCGCCCGTGTCGATCATTGCCACCAGGAACGAGCAGACGCCGAGGAAGACCGCTTTCGAGGCGGCGTGCAACTTGGTGTAGATGTCCGGCATGCGGATGACGCCGACAACGCCGATGGTCATCACGATCGAGCCGAGCAGGATGAACCCGTCCGCGATCCACGCGAAGAGCGAGGTGAGCGTCACAGAATCCGCCCTTCCGCCAGCCGCCGCGCGGCAGCGACCGTGCCCATGAAGGAGACGAGCGCCAGCGCGAGCGCGGCATCGAGGTAGTACGCGTGGCGCGTCACCGCGGAGAAGAGGACCAGCACCGCAACGAGAACCAGTGTGAGCGTATCGATCGCCTGCACCCGCACCGCGCTCGATCTGGCGCGGACCGTAAAGACGACCATCATTGCCAGCAGGACCGTCATCCAGATGCCCGCGATGGTAAAGACGATCTGATGCATCGGCGCCATCTCCCTTCGTCAGGGCCAGACCGGCCGCTGATACCGCTCGTAGAACTCCTGCGCTTCCTCGCGAACCGCTTCCTTGTCCGGCGCATCGAGCGCGTGGATCGCCCAGTAGGTCGCTTCCGGGTCGGTGCCGATGAAGACGCTGCCAGGCGAGAGCGTATTGAGCCACGCGCTGACGATCACCCCGGTCGGGGTCCGCTCCCCGACCGGGATCTCGACGAACCTGGCGTGCTCCGGCGGATGCCGCGCGATGACCGCGCGAGTCACCGTGACCGTGCCGCGAACGATCGCCGCCGCCTCCGCCAGGACCAATTTCGGGAAATGGATCGCCCGCGGGATGAAATCGCGGAGGCGCACGGGCGGCCCCTGGAAAAGAAAATCGCGAAACAGGAGCAGGATGCCGAGCCCGAGGAGGATGCCGGCGGCGATATCCCACGGGTCGGTCGACGCGAGATCCATGAGATAGACGATCGCCATGGCCGCCGTGGCGAAGGCGATGCGCATGCTTACCCTCCCGGCAAGAGCACGTCTGCCGCCTGCTGGCTCAAGGCGAGCACCGGCTCCGGCCAGATGCCAAAGACAAGGACCAGGATCGAGGTCACCAGGACGATCCCCGTCCGCGCAATATCGGCGCGGCTCTGGGGCGCGTTATCGAGATGCCAAAACGAGCGGCCATACGACTGGAACATGTAGAGCAACGATAGCAGCCCGCCGATGACGACGATCGCGGAGAGGAGCACCTGCGCCACCTGCCCGCTGGCACTGAGGGTCGATTCCAGCAGTACGGCCTTGCCCCAGAAGCCGAACGCAGGGGGAATCCCTGCCACCCCCAGCCCGCCGATGGCGTAGGCGATGCCGCTCGTCCGGTTGCGCTGGCTGCCGGCGAGAAAGAGGAGCGTCTTGTTGAACGAGTTGACGATCGTGAAGAACATCGCCGCCGCGAATCCGACCCTGCCGCCGATCGCCACGGCGATCAGGATGTAGCCGACCTGGCCGATCGCCGAATAGGCGACCACCGCCGCGGGGTCATGCCGGCCAACCGATTGCAGACCCCCGTAGAGGATACTGGCGACCCCCAGGGCCAGGATGACCGGGGCGGAGAGCTCCAGTTGGCGCGGGATCATCCCGGCGCCGATGCGCAGTAGGCCATAGGCGCCGATGGTCGCCAGCGCGCCGCTGAACATCGCCGCCACCGAGGCGTGCACGCCGGTGTAGACGGCGGGCAGCCAGAAGTGAAAGGGGAAGATGCCGAGCTTCACCCCGAGCGCCACGAAGATCAGCGTGCCGGCGATGAGCGTCGGGTTCTCTTCGACGACCGACATGCGCGCGGCAATGCCCGCCATGTCGAGCGTGCCGGTGATGTGATAGAGCGAGACGATCCCGATGAGAAAGATCACCGACCCGAGCAGGTTGACGACCGCGAAGATGACCGCCGCCCGCAACTGGCGCCGCTCGTCGCCGTAGGCGGCGAGGATGTAGGCGGAGACCATCGCGATCTCGAAGAAGACGTAGAAATTGAACGCATCCCCGGTCAGGAAGAGCCCGGTCAGCCCGGCGGCGAGGAAGATAGTCAGCGCCGGAAAGGAGCGCGACTCGATCCCACCCGCGAACTCGAAGCAGTACGACAGCAGCAGCACGGTGATCGCGGTCAGGGAGAAGGCCATCCCGAGAGCGTCTGCCCGCAGCGTGATGCCCACGCCCGCCGGCCAGTTGGCGGCTACCACCTCGAGCGGCCCGTCCCGCAAGACGATCGCCGCCAGCGCCGACGTGGCGAGCAGCCCGGCTGCCAGCAGGACGATGCCGGCGATCCCGGCGAGGCGTCGCCGCCCGTCGGCAAGGGCCAGCGCCAACCCGCCGAACCAGAAGATCGCCAGCGGCAAGACGAGCATCATGATTCCTGCGCGTCCAGAGCCAGAATGGCGGCGTCCTCGTCATCGGCGCCCGCCTCGCGCTCGGCCGTCAGCTCCTCTCGCTCCTCGGCGGCGGCCAGCGTGTCGGTGTCGAGCGTCGAGTGCGCGACATAGACCCGGTAGATGAGACTCAGCAGCAGTGCCGTTACGCCGAAGGTGATCACGATCGCGGTCAGGGTCATCGCCTGCACCAGGGGATCGGCCACCTCGCCGCTCTCCGGCAACGGATAGATCGGCGCCGCGCCGCGATCGAGCCCGGCCAGCATGATGAAGAGATTGGCGCCGTTCGAGATGAGGAGGACGCCGATCACGACCCGCACGAGGTCGTGCTTAAGCAGCAGATAGCTGCCCGACCCGATCAGCAATCCGACGGCGATCGCGAACACGAGCGTCATCGCGGTCCCCGCAACTCGGCGCGGGCCACCAGCGAAAGCGCCGTCACGCTGAAGCCGAGCACGAGCAGGAAGACCCCGACATCGAAGAGAAACGCCGTCAGGAGCTCGATCGAGCCGAAGTGGATGACAGGAGCGCCAGGCGGGGGCCAATGGGTCATCGGCGGCAGCCCGCGCAGCACCGGCAGGAAGGTCACGACGAGCGCGAGCGCCAACCCGGAGACGCCGACGGCCGGCGCATAGCGGGTATGGAGCGGCCGCCGCACCTCCCGCTCCCCGAAGGCAACGAACTGCATCAGGAAGGCCATCGCCGCGATGATGCCCGCGGCAAAGCCATCGCCCGCGCCGAAATAGCCCTTCACCAGCGTCGCGAACGCCACCATCAGCGTCGGCGCGAAGAGGAGCCGGGAGACGTAGCGCGTCATTCGCGGGACCGCCTCCGTCCGGTCTGCTGCAGGATCGTCATCAATCCGATCATGGCGATGCCGATGACGGTGATCTCTCCCATCGTATCGAGCCCGCGGAAATCGGACAGGATCGCGGTCACCACGTCGCTCGCGTGCGCGGACGGAGTGAGCGTGATCAGCTCCATCGCGGCCGATTCGATTGGCGCGGGCTTGGAGAGGACGCCCCAGACCGTGATGAACGCGGCCGCCGCGGCGACCGCGCCGATGATGCGGTCGCGCCGCAAGATCGACTCGGACGTTTCGCCGTGGACCCCCTCGATCGTCGGATGCTCGCGCATCGCCGCCAGAAAGCCGATGAAGAGGAGCGAGAGCATCGTCTCCATCAGGACGGCGACGAGCGCGACGTCGGGCGCCCCGAGAAACGCATAGGTCGTGGCCAGCGGAAAGCCGACCGCCGAGAGCAGGAGCACCGACGAGAGATGCCCGGTCACGAAGGTCGTGGTCACCGCGGCGACGGAGGCGACCCCGAGGACCAGGACAATGAGGAGATCTTCCGGGCCGATGGTTCCGACCAGGAACGCGCCCTCGTTCGGCGTGAAGATCAACCCCAGAAGCACGAGCACCCCAACCGGCAGCAGCACCCACGCCACGCGGCCGCGCAGGTCGTGCACCTCGTACCCGTGGAGCCGGTCGGAGAGAGCGTTCAGTGACTCGACGCTCCGCACGTACAGCCTATCCGGCCCCACGCGCTCGGCCACGCCGGCGAGCCAGCGCGAGAACCCTGACCACCAGCGAATCGTGACCAGAATCAGGCCGCCGAGGCCATAGGCGGCGATGGCCATCAGGTTCTCGGGCCGCGCGTCGAGGTGATAGCCGATCTCCACGGGCGCCGGCAGCCCGAGCGCGGCACTCCCTCCCGCCACCGCCAGCACCGTCTCTGCCTCGGTCCAGATGCCGCCGACGACGCAGAGCGCGGCCAGGAGGACGATCGGGCCCACCAGGGAAATCGGGAGCCGCCGCGCGGGCGACCGTCGCGGCCCGAGGAAGAGGCTGAGCCAGAATCGCCCGATGTAGGCGAACGTCAATCCGGCCGCCAGAACCCCCGCCGCGGTGAAGAGCGGCCCCTCCTCGTTCAACGTGGCGAAGAAGAGCTCATCCTTGAAGAACCCGATCGAGAGGGGGATGGCGGCAATCGTCGCCGCGGCAATCCCGCTGGCGACCGCCAGGACGGGCATCTCCCGCAGCAGGCCGCCGAGCCGTGAGAGATGCTTCTCGCCCGTCGCCTCCGTCACGGCGCCGGCCGTCAGAAAGAGCGCGCACTTGGCAAGCCCGTGGGCCAGAACGTAGAGGGCCGCCCCGGTCGCGCCGTAGGCCCCCCCAACGCCGAGCATCACCGCCACGTAGCCATATTGCCCGATGGTGGAGTAGGCCAGCACCCGCTTCATCTCGTCCCGGCTCAGCGCGAGAATGCCGGCCACGAGGATCGAGGCGAAGCCGAGCGCCGTCAGCGCCTCCGGCAGCCCGGGAGCGCGATGCACGAGGGGGAGGAGCCGCGCCAGCAGAAACACGCCTGCGGCGACCATCGCCGCCGAGTGCAGGTACGACGAGACCGGCGTCGGCGCGACCATCGCGCGCGGCAGCCAGAAGTGGAGCGGCACCTGGGCGCTCTTGGCGAGCGCGGCGACCGCGATCAGGGCGACGCTGATCGTCAGCGCCGAAGTGCTCGGCGCGAGGCGGTTCAGGGTCTGAATCGATGCCGTCCCCTCCGTCAGCCAGAGGAGAACGATGCCGGCAAGCATCAGGATGGCGCTGCCCGCGGTGACGAAGAGCGCCATCAGCGCCGCCGGGCGGGAGGCCGGTTCTTCGCGGTCGAAGCCGATCAGGAAGTAGGAGACGACGGCGGTCAGATCCCAGAAGATGAAGAGGAGAAAGAGATCGTCGGCCAACACCATGCCGACCATGGCCCCCATGAAGAGGAGGATCAGCGCGTAGAAGGTGGTCGCCTCGTTCGGGTCGCGCCCCGCATGCCGTAGATGGCGCGGGATGTAGCCGGCGGAATAGGCGAGCACGACGGCGCCGATGCCGGTCGCCAGCAGCCCGTAGACCGCGGAGAGGCCATCGAACCGCAGGTCGAAGCGCAGCCCGAGCGTCGGCGCCCACGGCAGGCTGACCGACCCACCACCGCCCCGCAAGGCAGCGATCACCAGCACCAGCGAGATCACCGCGCTCGCGACCGCCACCGCCGCCGCCAGCCGCGGGCGTCGCCACCCGGCGAGCGCGGTCAGCGGCGCGCCCGCCAGCGAGACCGCCAGCAGGCCGACCAGTAGCTGCGCTGAAACACTCCCCTCTGATCCCGGCACGCGAGGCCCTTCAGAAAACGCGATTGAGTCTCGCTGCAGATACTACAGGATCGACCGTTTCGGCCGACTCCCAACCTGCCCTTCACCGGCCCACAGGGGGATAGCGCGCGGCCTCGGGCTATGTCCCCGGCGCGCCGCCGCTCGCGGCCATCACGGGCGCAGCCTCGGGTTCGCCCGCGCCGAACTGCTGGCGGTACAGCCGCGCGTACAGGCCGCCGAGCGCCAGCAATTCGGCGTGCGTGCCCCGCTCGACGACGCGCCCCCGGTCAATTACCAGGATCAGGTCCGCCGCCAGAATGGTGCTCAGGCGATGGGCGATGGCCAGGGTCGTCCTGTTCTGCATCAGCGGCTCCAGCGCCGCCTGGATCAGCCGCTCCGAGCGCGTGTCGAGCGCGCTCGTCGCCTCGTCGAGGATCAGGATGCGCGGATCCTTGAGGATGACACGGGCGATCGCGATCCGCTGCTTCTCGCCGCCCGAGAGCCGGAACCCCCGCTCGCCGACGATCGTGTCGTACCCCTCCGGAAACTCCAGGATCCGGTCGTGGATGGCCGCCGCGCGCGCCGCCGCCTCGATCTCGGCCATGCTGGCATCGATGCGGCCATAGGCGATGTTGTCCCGGATCGAGGCGTGGAAGAGGTAAGTCTCCTGCGTCACGATGCCGATGGTGGCGCCGAGGCTCGCGAGCGTCACGTCGCGCACGTCGATGCCATCGATCCTCACCGCGCCAGAATCGACATCGTAGATGCGCGGCACCAGGAGCGCGATCGTCGTCTTCCCCGAGCCGCTCGGACCGACCAGCGCGACGAGCTGGCCCGGCTCGACCCCGAAGGTGATGTCGATGAGGCCGAACGGCGGAGTCGGCTCGGCGGCCGCCTCCGCGTGGATCGGCTCCTCGTGAACGACCGCCACCTCCGCGCCATCGAGCGCCAGGGCGACGCTGCCGGGCCGCGCGGCGGCGTCCGGGTACCGGAAATAGACGTGGTCGAAGGCTATGCTGCCGCGCACCCGGTTCGGATCGAGGGCGATCGCCCCCTCCCGGTCGGTGATCTCGACCGGCAGATCGAGATACTCGAAGATCCGGTCGAAGAGGGCGAAGGCGACCTGGATCTCGACCTGGACGTTGAGCATTTGCCCGAGGGGGAAGAAGAGGCGGCTCTGCAGCGTCGTGAAGGCGACGATATCGCCGATCGTCAGCGCCGCGTTGCCGCCGATGATCTGCACGCCGGCATACCAGTAGACGATGGCCGGCGTGATCGAGAAGAAGGTGCCGATGATCATGAAGAACCAGCGGCCGACCATCTGCTGCCGGATCTGCAGGTCGGTCAACCGCTCGTTCAGGCCGTGGAAACGGTCGATCTCCCGGCTCTGGCGGCCGAAGGCCTTGGTGAGGAGGACGCCGCTGACCGAGAGGGTCTCCTCCACCTGCGACGTCATGTCGGCGATTGTCTCCTGCGTCTCGGTCTTCACCCGGCGCCGAATCTCGCCAACCTTGTAGGTGAAGAAGAGGAAGATTGGCAGCATCCCGAGCGAGATGAGCGTCATCTGCCAGGAGATGAGCCACATGGCCACGACGGTCGAGATCGACGTCGCCAGGTTGCTGACAATCGAGGTCGCCGTGTCTGTGACGACCTGCTGCACGCCGCTGACATCGGAGCTGAGGCGCGCCTGAATCTCCCCGGTCCGCGTCGCGGTGAAGAAGCGCATCGGCATGCGCTGCAGGTGCCCGTAGAGGGCGTTGCGCAGATCGCGCATAACGTTCTGGCCGATGACCGTGTTCAGGTACGTCTGGCCGACGCCGATCAACCCGGTCAGGATCGGCAGCGCGATCATCAACCCGACGTAGAGATAGAGCTTCTCCAGGTTCCGGTTGGCGATCGCGTCGTCGATGATCAGCTTCAGCAGGTAGGGGTTCGCCAGTCCGATCACGGCGACGACGATGATCGCCAGGAGCGTGAGCGCCACGCGCAGCTTGTAGGGCCGGAAAAAGCCGACGACCCGCCGCACGGTCGAGCGCGTGATGGGTCGCCGCTCCGATTCGGGAATCGGCTCCGTCGCCATGAACCGTCCGCGTGGCCCACCGCCTCCGCGCATGCCGCGTTACCCCTTTGTATCGATCGCGATGCGTTCGCGCGCTCCCCGCCGCATGGCCCGGCCTACCGACAGCAGATCAGATGCCACGTCATCAGCGTGTGGTAGGCATCAGCGCCCTTCGGGGGCATCCCCTCATCGCAAGCGAAAGATCAGGGGCACGGCCAGGATGCCGAGAACCCCGACAACAATCGCGATGGCAAAAAGGGGACCAAGCGACGGATGATAGGCGCCATGGTCGATCTCGCGGCTCGCACGCCGATGGCGGATCGCCCCGTAGAAGACCATCAGCGAGCCGCAGATCGCCAGCAGCGTCGAAAAGAGCGCCACGTACGGAATCCCTGGCACCAGATCGAGGGGCAGGAAGCGAGCGGCCGCCAGCCCAACCGCGATCAGGCTCAAACCCGTGCGCAGCCAGGCAAGAAACGTCCGCTCGTTGGCAAGGTGCGTCCGCGCCCGCGTATCGGGATCAGCCGGGCGCGGCGCTGGCGCCTCCGGCCAGCCGCTCACGCGGCCGGTCCCGCAATCGCTTCCAGATGTACGAGCTCCGAGCGTGGCGGGATCACGCGGACCCGCGCCACGCGCAGCCCGTCGAGCTCTTCGGCGCGCAGCACCTCGCCGTTCGGGGCGAGCACCTCGTCGCCGATCACCGCCGGGCGGCCGAGCTGCCCGAAGACGTAGCCGCCGACCGTTTCGACATCATGGTCCTCGCCCAGCTCGAGGTCGTAGAACTCCTTCGCCTCCCGGATCGTCGTCAGGCCATCGAGCGAGAAGCTGCCGTCGGCTCGCTTCCGGCCGTTCATCTCGATCGGCGAGAACTCGTCGGCGATCTCGCCGATGAGACTTTCGATGAGATCGACCAGCGTGATCATCCCCGCGGTCCCGCCATATTCGTCGATGACGATCGCCAGCGGCGCCTGCGCCGCGCGCAAACGCGGCAGCACGCTCGAGGCAGGCGCGGTCTCCGGCACGGCGAGCACGTTGCCCATCACCCGCCGAAGCTGAAACGGCGTCTCATGGCCGTTCCGGCTCGCCGCCCGCTCTGCCAGGAGCCGCGGCAGCAGCCGCTTGACGTCGATGACGCCGACGATATGGTCGATATCCCGCTCGAAGACCGGGAGCCGCGAGTGCCCCGATTCGACCGAGATGCGCATGACCTCTTCGAGACCCGCATCGATCGGCACGCAGACCATCTCGGTCCGCGGCACCATCGCATGGCGCGCCTCGAGGTCCGGGAAGAGGAGCGCCCGGTCGACCAGGTCGTGCGCGGCGGCCTCGACCAGGCCCGCGTCGAGGCTGGCGTCGACCGTCAGGCGCAACTCCGCCGCCGACTGCACGAGTTGATGACCGCTCGCCGGCTCGATGCCGAGGAGCCTGACGACCGCGTTGCCGACGGCATTCAATGCCGTGATCGCCGGCCGCAGCGCGAGATAGAAGAGATGGATCGGGCCGGAAGCCCAGAGCGCCGTCTGCTCCGGCCGCTGCAGCGCAATGCTCTTGGGCGCCAACTCGCCGAGCACGATGTGGAGGGTCGTGATCACCGAGAACCCGATGGCGAAGGCGACGGTGTGCGTCACCGGCCCGCGAGAGCCCTCCGGGATGAACGGGATCGCATCGATCAGGGGGTGAATCAGCGCCGCGACCGCTGGCTCGCCGATCCAGCCGAGGGCGAGGCTCGCCATGGTGATGCCGAGTTGCGTCGCCGCGATATAGGTGTCGAGGTTCTGGATTTCCGCGAGGACCTGGTGCGCCCGCTGGTTCCCTTCGGCCGCAAGTTGTTGAACCCGCGTGCGGCGCACGGATACGAGCGCGAACTCCGTTGCGACAAAGAAGCCGTTCGCCAGTACGAGCAGCAGAACGGCGACGATCGCCAGGAACGTACGAATAGAATGCCCCTCTCCGAACAGCAGAACGGCTCGGGCGGATCAACGCGGGTACGCCGCGGGAAGAACGCGCCGCCGTTCCTGCAAGAATACTCCACGCCATCGCGAAAATCGCGCGACAGCGGTCGCGTTTTCGGGCTGCCCCGGCGACCTGAACGGGTAGACTCGTGGCGTGGACAGGGGCATTGCGCTGGCCGTGGCGAGCGGCAGAAATGCTATCGTGGGAATGATGGTTCTGGATCGACTGACCCCATTGCAGCGGGATATCACGCGGCAGGCGGCCGAGGCGTTCAACGAGGCAGGCGAAGAGCTCTTCCTGGTCGGCGGCATCGTCCGGAACGCCATCCTCGACATCGCCCCTCCGGCCGATCTCGATTACGCGACGTCTGCTCCTGTAGCGCGGACGCGGGAGCTTCTCGAGCGGGCTGGCGCGGACGCCATCTACCTCGTCGGCGAGCGCTTTGGCACCGTCGGCGCCGTCTTTGGCAGCCTGCCGGAGCGAACGAATGTCGAGGTCACGAGCTACCGGCGCGAGGTCTACCCGGACGAGACGCGGTTCCCGGATGTGGCCTTCGACGTGACGCTGGAAGACGACCTCGCCCGCCGCGATTTCACCATGAACGCCATCGCCGTCGATGCCGCCACCGGCGAAATCGTCGACCCCTGGGGCGGCGAGGCGGATATCGCGCTGGCAGTGGTTCGCGCCGTCGGCGACCCCGATCAACGCTTTCGCGAAGACCCACTTCGTCTGCTGCGGGCGGCCCGCTTCGTCTCGCAACTCGGGTTTCGGCTCGACTGGGCAACCGAGCAGGCGATGGCCCGCCAGGCCGAGAGCCTCTCGCGCATCAGCAACGAGCGGATTCTTGTCGAGCTGACCCGGCTCCTGACCGGCCCGTACGTCGACCACGGCCTCGACGTCCTGCGGCGGACGGGGCTCCTCCGCGTCGCCATGCCCGAGCTGGAGCCGCTCGCCGCCGAGGCGGAGCTCGACCTGTCGGATCGGTTGGGCCGCGAAAAGGACCTCTGGGACCACACGGTCCGCGTCGTCCGCCAGGCGCCGCCGCGCCCGGCCGTCCGCTGGGCCGCCCTCCTGCACGACGCGGGCAAACCGGGCACGCGGGGGATCGACGCCGCGGGCGAGATCCACTTCTTCGGGCACGAGCGCGCCGGGGCCGCCATCGCCCAGCGGCTCCTCGGCCGCCTCAACGCCGACAAGGCGCTCCGCTCCTCGGTGCGGAGCCTGGTCGAGCTGCACGGCCGCCCCGCCGCCTACGACGAGTCGTGGACCGACAGCGCGGTCCGCCGGCTCGCGCTCGAGGCGGGCCCCGATTGGGAAGATCTTCTCGACCTGGCCGCCGCCGACGTCACCTCAGCCCGAGCCTGGAAGCGGCGCGAGGCCGACAACCGCGTGGCGGCGCTGCGGGAGCACTTCGCACGGCTGCAGGAGGAGGCGGAGCTGGCGAAGCTCGAAAGCCCCCTCGACGGCGACGACCTGATGCGCCTCTTCGGCCGCCCGCCCGGTCCCTGGATCAAGGGGGTCAAGGAGTATCTGCGCGAGCTGGTGATCGATGGCGGGCTCGCCCCGGGCGACCGCGAGCGGGCCGAGCGCCTCGCGGCCGAATTCCTCACAAACGAGCCCGCGCCGCGGGCACGGCCGGGGCGGTAGCGCGCTACCCGGCAGCGACCGGGGTGGCCGCTGGCGCCACGTTCTCCCCGCCCGTCGTCAGGAAGACCGAGACGCCCGTCGTCTCGGGATCCGCGACGCCCGGCGCGAAGACCGCGATGCCATCGGCCGCGCCGGTGGCAGCACTC
>JADYYO010000410.1 GCA_020853615.1 Thermomicrobiales bacterium
CGAGGGGGTCAGGCATGGAAAAGGATCCGGCTGAGCAGGAGATGCTCGCGCGCGGGATCGGCAGCGAGCTGACCGAGATCTTCGTCCGCTATGTCCATGGCGAGATCGACTTCGCCGAGGTGAGCTTTGCCTCCTACGACGTGCTGGAGGATTTGCACGCCATCGCCAGCGGCGACTACGAACTGGAAGAGGATGGCGACATCGACGACGACTACTCCGAGGCGGAGGCGACGGAGGAGCAGGAGGAGCTCGCGCAGGAGCCTTCCCGCGACTGACCGGGCCACGACCAGCGTGCGCCGTTGCCGGACGGCATCGGCTCCGTTGCGCGCCGCGCCACCGATCGGCCGACGATGAGTCATCCGAAATCCGGGCGAAGACTCTGCGGTTGTAGCGAAATCTTGGGAAAATACTCCCCTCTCCCTGTGCGCAGGGAGAGGGGTTGAGGGTGAGGGTTGCTGGCGAGCGCGATGTCCTGTCCTGCCAATACCTCCCCTTTTCAGCTACCCAATGGTCAGGTGGACGCGCCTCGGTCAGCGAAAGGCCGAGACGGGCAGATCAGGCTTTGCTTCTCGACCCGCGGCGCGGTCACACTTGGGAGCTAGCGGCTCTCGGCAATTTCTGGCCAAAGCTCCCGCACCTGCTCCGGCATGAGCCGCCTGACCTGTTGCACTTCGCCCGCCGAGACCCGGTCGGCTAGAACGCGTAGGACGGCACGCGCCTCCTTCTCTGGGTCGAAGGTGGCCCAGCGTGTGCGTTCCACCTCCTGATCGACGCGGTCGAGGAAGCGCTCGCGCGATTCTCCACGCGGCGGGGCCGGCCCCGGATTCCACCCCTCGAAATAGATGCCGCGCACCAGCATGGGCAACTGCGCCGAAAGCTGGGCCGATTCGTCGATCGGGAGCTGGTCCCTGAGGGCGTGGAGGGTGCCGCGCAGGGCGAGATAGGCGTGTTGACGATCGTTGTCGCCCAGGATCTCGCCGATATCGCGAAGCCATGTGTTCGTCTCTTGCACGGTCGTGTCGAACACGTCGGGGTTGGTGTTGGTCATGTTGGTTACCTCCAAAGGCCCGCCTCTGCCTCCTGAGGAGGCCCGCAATCCACGTGCCACTTGCTGGATCCCAGCGGCCGGGCGCATGTGCGCGAATCGCTTGACACCTTGGGAATGGGCGCTAAGATCGAAGACAATTCATAATGAATGTCTCCTTTCGATTCCCGGCAGGCATCGATCTACCCTCGTAAGGAGGCTCCCATGGCCGAGAATGCCGCTCCTTCCTGGTCGCTTCGCGGCGAGTACTTCGAGAATTGCAACTGCGCGGTCACGTGCCCCTGTCTCTTCTCGCCGAATCCCCCTCTCTCCTCCATGCCGACGGAAGGCGCCTGTGAGGTGGCGTTCGCCTTCCACCTCGACGAGGGCGCCTACGGCGATGTGCGGCTCGACGGGCTCAATCTGGCCATGATCGCGCGCACGCCCGGCCCGATGGGCGAGGGGAACTGGGCGGTGGCCCTCTATCTCGACGAGCGGGCCGATGAGCGGCAGCAGCAGGGGCTACAGGCGATCTTTTCCGGCGTCGCGGGCGGCGTCATGGGCGCGCTCGCCCCCCTGATCGGGAGCGTGCTCGGCGTGAAGAACGTGCCGATCGACTATCGACGCGAGGGGAAGCGCCGCTCGGTGGCGATCCCCGACGTCATGCAGCTGGCGGTGCGGCCCGTGCCGAGCATCGCGGGCGCGGACGCCGAGATCGTCGCCACCAACGCGCACCCCTTCGCCCCGGAGGGGGTCGTCATGGCCGTCGGCGACGAGGGCAGCGTCTGGAGCGACTACGGGATGCGCTGGGACAACTCCGGGCGCAACGGCCACTACGCCCCGATCGCCTGGTCGAATCGGTAGACCGTCGTGAACCCGATCCGGGGGGCCTGGTTTGCCGGGGCATCGGGCGGCAGCGCGGAGGCCGATGCATCACTCCTCCTCCGGCGCGGGCAAACCATGCTCCTCGTCACGCTCGTTCTTCTGACGGCCACCGCCTGGGCCGTGACCATCATGCAGGCGAGATCGATGGCGGGGAGCATGGAAACCTCGCCTTCGGCCGTCGTTGCCACGGGAGATGGCGACATGGCCGGCATGGGCAGCATGACCGGCATGGGTGGCGCGGCGGAGCCCGCCACATCAACCATGGCCGGCATGTCCGCGCCTGGCCGGTCGCTGGCCGCGCTCGCCGCCTTCGTTGCCGCCTGGAGCGTGATGATGGCGGCGATGATGCTGCCGGCCGTCACCCCGATGCTCCTCCTCTACCGGATGATCGCTGCCAGATCGATGCCGGGTGGCGTGGCCTTTGCCGCAACCTGGCTCCTGGTCGCGGGGTACCTCCTGGTCTGGGCAACCGCCGGCCTGGCGGCCTACGCGGCCCCCATCGCCGCCTCCGGCCTGGCGCGCCGCGCTGGCCTGGCGGATGGTGGCCGCTGGGCGCCGTTAGCCCTGGGCGGAATCCTCGTCCTGTCCGGGCTCTATCAGTTCACGCCCCTGAAAAACGCCTGTCTGCGCCAGTGCCAGTCGCCCTTCGGCTTCATCATGGGCCACTGGCGCGATGGGCGAGCGGGCGCGCTGCGCATGGGGATTGCCCACGGCGCCTACTGCCTCGGCTGCTGCTGGGCGCTCTTCGCCGTGCTGGTCGCCACCGGCGTAATGAGCCTCGCCTGGATGCTGCTGCTGACGCTGGTCGTCTTCACGGAGAAGGCGCTGCCGTTCGGGCAGCGTGCATCGCGGACGGTTGGGGTCGCCCTACTCCTCCTCGGCCTCCTCGTCGCCAGCGGCGCGGTCGCCATGCCCTGGCGAATGTAGCCTGGCTACCCCGCGTGGCGGAAGCCGGCGACCCGCATCTCCAGCGGCGGCGCATCGGAGAAGGAGCGCGCCTCGGTCACCTCCGCAATGAAGACGACTGAATCGCCGGCGGGCGATTCCGACCGCACGTCGCAGACGACGTAGCCGAGGCTGTCGGCGAGGGCGGGCTGGCCCGAAGCGGTCTCGATCACGGCCAGATCGAGCGTGGTGAACTTGTCGCCGGCGCGCGCCTTCGGCTTCCCCAGCGCCGCTGCCAGCGACTTCTGTCCCTCACCCAGCGGGCAGACGACGAAGCGGCCGCTCTGGCGGATCAGCG
>JADYYO010000411.1 GCA_020853615.1 Thermomicrobiales bacterium
CGAGGGGGTCAGGCATGGAAAAGGATCCGGCTGAGCAGGAGATGCTCGCGCGCGGGATCGGCAGCGAGCTGACCGAGATCTTCGTCCGCTATGTCCATGGCGAGATCGACTTCGCCGAGGTGAGCTTCGCCTCCTATGACGTGCTGGAGGATCTGCACGCTATCGCCAGCGGCGACTACGAGCTGGAAGAGGACGGCGACATCGACGACGGCTACTCCGAGGAAGAGGCGACGGAGGAGCAGGAGGAGCTCGCGCAGGAGCCCTCCCGCGACTGACCGCGCCGGCGCCGCTCGACGATGGGCGGCGGGGACGTGCTGGATCAGATGGCGGCGCCGCGGGCACTACGCGACGAAGACGGGCGGTTAACGAACGATGCCCATTCGCGGCGCCGCCACCGGTGATACTGGCGGTCAGCGAGTACCGGCCACCTCTGGCCAGAGTTCACGCACCGGCTCCGGCAAGTTGTGCTTGACCTCTTGCACCTGACCCGCCGAGACCCGGTCGGCGAGGACGCGCAAGACAGCGCGCGCTTCATTCTCCGGGTTGAACGTGGCCCAGCGCGTGCGCTCCACCTCCCGGTTGACGCGGTCGAGGAACTGCTCGCGCGATTCCCCGCGCGGGGGGGCTGGGCCCGGATCCCACCCCTCGAAATAGATGCCCCGCACCAGCATCGGCAACTGCGCCGAAAGCTGGGCCGATTCGTCGATCGGGAGTTGGTCCCTGAGGGCGTGAAGGGTGCCGCGCAGGGCGAGATAGGCGTGGTGGCGATCGTTGTCGCCCAGAATCTCGCCGATATCTCGGAGCCACGCGTACGTCTCATGCACGGTCGAATCGAATACCTCGAGGCCAGTTCTGGTCATGATGTCTCCTCCGGAGCCCGCCTCTGCCTGCGGAGGAGGCCCGCAAACCACGTGCCATGGGCTGGGTCGCGGCAACCAGGCGCATGTGCCCGAGTCGCTTGACACTGTGGGGATGCGCGCTAAGATCCAAGGCATCTTGTAACGACTGTCTCCTTTCGATTCCCGGCAGGCATCGATCCACCCCCGTAAGGAGGCTCCCATGGCAGAGCGTGCCGCCCCTTCGTGGTCGCTTCGCGGCGAGTACTTCGAGAACTGCAACTGCACGGTCACGTGCCCCTGTCTCTTCTCGCCGAATCCCCCCCTCTCCTCCTTGCCGACGGAAGGCGCGTGCGAGGTGGCGTTCGCCTTCCACCTCGACGAGGGCGCCTACGGTGACGTGCGGCTCGACGGGCTCAATCTGGCCATGATCGCGCGCACGCCCGGCCCGATGGGCGAGGGGAACTGGACGGTGGCCCTCTATCTCGACGAGCGGGCCGACGAGCGGCAGCAGCAGGGGCTGCAGGCGATCTTTTCCGGCGCCGCGGGCGGCGTCATGGGCGCGCTCGCCCCGTTGATCGGGAGCGTGCTCGGCGTGAAAAACGTGCCGATCGACTATCGGCGCGAGGGGAAGCGCCGCTCGGTGGCGATTCCCGACGTCATGCAGCTGGCGGTGCGGCCCGTGCCGAGCATCGCGGGCGCAGACGCCGAGATCGTCGCCACCAACGCGCACCCCTTCGCCCCGGAGGGGCTCGTCATGGCCGTCGGCGACGAGGGCAGCGTCTGGAGCGACTACGGGATGCGCTGGGACAACTCCGGGCGCAACGGCCACTACGCCCCGATCGCCTGGTCGAATCGGTAGACCGCCGTGGACGCGGGCCGAGGAGCCCGGGTCGCCGGGTTGCCCGGGGATGGCGGTGGCGCGGCGCTCCTCCTCCAGCGCGGCCAGCGCGCGCTCCTCGTCACGCTCGTTCTTCTGACGGCCGCCGCCTGGGCCCTGACCATCATCCAGGCCCGATCGATGGCAGGGAGCATGGAAACCTCGCCTTCGGCCGTCGTTGCCACCGGCGACGGCGACATGGCCGGCATGGGCAGCATGACCGGCATGGGTAGCGCGGCGGAGCCCGCCACATCAACCATGGCCGGCCTGTCCGCGCCTGGCTGGTCGCTGGCCGCGCTCGCCGCCTTCGTCGCCGCCTGGAGCGTGATGATGGCGGCGATGATGCTGCCGGCCGTGACCCCGATGCTCCTCCTTTACCGGACGATCGCGGCCCGATCGATGCCGGCTGGCGCGACCTTTGCCGCGACCTGGCTCCTGGTCGCGGGGTACCTCCTGGTCTGGGCGACCGCTGGCCTGGTGGCCTATGCGGTCCCCATCGCCGTCTCCGGTCTGGCGCGTCGCGCTGGCATGGCGGATGGGGGCCGCTGGGCGCCGTTAGCCCTGGGCGGGGTCCTCGTCCTGGCTGGGCTCTATCAGTTCACGCCCCTGAAAAACGCCTGTCTGCGCCAGTGCCAGTCGCCCTTCGGCTTCATCATGGGCCACTGGCGCGATGGGCGAGCGGGCGCGCTGCGCATGGGAATCGCCCACGGCGCCTATTGCCTCGGCTGCTGCTGGGCGCTCTTCGCCGTGCTGGTCGCCACCGGGGTGATGAGCCTCGCCTGGATGCTGCTGCTGACGCTGGTCGTCTTCGCGGAGAAGGTGCTGCCGTTCGGGCAGCGCGCGTCCCGGGCGGTTGGCGTCGCCCTGCTGCTGCTCGGCCTCCTCGTCGCCAGCGGCGCGGTCGCCATGCCCTGGCGAATGTAGCCCGGCTACCCCGCGTGGCGGAAGCCGGCGACCCGCATCTCCAGCGGCGGCGCATCGGAGAAGGAGCGCGCCTCGGTCACCTCCGCAATGAAGACGACCGAGTCGCCGGCGGGCGATTCCGACTGCACGTCGCAGACGACGTAGCCGAGGCTGTCGGCGAGGGCGGGCTGGCCCGAAGCGGTCTCGACGACGGCCAGATCGAGCGTGGTGAACTTGTCGCCGGCGCGCGCCTTCGGCTTCCCCAGCGCCGCTGCCAGCGACTTCTGTCCCTCACCCAGCGGGCAGACGACGAAGCGGCCGCTCTGGCGGATCAGCG
>JADYYO010000412.1 GCA_020853615.1 Thermomicrobiales bacterium
CCCGGCTCATGCCTCGATCGCCAGATCGGGCTCGACCCAGACCCGCTCGCGCGCGCTGCGGGCGATCGCCTCGCCGAGGCACAGCGCGCGCACGCCGTCGGCGAAGGTCGGGTAGTCGGGCTCGGCCGGCGGGTCGCCGGCCGCGATCGCCCTGTACACCTCGCGGAAGAGCGCGCGATGAGTCTCGATGTACCCCTCGGCGTGGCCGCCGGGCGCGGTCGAGACCGCGCGGGCCTCCGGCGCCAGCGCCGGCAGGTCGCGCAGGAGGAGTTCATTTGCCTGATTGCGGTGGCCGATCCAGAGCTCCTCGACCCGCTCCGACGTCCAGAAGACGGACGACTCGGCCCCGCTGATCTCCATCTCGAGCCGGTTCTTGCGCCCGGCGCTCACCTGCGAGACGCGCATTGTGCCCCGCGCGCCGCCGTCGAATGCGATCAGCACGCCGCCGTAGTCGTCGGTCGAGAGTCGCACCGGCTCGTACTCGTCCGGCTGCAGCGTCTTCCCGGAGAAGGTCTCGACCGAGCGCGTCGGCCGCTGCCGGACTTCGATGAAGGTCGCCAGATCGGCGACGAGCGCCGCTGGCGACTGGCCGGTGATGAACCGCGCGAGATCGAGCCAGTGGGAGCCAATGTCGGCGATGGCGCGCAGCGACCCGCCCAATTCGGGATCGAGCCGCCAGTTCCAATCGGTGGCGTAGAGGAGCCAGTCCTGCAGGTAGCCGCCGTGGATCAGGTAGAGCGCGCCGAGGTCGCCACGCTGGACCATCGCGCGCATCTGGCGCACCAGGGTGTAGAAGCGAAAGTTGAAGTTGACCGCGTGTACGATCCCGGCATCTCGCGCCCGGCGCAGCAGATCCTCCCCCTCGGCAGCATCCATGGCGAGCGGCTTCTCGCAGACGACGTTCTTGCCGGCCGAGATTGCTTCCCGCGCGAGCGGGGCGTGCAGATAGTTCGGCGTCGTGATGTGGACGCAGTCGACCTGCTCCTGCTCCAGCGCCGCCGCGAGCGAGTCGTAGAAGCGGGCGCCGAAGGCCCGGGCGCGCTCGCGCCCGCCTTCCGACCCGGAGCCGACGAAGGCGACGACCTCGACCCCGTTGCGACGCAACGCGTCGGCATGAACGAGCCCGATAAAGCCGGGACCAACGACGACCGCCCGTAGTGGATCTGGCATCCCATCCTCCTTGCCCTGGGCGATATCGCCTCCATCCCGAGTTGATGAGGATTGTCGTGCCCGTCCTTCTCCTGTCAAGATGAGGGGGCCGCAAAGCCCGCATCGACCTGTGATAGACTGTACGTACACGCCGTCCGTGCACCCGCGTGCACCGTGTCGACGTCGCAGTCCCCGCCTGAGCTCCAGAGAGCCGCCGGGTCGCCCGCCACTTCGGCAGGCCGACAGGCGGCCGCACGAGCATCGAGGAATGCAGGATGTCGAAGCGCGACGAGCAGCATCGGTCAGCGAAGGACGTGCCGCCAGTGGGCCGGCCGCGAGGGGCGGTCTGGCGCTCGCTGCAGGCGGACGGCGTCGTCTGGGAGGGGCAGGTGCTGCTGGTCGGCGATGATGTCGACCTCGCGGCGCGCATGATCGTCACCCATCGCCGCGTCGCTTTCGTCCGTGGCAATGAGGTGGTCCTGGAGATCCCGCGCGGCTGGCTGCGCCAGGAGCCGGTGCTGCGCCGGGACGGGGTGCTGGAGCTCTTCGTCGCCACGCCCGACAGCAACCTCTTCGACGAGCCGCAGCGCGTGCCGCTGCGCATGCGCGAGGGGCATCCGGCGGCGGGGCACATCATCGCCATGCTCGCGCCGGGCGGCGTGCGCCGCATCGAGCCGGACGCGCTCTCGGCGCTCGAGCGCGCCCGCGAATCGGCGGCCTCCCCCAAATACAACGGCTTCTGGGATGGCATCGAGCCGGTAGCCGACGCTGGCGGCCGCGACCCGTTGGCGTCGAGCGATGACCGGCCGAACGGCCGGGCGAAGGCCGAGGGGAGTCTCGATGGCCTGCCGCCGATCGAGCCACCCGACTGCGTCCTGCGCGTGCCGTCGACACCACAGCCGCCGCGCCGGCCGGCAGCCAACGGGAGCGCCTTCCCCATCGCGGGGATCGCGCCGCGCGACCAGCGGCGCTCCCCCTGGCTCCTCCTCCTCCGTCTCTGCGCCCTGACGGTCCTGCTGGCGACCGCTGCCGCTCTCGGAGCGGGCAGGCTCAACATTCACGTCCCCGGGTTGGCGAACCGGCCGATCCTGGCCGCGCCGACCCCGACCGCGGCGCCAGCGTCGACCAATTCACCCGCCGATCCGGCCAACGCGGCGCTGGCCCCGGCCGACCTGACGGCGGTGGCGCTCGGCGTCGGCGGCCCGGGCGAAGAGACGACCGAGGCCCCGTCCGACGGAAACGCGCTGCTCCAGGCGGCCACGCCGTCGCCGGCCATGGAGGCCGGCAGCGCAGCGGCCGAGGCGACGATTCCGGCCCCGGCCGCGGCGAGCTCTCCCGTGGCGACGAGCACCCCGGAAGCAACCGTCGCGCCGACGACGGCGCCTGCCGTGGCGGCGACCCTCGCCGCGGCAGAGCCGACCACTCCGGCGACAGCGCCTGCCGCATCGACCCCGCTGACCGCCGCGGCCATCCAACCCGCCGCCTTTGGCACGGATGAGACGCCGGCGCAGGAGATCGTCGTCGGGCCGCTGCGCGTGGCGATCGCCAGCGCCCAGCGGGCCGAGACGCTGCCGCGCTACGGGCTACCTCGCGGCTCGGGCGATTGGATCCTCCTCATGACCGAGATCACCAACGTCGGCGACAG
>JADYYO010000413.1 GCA_020853615.1 Thermomicrobiales bacterium
CGCGCGGATCGCGCGGGGGAGGCGGGGCCGCAGCAGGCCGAGGGGGTGATAGCGGGGCGAGAGCCCCATGATGGCGTAGTCGTTGGCCATCTGCTCCCAGGGGCCCATCGGGCGCAGCTCGGCCATATCCTGTTCGATCGGGAGGGGGATGGGGAGTTGCCGGCCGGGGGTCTTGCCGTTCTTGCCGCCAAACTCCCGCGCCGGCAGGAAGAGCCCGAGCTGCCAGAGTGCCTCGCGGCGGCCGAGGCCGAAGCCGTCGGCGATGCCGACGGTGACGAGGCTCTCGGCGGCCTCGATGCGGAGGGGAACGCGGCGCACGAGATCGGCGAGTGACTGGAAGGGGCCTTCGCGCTCGCGCTCGGCGACGATGCGGGCGGCGACCTCCTGGCCGACCTCCGCGACATATCCCAACCCGATCCGGACCGTGTTGCCGGCGACGGAGCAGGCGACCTGGCTTGCGTTGACATCGGGCGGGAGGATGCGGACGCCGTGGCGACGGGCGTCGTTGGTCAGGACGTGCGGAGGGTAGAAGCCCATCGGCTGGTTGTTCAGGAGGGCGCAGACGAACTCGGCGGGGTAGTAGTGCTTGAGCCAGGCCGACTGGTAGGCGAGGACGGCGAATGCCGCCGCGTGGCTCTTGGGAAAGCCATACTCGGCGAAGCCGACGAGCTGGCCGAAGACCTTCTCGGCGGTCGCCAGATCGATGCCCCGCGCCAGCGCCCCGTTGCGGAACTGCGTCCAGAGGCGGTGCATCTCCTCGCGCGATCGCTTACGGGTCATGGCCCGCCGCAGTTGATCGGCCTGGCCGGCGCTGAAGCCAGCCAGCTCCATGGCGACGCCGAGCACCTGCTCCTGGTAGAGGACGACGCCGAGCGTTTCGCGCAGGATCGGTTCCAGAAACGGGTGATCGTAGACCGTGGGTTCCGCAATTCCCTGCCGCGCCAGCTCGCGCTGCCGAACGTAGGGGTTGACCGCCCCACCGATGATGGGGCCCGGCCGCACGATCGCCAC
The DNA here is from genome assembly GCA_020853615.1 of Thermomicrobiales bacterium. Lineage (GTDB taxonomy): Bacteria > Chloroflexota > Chloroflexia > Thermomicrobiales > UBA6265 > JACCXM01. The sequence goes on from JADYYO010000413.1 coordinate 1,012, forward strand.
CTGCACGACGAGGTCTTCCAGCGAGCGGGGCTGGGTGCGCAGCAGCGTCTGGATCTGCGCCCGGCTCTCGATCTGGAAAGTCCCGATCGTATCCCCTGCGCAGATCATGTCGTAGACCTCGGGATCCTCGAAGTCGATGCGGCTGAGATCGACCGGCGACTTGCCATTGCTGGGGATCAGGCGGAGCGCCTCTTCGACGAGGGAGAGCATGCCGAGCGCCAGAAAGTCGATCTTGACGAAGCCGGCATCCTCGCAGGAGTCCTTGTCCCACTGGCAGAGGTAGCGCCCCTCCATAGCTGCCGGTTGCACCGGCACCAGATCGACGAGGGGCGCCGAGGAGATGATCATCCCGCCGGAGTGCTGGGAGACGTGCCGCGGGAAGCCGGCCAGCTCGCTGGAGAGCTCGACCAGGTGGCGCCAGGGAGGCGCGTCGAGACGGGCCGCATATTCGGGGATGCGGGCCAGCTCACCGCCGAGATCGCTGGCGAGGCGCGGCTCGCTCAGCTTCGAGATGCGGTCGAGATCGGCGATGGGGATGCCGAGCGCCTTGCCGACATCGCGGAGCGCGGAGCGAAGGCGGTAGGTCGGGAAGGCGCAGACGAGCGCGGCGTGATCGGCGCCGAAGCGCTCGTAGACGCGCAGGATGAGCTGCTCGCGGATCTCGCGCGGGAAATCGATGTCGATGTCCGGGATGGAGCTCATCTCGTCGTTGATGAAGCGGCCGAGCATCAGATTGTGCGTCAGCGGATCGACGTGCGAGAGCCCGATCAGGTAGCAGACGATCGAGCCGACGGAGGAGCCGCGACCGCGCCCCGGCGGGAGGGTGGCGGCGTACCCGTCCGCGCCGCGCAGTTCGACCGAGACCTCCCGCGCCAGCTCGAGCAGATCGCGATAGAGGAGAAAGAAGCCGGCGAGGCGGTGGCCGACGATCAGGCGCAGCTCCTCCTCGAGGCGGGCCTCGGCGGCGGGCCAGTCGGCGGGGTTGTAGCGGCGGTGCAGCTCGTCGCGGCAGATGCCGGCGAGGAGGTCGTCGGGCGTCTGCCCGGGCGGCGTTGGATACGTGGGAAAGAGGTAGGTCAGATCCCGGCTGAGATCGAAGGCGGCGCAGCGCTCGGCGATCGCGGCCGTGGCGCGTATCGCCTCGGGGTAGCCCGCGAACCGGGCAGCCGCCTCCGCGGGGGAGCGGAGGAAGAACTCCGCGTTCGGCAGCCGCTCACGGTGGCAACCGTCGAGCGTGGTGCGGTGGCGGATAGCGACGAGCACATCCTGCAGGCGGTGCCGCTCGCGGCGGTGATAGTGGGCGTTGCCGGTGGCGACCGCCGGCAGCCCCGCCGCCCGCGCCAGCCGGGAGAGTGAGGCGACGCGGCGGGAGTCGCCGAAGACGAGGTTGTGCTGCAGCTCGACCCCGATCTGCTCCGCGCCGAACCACTCGACATAGCGATCGAGTAGGGCGCGCGCCTCCGGCCAGCGATCCTCGTCGACCAGGCGGGAGAGGGCGCCGCGGCGGCAGCCGGTAAGCAGGAAGAGCCCCTCGGCGTGCGCGGCGAGGAGCGCGGGGTCGAGGCGCGGCTGGCGCTCTCGCTCCTCCTCCCAGACGTCTCGCGGCGGCGCGAAGGGGGTGGGGTCGTCCGCCGGCGGCACGCTCGGCCCGGCGTAGGCGGCGGTGATCAGCCGGCAGAGGTTGCGGTAGCCGGCGGCGTTTTCGACGAGCAGGGTGAGGTGAGAGCCATCGACCAGCGTCACCTCGGCGCCGGTGATCGGCGCGATCCCGGCGGCGCGCGCGGCGCGAACGAACTCCATCGCGCCGTAGAGCCCATCGTGATCGGTGATGGCGAGCGCCTGGTACCCCAGATCGATCGCCCGGCCGACCATCTCCTCTGGCAGCGAGGCGCCGTCGAGGAAGGAGAACGCGGTGTGGAGATGGAGTTCGGCGTAGGGGGGCGTGGGGTGATGGGTGTTGGGCGATATAGGGGGTTGGGTGATTGCGCCGGGGCGTAGGGGCGACGCCTGCGTCGCCCGGGCCGATCCGCCGCGAACATCGATGATGGCACCGGCGTGGCCAGGCATGACCCGCCCGGCCGGGGAGGCGGGCGACGCAGGCGTCGCCCCTACGGCCCCATCACCCATTCCCCATCCCCTATCACCCGTCAATACGACTGCGCGAACCAGCGATCGGCGATGCGGTCGTGGAAGAGGGTGAGCGGCGAGCCAGCGGCCAGCACGACCTGGAGGTAGTGCCGGCTGATCGGCTCGCGCCACCATTCATCGTCGACCTGCCAGGTCTCCTGCACCCGCTCGATCTCGCGCCAGCGGCCCCGCTCGCGGAGGGCGCGCGGCAGGCCGCTCTCGGCATCGAGGGCGACCTCGACTGGGCGCGGCAGGTTCAGGGATCGAACGCAATCAGCGCCTGTCGACGCTCCGGAAGACGTGACCATGGCTCGACCTCCGCGACGTGATAGAGACCGGACGTGCCGAAGCGCTGCTTGAGCTGGCGGCTCGCCTCCGCGAGTTGGCAGGGGCGACGGGAGTGAAAGCTGGGGAGCAGTTCCTGCCGGCTGGTGGCGTCGATCAGGCCGGAGAGCTCCAGCGTCAGCGTCTCGACCGGGCCGGGCAGGGCGAGCCCCTGGATGCGGTAGCCGAGCGCCGCGATGAGCCGCTTGTGGCCGCCGGGCTCGCGCAGGGTGGCTGTCTGCTCCCACGACTGCCCTCCCTCGAGCGTGGCGCGTAACCGGGCCTGCCGCACGTGCCGGTTGCGCAAGGCAGGACGGTCGAACGCGCGCAACACGAGCCGGGTGACGGCGATAGCGAGCATCTCCCGGGTCGCCGCCGGCGCGGGGAGGGTCAGCGACTCGGTCACGGTCTCCGGCCGCGGCCGGGCGCGCACCGGATCCCGATCGTTGCCGCGTGCCAACTCCCAGGCGCGCCGGCCTTTGGCGCCGAAGCGGGCCTGGACCGCGGCGGGGAGGAGCACGGCAAGATCGCCAAGCGTGCGCAGCCCCAGCCGCTCCAGCCGACGCAGCTTGTCCGGGGGCAGGGGGAGGAGCGAGACGGGCGCGGGGGCAAGGAATGCCGGTACCATCGCGGCATCGACCACCTGGATGGCGCCGGAAGCGGCTTGGTGAGCGGCGATGCGCGCCGCGAACGGGGTCGGCGCGATGCCGGCGCGGGGGCGCAGGATCGCCGGCACCGTCTGCAGCAGGCGCTCGGCGACGCGCCGGGGCGGCCCGAGGAGCCGCTCCGTCCCGGTCAGGTCGATGAGGTAGCATCCTGGTTGGGCCGGATCGTGCTCGACCGCCGGGCTGAGCGTCTCCAGCCCGGCGACGATCTCCTCGGCGGCCACCGCTTCCCGCGCCGGGTGGGGGGCGAGGACGATCGCGTCCGGGGAGAGGGCGATCGCCTCGCGCAGGCTCAACCCGGGGCGCACGCCGTGGGATCGGGCTTCGGGGGTGGCGTCGGCTACCACCGGGCGCCCTCCCTGGGGAGGGCCGAGCAGCAGCGGCGAGCCATCGAGCTCCGGACGATCGAGGAGCGCGACGCGCAGGGCAAAATGGGGGATGACAATACAGGCGATAGACACGGACCCTCCTCCGTGGAGTTCCCAAGGGAAGCGACGATTCGCCCCTGCAAAGAATAGAACTTTTGTTCTAATCCCGCAAGCGGTGTCCGTTCGGCGCCCCGTGTATACTCGTACAGAGTGAACGTACACTCGGATCGGCCAGCGCCTCGCGCCAGCCGTCCGCCGGAGGCACGCCCGGGCCATGGCCACCACCAGCCGATCGCGCGCGATCTCGTCAGGGGCTTCCCCCTCGGCCAGGCGCTCGCGTGCCGCCCGCGTCCCGCTCACTCGCCGCATCGCCGCGTTTGCCGCCTCGTTCCAGGCCTCGCTGCCGCAGATCGCCGGCACCCCCCGGTTCCGGCGCGAGTTGCTCGGCGTCGTCCTCGTCCTCCTGGCGCTCCTCAGCGCCTACGTCATCGGCCGCGGCGGCGACGAGGGGCGGCTCGTCGAGTGGTGGGGTGCCAGCCTCGACCGCTCGCTCGGCCGCGCTGCCTTCCTGATGCCGGTCTTCCTGGCGCTCGCCGCACTGCGCGCTTTCAGCACCCAACCTGGCCGCATCCTCGAAGCCCGGCATTATCTGGGTGGATTCGCCTTCGCGGTCGCCGTCGTCGGGCTCCTCCAGCTCGGCGCCCGCGTGCCCTTTCCGCCCGCAGGCGGGGCCCTCGGCGCCTCGGTGGCCAACCTGACGCTCCGATTTCTCGGCCCCTTTGGCGCCGGGCTCGCTCTCTTCGCCCTCGGCGTGCTGGCCGTCTTCCTGATGGCCGGCAGCGATCTGCAGACCTTCTCCGACGACGTGCGCGCCCTCCTCGCCGTCATCTGGGCAGGTGTTGTCGCCCTCATCCACATGGCCGCCGGGCTGGAGCGGCGCTTGCGGCAGTTTGGTGCCTCGTGGCAGCGGAGAGCGGAGTCCGAGGTCGCGGACGTCGTGGTCGAGCCAGCTCTCGCGCCGCGCGAGCGTGCCCGCACTCCGAAGCCGCAGCCAGTCGTGCCAGAGCCGCTTCCCGCCACCCCTCCGGTCATCAATGTGCCGCCGCGCAAACCGCAGCCGGAGCGTTCGAGCGGCGTGGCGGCGAGGGAGGAGGCCGCACCGCGCCCGGCCGTGAAACGGTCGCCACCCCTGCCGCTGCCCGATATCGCGAAGCTCTCCTACTACGACGACGTCATCCCCGACACGGCAGCCCTGCACGCCAAGGCGACGCTGATCGAGGAGACGCTCGCCAGCTTCAAGGTCGAGGCCCGGGTGCGCGAGATCAATCCGGGGCCGGCCGTCACCCAGTTCGCGCTGGAGCCGGGCAATGGGGTGAAGGTCCGCCGCATCACCGAGCTGCAGAGCGACCTGGCGCTGGCGCTCGCCGCGCCAAGCATTCGCATCGAAGCCCCGATTCCTGGGTTCGCGCGGGTCGGGCTCGAGATCCCGAACCCGCAGATCGCCACTGTCGGCCTGCGTGAGACGCTCGAGTCATCGCAATTCACGAAGGGGAAGCAGAAGCTGCCGATCCCCCTCGGCCGTGATGTCAACGGCCGCTACGTCGTTGGCGATCTGGCCAAGATGCCGCACCTTCTCATCGCCGGCGCCACGGGGGCCGGGAAGAGCGTCTGCCTCAACACGATCATCTCGACCTTCCTCATGACCCGCTCTCCGGATGATTTGAAGCTGCTGATGATCGACCCCAAGATGGTCGAGTTGACGGGGTACAACGGCGTCCCCCATCTGCAGGCGCCGGTCGTCACCGAGATGGACAAGGTGGTCGGTGCGTTGCGGCTGACGCTGCGGGAGATGGAGCGCCGCTACACCCTCTTCTCCAAGCTCGGGGTGCGCAACCTCGACGGCTATCGCATGAAGGTGGCTGACGAGGCGGGCGCCGAGCCGCTGCCGTACCTGGCGGTGATCATCGACGAGCTGGCCGACCTGATGATGACGGCGCCGGACGAGGTCGAGACGCTGCTGGTGCGGTTGGCGCAGATGGCCCGCGCTACCGGCATCCACCTCATCATCGCCACGCAGCGCCCCTCGGTCGACGTCCTCACGGGGCTCATCAAGGCGAACGTCCCCTCGCGCATCGCCTTCGCCGTCTCGTCCCTGACCGACAGTCGAGTGATCCTCGACATGCCCGGCGCGGAGCGGCTGCTGGGCCGCGGCGACATGCTCTTCCTGCCGCCCGACGCCGCCAAGCCCCAACGCATCCAGGGGGCGTTCATCGAAGACAAGGACGTCCACTACATCGTCCAGCACTGGTACCGCGTCGCGCCGGTGCCGCGCTACGAGCCCGAATGGCTCGATCTTCCTGCCGCCGGCGGCGCCGACGATGGGGGCGATGGCGAGGACGATCCCCTCTTCGATCAGGCGCTGGCGATCGTCAAGCAGCAGGGGACCGCTTCGGCCTCGATGCTGCAGCGGCGGCTGCGGGTCGGCTACAACCGCGCCGCACGCCTGATCGAGCGGATGGAGGACGAGGGGATCATCGGGGCGGCGGATGGCATTCGCGGCCGGCCTGTCCTCCTCTCGGAGGAATAGTGCCGAATGGCGCGTGCTAGACTCGGGGTGACGCGCGATCGCGCGTGATATCGAACGATTCCCGCACGAGGCTTGCCCTTCATGTCGATGGCCCACGGGCCAGCCACCGCCCAACCGGTCGCCCGCCTGATCAACGAACTCGCCCGGCTGCCGGGAATCGGCCCGAAGACCGCCTCGCGGCTCGCCTACCACCTGCTGCGCGCCCCGCACGATGAAGCGGCGGCGCTGGCCGAGGCGATCATCGACGTCAAGGAGCGGGTCCGCCTCTGCTCGGTCTGCTTCAACACGACCGAGGAGGATCCCTGCGCCATCTGCGCCAACCCGGGGCGCGACCGCACCATCTGCGTCGTTGAGGAGCCGCTCGACGTCGTTGCGTTGGAGCGGACGGGGCAGTTCAAGGGGCGCTACCACGTGCTCCATGGCGCGGTTTCCCCTGTCGAGGGGATCGGCCCGGACCGGCTGAAGATCCGGGAGCTGATCGAGCGGGTGGAGCGGGAGAGCCCGGACGAGGTCATCCTCGCCACCAACCTCGATCTCCCCGGCGAGGCGACCGCGACCTATCTCCACCGCCTCCTCGCGCCGCTGGGCGTCACCGTGTCGCGGCCCGCCAGCGGCCTCCCTGCCGGGGGGGATCTCGAGTACGCGGACGAGGTAACGCTTGGGCGCGCGCTCGTGGGACGTCGCGTCCTCTGAGCCGGCGTCGAACGCGGCACGATCGGGACGACTAGCGGTGAGAATCGGGCCTCTCGATGGTATACTTCGGAGCGAATGACGACCTCCGTTGGCGTTGCGTTCCGGTCTTATCCTCCCGCCCCGTTTCGGGCAGACGATGCCCACGCTCCAGAGCGCCCCGCGCCTGAATCGCCTGCCCACGCGAGTGCTTCCCACGAACCGGCCCTCATCGAGCCGAGGCCGGTCCTTCGCGTGCGCGCCTATTCTTTAGCGGACATCCCCTCGCTGGCGCGTTTTCGCGGGACGCTGCGGCTCGATGTTCCCGACTCGATCGTCCTGCGCCCGCCCGAATTGATCGATCTTCCGGCGGCGCTGCCGATCGTCCGCCGGGACCGGCCGATGTTCGTCGCCACGCTCGAGGGCGAGCCGGTCGGGCTGATTCGCTTCTCACCGCGCCGGCCGGATGGCCGGTGGGTCGTCTCCGCGGTCGCGACGTCGACCGGGGTCTACTCGCCGGAGCCGGTCTGGGACGCACTTCTCCATCATGGGGTGAGGACAGCGGGGCTGCGGGGCGTGCGTCGCCTCTTCGCGCGGGTGCCCGCCGGCCACCCACTGATCGACGCGATGCGAGAGAGCGGCTGGATCCCGTACGCGCGAGAGACGGTCTTCCGGGCGGAGCGACTGATCCCGCGCGCGCGCGCGCCCAGAGCGTTGCGGCTGCAGGAGCCGGCCGACACGTGGGCGATTCACCAGCTCTACGCGGCATCGGTGCCGCGCCAGATCCAGGAGATCGAAGCGCTTACCAGCCATGTCTGGCACATGGACACGCCTCGCCGCTCGCGCCGCGGCGTGCGCCAGACCGGGTATCTCCTCGATGAGGCTGGATCGTTAGGCGGGTATGCCCGCTACACGCGCGGTCCGCGGGCGGGCATGATCGATGCTGTGGTGAACCCAGGCGACGGAGAGCGCTTTGGCGCCCTGCTCGACGGCATCAGCGCCGTTCCCGCGCGAAACCAGCCGATCTACTGCGCGCTCCGTGCCTACCTCCTCGATGTGCGGGAGGAGTTGACAGAACGAGGATTTGTCGAGATTGGGGAGCAAGAGCTATTGATTCGATATACGACAGCCGCTATTCGGATTCCCGCGGCCGATCCCGTGCACTTTCCCGTTGAGCTCCGCCCAGCGTTGCCCCGCCGCGTGCCGACCTTTCTCGAGAGTCAGCCGAAGGACGGTGCAGTATGAACCGGGATGTTCGCATCGAATCCCGTGACCGCCGCGTCGAATCGGAGCGGGAGATGATCCGCCCGATGTATGAGCTGGCCAGCACCGACAATCTCGACGTGCTGCTCGACGTGCTGCCCCCGGATGTCTCAGCGGCCCTGGCCACGGTCGGCGAGCGCGAAGGGTACGACAACCTCGTCGAGATCGTCATGGATCTCGGGCGACAGCCGGAAGCGCGGTTTCAGAATGGCGAACTCCCACTCATCGACCGCGAGATCACCCGCGACGATCTCGCCTACGTCGCCGGGCGGATCGGCGAATTCGGTGGCGACAACCGGGCGGGGATCGAGCGGACGTTGCATCGCATCTCGGCGATCCGCAACCGCACCGGGGAGATCGTGGGACTGACCTGCCGCGTCGGCCGGGCCGTCTATGGCACCATCGCGATCATGCGCGATCTGATCGAGTCGGGGCAGAGCGTCCTGCTGCTGGGCCGGCCCGGCGTCGGCAAGACGACACTGCTGCGCGAGACCGCGCGCGTGCTGGCGGACGAGTTGCACAAGCGCGTCATCGTCGTCGACACGTCGAACGAGATCGCGGGCGACGGCGACATCCCGCACCCGGCGATCGGCCGCGCGCGGAGGATGCAGGTGCCGACGCCGACCGACCAGCACGGGGTGATGATCGAGGCGGTCGAGAACCACATGCCTCAGGTCGTCGTCATCGACGAGATCGGCACCGAACTGGAAGCAATGGCGGCGCGCACGATCGCGGAGCGGGGCGTGCAGTTGATCGGCACCGCGCACGGCAACACGCTCGAAAACCTGATGATGAACCCGACTCTCGCGGACCTGATCGGCGGCATCCAGTCGGTCACCCTTTCCGACGAGGAGGCGCGCCGGCGGGGCACCCAGAAGTCGATCCTCGAGCGGAAAGCGCCGCCGACATTCGACACGATCATCGAGATCGTTGACCGGGATCAGGTCGCCGTGCATCAGGATGTCGCGTCGACGGTCGACGTCATCCTGAGGGGCGCCGTCCCACGGCCGGAGCTACGGAAGCGTGAAGAAGACGGCGGCGTCTCCATCTCCCAGGCGCCGCGGCTCGAGGGGGGTGCTCCGAGGGAGAACGGGCGGTCCGGCGGGCGTGGCCAGAGCCGGGAGCTGAGGCAGGAACCGCCAGAGTTGATGATGGAGATGGGCGCAATCCCGGCGCCAGCCTCCGCGGCGGTACCTGAGCCGGCCCTGCCGGTTGCCGTCCGAGGGCGCGGCACCGAGGCGCGCCCGCTCCGTATCTACGCGTTCGGCGTGAGCCGGAACCGGCTCGAGCAGGCGATCGCCACGCTGCGCGCGCCGGCGATCGTCGTCCGCGACCCGCGGGACGCCGACATCGTGCTCACGCTCAAGAACTACTTTCGCCAGAAGGCGCAGCCGATCCGCGAGGCCGAGGCGCGAGGCACGCCGGTCTACGTCCTTCGCTCCAACACCAGCGTGCAGATGGAGCACCTGCTCGCCAACCTCTTTCCGCCGCGGAACGGGGTCGAGCGGCCGGTGTCCTACGCCGAGGACGTCGAGGCGCCAGAGCCGGCCGTTCAGGAGCGGAAGCCGAATGGCGATCCGCTGCTGGAGGCGATCTCGGAGGCGGAGGATGCGATCGCCCTGGTGATGGGGGGCGGCTCGCCCGTGCAGCTCTCCCCGCAGAGCTCGCGCGTGCGCCAGCTTCAGCATCAGCTCGCCGAGCGCTACGCGGTCTCGTCGCGCAGTCGCGGCCGCGAGCCGAACCGCCGGGTCGAGATTTCGCGCGACGGCTTCAGGTAGCGCCTTGCGCGGAGTCTTCATCGTTCTCGAGGGGATCGAGGGGTCGGGCAAGACGACCGCTGCCCGGCGCCTCGCCGTGCGCCTTGCCGCTGAGGGCTATGACGTCGTTGCCACGCGGGAGCCGGGCGGATCGGCGATCGGCGAGCGCATCCGTTCACTCCTGCTCGACGAGCCCGTCGCACTGTGCGCCGAAACGGAAGCGCTGCTCTTCGCCGCCGCGCGGGCCCAGCATGTACGGGAGGTGATTCGCCCCGCGCTTGAGCGTGGCGCAGTCGTCGTCTGCGACCGCTTTGTCGATTCCTCACTTGCCTATCAGTGGGGTGGCCGTGGGCTGCCTCGGGATGACGTTCTGGCGGCCCAGGCGCTGGCGACGCAAGGCCTCGAGTCCGACATCACGATCCTGCTCGATCTACCGGTCGACGTTGGACTGGCCCGGCGCGCCGGCGATGTGGGGCAGACGAACCGCATCGACGACGAGTCACGGGCGTTCCACGAGCGCGTGCGGTCCGCGTACCATGCGCTCGTTGCCGAAGATCCGGGTCGGTGGCGCGTCATCGACGCCGATCAGGCTCCCGAGTTGGTGCAGGCGGAACTCTCGCGCGCCATCGAGCCGGTCCTTGCCAGGCAGCCGACATCGATCGATTCGCAGGATGACGAGCTGTCTGGAGTGAGGTGGCGGCCGTGAGACTGGTGCTGGCGATCGTGCAGGCGACGGACGTGCACGGGCTGCTCACGGAGCTTGCCGCGATCGGCGTCTCGGCGACGCAGATTCAGGGGGATGCGGCCGTCGGCCGCAAGAGCCCAGCCGCGATCATCGCCGGGGTGGATGATGACCGGGTCGCCGACGTCATCGGCGCGGTGACCGCGAAGGCGCGGGGGCGCGTGCGGCAGGTCGAGCCGATCCGGCCGATCGCCGAACGCGCCGAATTCTGGATTCCCGGGCCGGTCGAGCAGCCGCGCGGCGGCGCAAGTGTCTACGTTCTGCCGATTCGCCGATTCGAGCGCATAGGGTACGCTTAGGGGATGCGCGCCCGACCGGCGCTTGATTCGGGAGTCTTGATGCGTGATTGAAACCGCGGCGCGTGGTGCGCAGTTTCTGCTGGCGATCGGGATCGCCTATATCGTCGCGCTCTGGTTCGCGCTCGTCGCGTGGACGTTCCGTGACATCGAATCCCGCAGCCGCAGCGTCTTCACCCAGGTCTTTTCGACACTGCTCGTCGTCCTCTTCTTCATCCCGGGCCTGCTCCTCTACCTCATCCTGCGGCCGAAGGAGACGCTCGATCAGACGTTCCAGCGCGCCCTCGAAGAAGAGTATCTGTTGCAGGATCTCGACGATCTCCCGCTCTGCCCCGGCTGCCACCGCTCGGTCGACTCCGAGTTCGTCCTGTGCCCGCATTGCCAGACCCGGTTGCGCGAGCCCTGCCCCTCCTGTTCGCGCCTGATCGACCGCCGCTGGAGTGTTTGTCCCTATTGCGCGGTGCCCGTCGAATCCGGCGCACTCGAGGCCGGTGAAGGCGCCCCAACGGTTCGCGTGCTCGAGGATGCGCCAGGCGCGAGGCGCCGGCGCGCGGTTGCGGCCGCGGCGCGGCGGGTGGGGATAGAGCCGGACGACCTCGATGCGATCACGGACGCGCTTGCCGATGGGCCTGACCGCGTTGCCGTGACGGCGGGTGAGGCGGCTGTCCGACGCCCCGAGGGGAGCCAAACGCATCGGTTTACGGCCGGCGTGCGATCGAGGTTCGGCCAACTCCTCCCGGGCGGCGGCGCCACAACAGCGGAGCGCGACGACGATGGCGACGCGGATACGGAGCCGTTCCGGAGCAGCGGCGAGGCGTTCTGGGCCGATCCCATTCCCGGGAGCCGCGGCGACGCGGACCGCGAGCGTGGCAAGCCGGTCGGCTGAGGAACCGAAGCGCGCGAGGCTGGCGCCGGCGGTGGCGCCTGCGGTAGAATGGGTCAGACAGTGCGATCCCCGATAGCTCAATGGTAGAGCGCCCGGCTGTTAACCGGTAGGTTCTAGGTTCGAGTCCTAGTCGGGGAGCCAAGGGCGACGCCGTGGCCGCGAGGCCGCGGCGTTTTGCGTGTGCGCCGGCTCAGATGACGTAGTTGGCGCGGGGCTGCATCTCGGCCTGACGGTCGACGAGCGTCTGGAGCGTGATGGAGCTGAGCATTACCTCGGATTGCTCCTGCAGTTGGTGCCAGACCTGGTGCACCACGTCGGAGGGTCCGATGCCGTCGGGATGGGGGTGCGGCTTCTGGTCGACGCCATCCAGCGCCACCAGAATCGCGAAGACCGAGATCTCGGAGGGTTCCAGAGCCAACTCGTGTCCGCCAAGGGGGCCGCGGGTGCTCCTGATCAGCCCGGCGCGGTTGAGTGCCCCGAGAACCTGATGCAGATAGGCCTCCGGGATCTCCTGTCGCGCCGCGATCTCCTTGCTCTGAATCGGCCCCTGGCCGGCGCGCATGGCCAGCTCAAAGAGCGCGCGGACGCCGTAGTCCGCGCGGCTTGAGACGCGCATTCAGCACCTCATTCATGCTGCCACTTCGATAGCCCGCCAGATCGAGCACGACGTGCCGATAGCCTGCCGCGCGCACTGCCGCGACGATCTCGTCTGCCTGTTCGATGGCGAGGGGGAACTGCTCGCGCGGGACTTCCAGCCGCGCGGCGCTCTCCATATGCCGTACTCGAAATCCGCGAAAGCCGAGCTTGCGCAGCGCGGTCTCCGCGGTCGCGACCTGCCTCAGCTTTTCGACCGTAATCGGATCGCCATACTCGAATCGGGACGAGAGGCAGGCGACCGCGGGCTTGTCCCAGGTGCGCAGGCCATGGCGCTCGGAGAGGAGACGAATTTCTGCCTTGCACAGCCCGATCTCCTGCAAGGGACTGCGCACGCCGAGGTCGCGTGCGGCCCGCATCCCCGGCCGAAAGTCGTCGAGATCGTCGGCGTTCGAGCCATCGACCACGCACGCAATGCCTCTCGCCCGCGCCAGGTCGGCCAGGCGCGAATAGAGCTCACTCTTGCAGAAGAAGCAGCGCTGGTGCGTATTGTCGGCATAGCGCGGGTCGGTCAATTCCGCCGTTTCGACCAGCACGTATTCCGCGCCGATATCACTGGCGACCGCCCGGGCTTCATCCATCTCTTCCGGCGCGTACGTCTGCGAAAGGCCGGTGGCGGCGATCGCGTTCGGCCCGAGGACGTCGTGCGCGATCTTCAGGAGATAACTGCTATCGACGCCGCCGGAGAAGGAGACCACGACCGATTTCAGATCGGTGAGCAGGGCGGAAAGCTCCGCTTCCTTCCGCTCCGCGAGCGCGCTATCGACCATCACCATGGGGCAACTCCAGGGTTGGCAGGCGCATCAGGATCGATGGCGCTCCTGGCACGATCCTACCAACCCGTGAGGCATTCCCGCAAACGTCGGCCGGTCCGGCGCGCGCTACTCCTCGCGCCCCGGTCCGCCCGGCCGCCGGCGGCTATCCGCCGGCCGGCTCGGGATCTCGGCCTCGGAGTGGGCGTGCTGGCGCGGCGGGCCATCATGCCGTGGCCCGCGCGGGCCGCCGCGGTCGTCGCGCCGAGGTCCACGGTCCCCTTCGCGGCGGGGCGGCCGCTCTGGCTTTGGCTCGGGCAACTCGCCCGTCAGCGCGGCGCGGCGGGAGAGGCTGACCTTTCCGTTCGGCGCCACCTCGGTCACCATCACCGTGATCTCGTCGCCGACGTTGACCACGTCCTCGACGCGCGCGACGCGGATCGCCGGGTCCTCGGAGAGCTCCGAGATATGGACCAGGCCGTCCTTGCCGGGGAGGATCTCGACGAAGGCGCCGTACGGCATGACGCTGACGACCTTGCC